>JAZOBB010000148.1:0-11362 GCA_045595745.1 Clostridia bacterium | reverse complement strand
TTATTTTGTTGTTTCTGCCTCTACCAATCTTGCTGCGCCGTAACGCTCTCTTAAAGCATTTTTCTGAATTTTACCGGTTGCATTTCTAGGAATATCGGCAAAGATAATCTGCTTAGGTCTTTTGTATCTTGGAAGCTCCATACAGAACTCGCGTATTTCCTCTTCTGTTGCGGTCATACCCTCTTTAAGCTGAATGATAGCCGCTGTAATTTCACCCAAACGTTCATCAGGAAGACCAATTACGCCTACATCATTTATCTTTTCATTTGAACGTAAAAAATCTTCTATCTGAACAGGATAAATATTTTCTCCGCCAACAATAATAACGTCTTTTTTACGGTCAACGAGATAGATAAATCCCTCTTCGTCCTGACGTGCAACATCGCCGGTATAAAGCCAGCCGTCAGTAGTCAAAACATCGCGGGTTGCCTCAGGATTTTTATAGTAGCACTTCATAACACCGTCGCCTTTTAAGCACAGCTCTCCTACTCCGCCACGTTCAACCTCGTTACCCTCTGAATCAACAATTTTTACCTGCCAATTATAGCCAGGAATTCCTATTGCACCGACCTTGTGTATGTTTTCAACACCCAAATGCACCGCACCGGGTCCAATAGACTCGCTAAGGCCGTAGTTTGTGTCATATTCGTGATTCGGGAATACCTCTTTCCAACGTTTAATAAGTGACGGTGGTACAGGCTGGGCACCGATGTGCATAAGTCTCCATTGTGAAAGTCTGTAGTCAGAAAGCTTTATATCTCCACGTTCAATTGCATCTAAAATATCCTGCGCCCACGGCACTAAAAGCCATACTATGCTTGCCTTTTCGTCAGAAACTGTCTGCAATATCCATTCAGGCTTGATTCCACGAAGAATAACCGCTTTAGAGCCTGAAATAAGCGAACCGAACCAATGCATTTTTGCACCTGTATGATAAAGAGGCGGTATGCACAAAAATACATCATCACGGGTCTGACTGTGATGCTTTTGCTCTACCTCGCAAGATGCCACAAGTGCTCTGTGTCTGTGCAAAATTGCCTTAGGAAAGCCCGTTGTGCCCGATGAGAAATATATTGCGCCGTCATCTTCATCATCTATTTCAACAGGCGGAACTATTGAAGAACAATATGTAATCATCTGTTCATAGCTGTCTGCAAATGACGGAACATCTTTACCCACAAAAAAGTAATGCTTAATTCTTAATTTTGGCAAAACACTTTCTAATCTTTGAGTAAACTCAGGACCGAATACTAATACCGAAACATCGGCAAGGTCTGCGCAATACTCAATTTCGTCAGCTGAAAATCTGAAATTCATAGGAACTGCAATAGCACCCGATTTTAAAATGCCAAAATATATCGGTAGCCAGTCGATGCAGTTCATCATTAAAATTGCAACCTTATCACCTTTTTTCACTCCTCGTGTTAAAAGAAGGTTTGCAAAGCGGTTTGCTGCCACGTCAAATTCCTTCCAGGTCAGCTCACGTCTGTATTTTTCGCCGCCCGATGACTCAATAAGGCTGTATTCGTGCCAAGAGATATTTTTATCAGGCTGATTTTCAGGGTTTACCTCGACTAAACTCACCTCGTTCGGATGAAGTCGTGCGTTTCTTTCGAGAAAATCTGTAATAGGCATAAGTTAATTCTTCCTTTCAAAATATAAAGGTTATAACTGTTTTTATAACAATTTACTTTTAATCTTCGTCACCTAAAGCTTCTTTTGCCGAAACCAAGACCTTGCTGTCATAGCATGCAAACATTGCATCTACCGATTCTTTCTTAAGCTTTGGTGTAAACAAACTTACTACCGGAACAATAATAAGTCCTGCAATCATCGAAACCGCTCCGCAGTTGATCGGCGACTGTAAAACAACCGGAAAACTCGGTCTTATAAGCATATTAAGCACCATAATTCCTGCTCCGAAAATAAAGCAGGTCCAAACAGATGCTTTAGATACATTTTTGCTGTATAATCCAAACAGGAACGGAGCTAAGAACGCACCTGCTAATGCTCCCCACGAAATACCCATCATATCTGCTATGTAGCCGAGCTTATCTTTATTAATTGCAATAAACGCAGAAATTGCTACAAATACTACAACGAGTATTCTCATAACAAGTACCTGTTTTTTCTCATCCATATTCTTAACAACATGACCTTTTAATAAATCAAGTGTTAATGTTGAGCTTGATGTAAGTACCAATGAAGAAAGAGTTGACATTGATGCCGAAAGCACCAAAACAATAACTACACCGATTAAAACATCGGGCAGATTTTCAAGCATCGCAGGGATAATTGCATCGTATCCGCCAACGGGCATTCCTGCCTCTGTAACCCCCAAGCCTGCGATTCTTCCGAATCCGCCTAAGAAGTAGCAACCGCCTGCTACAATAACGGCAAACATAGTAGAAATTATTGTTCCCTTTGCAATATTCTTCTCACTCTTAATTGCATAAAACTTTTGAACCATCTGCGGAAGACCCCATGTACCAAGCGATGTTAAAATTACAACGCATACGAGATTGAACGGATCGGGACCGAAAAATGATGCATAAGCACCCGGAATTTCGTGGGGGACATTCGCAAGCTCGGCAAGCGAACCCATAAATCCACCATGTCCGTTTAATACGGCAACTATTACTGCAACGATACCGCCAAGCATTACTACACCCTGAATAAAGTCGTTTATTGCAGTTGCCATATATCCGCCTGCTATAACGTAAATTCCGGTAAGAACCGCCATAATAACAACACATACGTTATATGACACACCCGGAAAAGCCATTTCAAACAAGCGAGATAAGCCGTTGTATAATGATGCTGTGTACGGAATTAAGAATATAAATACGATAAGCGATGCAACTATTTTTAAAGCATTGCTATCATAACGTTTTCCAAAATATTCAGGCATAGTTGCTGTGCCTAAGTGTTGCGTCTGAAGTCTTGTTCTTCTGCCCAGTATAACCCAAGCTAAAAGCGAACCGATAAAGGCATTTCCAAGACCAATCCAGGTTGATGCAACACCAAATTTCCAACCAAACTGACCTGCATAACCCACAAAAATAACTGCCGAAAAGTACGATGTACCGTACGCAAAAGCGGTAAGCCACGGACCTACACTTCTACCACCCAAAACAAAGCCCGAAACATCGGTTGCGTGTTTTCTGCAATAGAAGCCAACACCTAACATTACTGCAAAAAAGATTACCAACATTACAATTTTTACTGCCATTTTAACCATCCTTCCATTTAATTATTTTTTGTAGATTTAGAAGACAGTTGGCAATAAAAAAACCGCCCTCTAAATAAATCAGAGGACGGAAAAATCCGTGTTACCACCTCAGTTTACAAGCTCCTCACGGAGACCTGCCTCGACAAGTAGCATAAGATACTGAAACTCTTATAGTACTCTGCGCTGTTACGGGCACACCCGTCAAAGGTTACTGTTATTTCTCCTTTGCAGCTCCCGGACTGTATTCGGACTATTTCAAGACCCCGGCTCGCACCACCCGCCGTTTCTCTGCGCTCCATTCATAGCTTACTTGTTTCCGTTCCTAGCCTTTGCAAGATATTTTAGCACACATATTTTAATTTGTCAATACGTTTTTGTCGATAAGTGTAAAAATTAATTTTCTACCTTTTTTCTTTTATACGGAAGCGAAATTAACACACCGAAAACCATCAATCCGAACCATACAAGTATAAGATTTCCCCATCCGATAATGGATGCCGCATTTGCAAAAAGTGTACTGGACACCGCCGCTGCTATATAGCTTACAAAATCTAAAAATCCTGTCGCACTAGATACCATACCCGTATCACAAAGGCTCGGACAATATCTGCTCCACAGCATTGATGCCGCACCATTTGATGACATTATGCCAAGCACCAAGAATGCAACATTTAAAACAGGTTGCTTTACCAGATAAAGCAACAAGAAAAATATAGTTGCACTAAAAAACATAAGACGTATTGTTAAATCCATATTTCTTCCGAGCTTTTCATATATAAATACGGATATAAATGTAGTAAGAGATATTACCAAAGTTGCCGCCGTAAAGATTGCCGCAGCCTTATCGGGTGTAAATCCCAGATACTGTGATATGTAAGTAGGCATCCAGAATACAACTGTTGTTCTTACCACACCCGTTACTATTGAAATTAGTGTGAATTTTATAATTTGTCGCTGGATTAAAACTTTAATTCCTGCACCTCGTTCTCTTCCTCGAGCAAATGGACTGTATGTTACGATACCCCTTTTTTCAAATAGTGCAAAGAACGAAAAGCAAATAACAGCCATTATACAAAGCGAAAGACTGCTTGCAAAAAATACACTTTGCCATACCATAAATGTGGCGGTAATGCCTGCTAAGGGCGAACCGAAAAACGATGCAAAGGTATAGCCTAAGCTACATCTTGTTGCATATATCGGTTCTGTGTTTTCTGCCACAACACGTGTCATAGGACCGTAAATCATAGAAAGAAAATATCCCGTAAAGCCATAAACAATAAGTGCTGCATCGGGATGCACAAGCGAAATTTTAGAAAACACTAAATTAGTAACACCCGCCATAAAAAGACCTATGCTTATCATATATTTTGCTTTGATTTTATCCCCTATAAATCCGTTAATAAGCTGACCTACGGCATAAAAAATAAAATAAACAGACGATGCCCTTCCTATGTACACCTCATTATATCCGCCCTCGACCATCTGCGGAGTTACTGTGCCTAAAACATTTCTTGCAAAATATACCGCAAGATAAGAAACCGAACACAAAACCCCCAGATAAATTGCATTCATTACTTTTTGATTTTTAAAAATACCTTCTTTACTCATCTTCAACCTCTTCTACATTATGCGAATTTAAAATTTTCTTTAGTTTAAAATAAATATTTTCGTCATTTTTATGAATCTTGTTACTTATATAAGAACAAATTGTATCTGTAAGCAAAAGCTGTGACGAACGCACCTCTGTCGGACTGTTACTTATTGAATTGCCACTGGATGCCGCAATTAAAACATCGTCAGAAAGCTTAGCAAGCGGCGAATTTATGTTTGATGTTACTGAAACAATCGGAACGTTATTTTTCCTTGCATTTTCTACCGCATCTATTATATCCTTTGTTTTGCCCGATGAGGATATTGCTATTACCAACGAATTTTCATCAAGCATTGCTGCCGACACCGCACAGGTTAATATATCGCTTATAAAAGCCACGGGAATACCAAGCTGCAAGAGCTGATAAAACAAATCTGATGCAACCGCTGCAGAGCGATAAATTCCGTAAATTTCAACTTTTTTTGCCTTTAAAATTCTGTCTGTTACCCTTTTTAATGTTTCTTCATTATTTACCTTTTGAGTAAGACGATATGCCTCGTTAAGTGAATTTATATTCTTTTCTAAAGCCTCTTTTAAGGTGTCATCATTACTTACTATGTTAAACTGCTGTTCTTCCTGCGATGCATAGCAAGCTGAAATCTGCAGCTTTAGCTCAGGAAAACCACCGTTTGCAAACTTTGTCGAAAAATTTATTATACTCCCCTGAGATACCCCTGCCTTTTGTGATAAATCTGACATTGAATAGGTTATAAACTCTTTTGGATTTTCAATAATAAGCCTAGCTATTTTTTGCTCAACCTTAGTCAAAAAATTAATATTGGTTTTTAGCTTTACAATAATATTTTGCGTCACTCATTCACCACCTTTTGACTTTTTCTCATTTTTAAACGCAACAAATTGAGTATATCACAACCGATGTGTTAAGTCAATAAAAAAAGTAACTGTAAAAAATATTTTTTACAGTTACTTTTTAAGCATTATTTACATAATTCTTGAGCCAAGTTTTCGAGTTGCGCCAAGCTTTCATCATTTAAAGCAGACATTATTTTTACTGTTGTATCAACATACGTAATATTTTTACTCTTTTCAAGCATTCCTTTCATAAGCTTTGCTGCCGTAGGTGCCCAACTGCCGTTTTCGATAAAGGCAACAGCTCTGTTTGAGTAATTGCGCTCTGTAAGATGATTAATAAACTCACGCATAAACGGGAAGATTTCACCGTTATAGGTTGTCGTTGCTAAAACGAGCTTTCCGTATCTGAACGCATCTTCTACTGCCTCTGCCATATCGCATCTTGCCAAATCGTTTACGCACACTCTCTGACCGCGCTCTTCAAGCATTTTGGCAAGCTTTAAAACCGCTTTTTTGGTGTTTCCGTAAACAGAGGTATATGCTATAACTATGCCCTCGGTTTCAACCTCGTATTTAGACCAGGTATCATAAAGCTTAATATAATATCCTAAATTCTCTTTAAGCACAGGACCGTGCAAGGGGCAAATGATGTCAATCTCAAGTCCTGCAGCCTTTTTCAAAAGTGCCTGAACCTGTGCACCGTACTTTCCAACGATTCCTATATAATATCTTCTTGCCTCGCATGCCCACTCTTCTTCTACATCTAAAGCACCGAATTTACCAAAGCCGTCTGCCGAAAACAGAACTCTGTCTGTACTGTCGTAAGTAACTATTACCTCTGGCCAATGCACCATAGGAGCTGTAACAAAGGTTAAGTTATGCTTGCCTAAAGAAAGAGTGTCACCCTCTGCCACTACAATTTGTCTGTCTACAAAATCATCACCGAAAAAGTTTTTCATCATAACAAATGCCTTTGATGACGAAACGATTTTTGCATCAGGATATGCCTTAACAAAATGAACAATGCTTGATGAATGGTCTGGCTCCATATGCTGAATTATAAGATAGTCAGGCTTTTTGCCCTCTAAAGTATTTTCTATATTTTTAAGCCACTCATCAGCAAAACGAGCATCTACCGTATCCATAACAGCAATTTTTTCGTCCATAATCGCATAAGAATTATATGCCATACCGTTAGGAACTATATACTGACCCTCGAACAAGTCAATTTCGTGATCGTTTACTCCAATATATTTAATATCATTTGTTATCATTATTTTTCTCCTTTTCTTATACTGATGTAATTATTATACCATAAAAACTATATAAAAATCAACAAAAGAATGTTAATCTGTTGAAAATATAATGTTTTTGTGATAGAATATAGTTATTATTTATATGTATTAATTGTTACAAGGAGGCATCAACATGAAGCAGATAACAAGCGCAGAAAATTCAGTCGTAAAGCAACTGAAAAAACTAAGCAAAAAAAAGTTTCGTCAAGAATCAGGGCTTTTTATTGTAGAAGGTTTGCGAGCTTGCTCTTTGGCTGTGGAATCTCCTTTTGATATTGATTCTTTTTTTCTGTCCGAAAGTTTCTTATCAGCTAACCAAGACAAAAATGCGTTTTGGGAGCAGTTCCCCTGCTCTGTTATGCCCGATAAAATTTTTAACAGTTGTTCAGATACCGAAACTCCTCAGGGAATACTTTGCACTGCAAAAATTTCTGAACCTTCTTTTAATTTAAATAAAGACAGTTATTTGTATCTCGACAACGTGCGCGACCCGGGAAATGTAGGCACAATTATACGCACAGCAGATGCTTTGGGCTTTGACGGTGTTTTGTTATCAGAAGGATGCGCAGATTTATATTCTCCGAAGGTTGTGCGTTCTACAATGGGTTCGATTTTCTCTGTAGAAACAGTATGTGATTGCAACACCTCTTTGCTACTCGATATGAAAAATCGCGGATATACAATACTTGCAAGTGCTCTTAGTGAAAATTGTGTTGATTTATACCGAGCAAACTGGGATAAAAAACTGATTTTCGTTCTCGGTAACGAGGCAAACGGCATAAGCGACGAGGTGCTTTCTGTGTCAGACCAAGCCGTAAAAGTTCCTATGTATGGCAGTGCGGAATCATTTAATGTAAGCATTGCAGCAGCTCTTTTAATGGGCGAGGCGGCAAGGAGGAAATATGAAAAACGCTAAAATGCAAATTGCACTTAACGAGGCTTATTTAGCCGCAAAAGATGGCGAAGTTCCCATCGGTGCCGCCATTTTTTTAGGTGATAAATTAATCAGCAGTGCTCATAACGAAACCATTAGCCGTTCGATGCCCGATGCCCACGCTGAAATGCTGGCGATTCGCAAAGCCTGCGAAATTTTGGGTAATTGGCGACTGTCCGATTGCGAGCTTTATGTTACCTTAGAGCCTTGTGCAATGTGCTGTGGAACGATAATGCTTGCTAAAATTAAACGTCTTTACTTTGGTGCATATGATACTCAAAGCGGAGTTTGCGGAGGACGCATTGATATAACCAAGGAAAAGCTTTTTGGAAGCAGCATCGAGGTTTACGGCGGAATATGTGAAAAAGAATGCACCGAACTTATAAGCAATTTTTTCTCTGACGTAAGAAATAAGTAAATTAAAGATAAGAAAAAGACAACTGGGCAACAGAATCGTCCTTACGCTTTTTTCTGTAAGAGCCGAAGTTTAGATGCTACTTGTGCCGAAGGCACACTCGTAAAAATGTGGTAGCGACAGTGAATCGTCGTGAGTGCGTTTACAAACGAACAGATGAGCCGAGCGCACCTTTTTGCTAAAAATATGCCACCGGCATATTTTCTTTACGCAAAAACCCTCTCAGGGTTCGAGTCCCTTAAACAAAAATATAAAAAGCACCGACAAAAAGTCGGTGCTTTTTTCTGGTGGGCCATCAGGGACTCGAACCCCGGACCAACCGGTTATGAGCCGGTTGCTCTGACCAACTGAGCTAATGGCCCTTGCTCAAATAAGACTTAATTATTTTATCAGAATATAATTAATTTGTCAATACTTTTTTAAAAAATAATAAATAATATTGGTCAAAACCGGGTAAATTACATTTTGTAAGAAAATTTTGAATTTTTTTGAAAAAAACACTTGACTTAATAGAATAACTCTGCTATAATACTAAAGGTCGGCTCGGGTTGTAGATGAAGGAAACATGGTAGCAGAATATTGCGCGGGTGTAGTTCAATGGTAGAATCTCAGCCTTCCAAGCTGATTGTGTGGGTTCGATTCCCATCACCCGCTCCAGTTTATTATGCGCCTGTAGCTCAGTTGGATAGAGCAACTGCCTTCTAAGCAGTGGGTCAGGAGTTCGAATCTCTTCAGGCGCGCCATATGGTGGGTATAGCTCAGTTGGTTAGAGCGCTAGATTGTGGCTCTAGAGGTCGTCGGTTCGATTCCGGTTACCCACCCCACTTGTTTTACTGCAAGGCAATCCAATTATGCTGTCGTACTATAATGGGCTGTCGCCAAGTTGGTAAGGCACCGGATTCTGATTCCGGCATTTCGTAGGTTCGAGTCCTGCCAGCCCAACCAATTTTTCGATAGTATAATAATGGGCTGTAGCCAAGTCGGTAAGGCACCAGACTTTGACTCTGGCATTTCGTAGGTTCGAGTCCTGCCAGCCCAGCCAATGTCTAAAATGTCTTATGACTTTAATATAAAAATTAAATATGACTCATTAGCTCAGTTGGCAGAGCACTTGACTTTTAATCAAGGTGTCCGGAGTTCGAATCTCCGATGGGTCACCATCCAAAGATTATAAGAACTTTTACTTTTACAAGAATTTAGTTATAGTAACTGACATCTTATAATCGCAAACGAAGAAAGAACTGTTTACAGAAATGTGAGCAGTTCTTTTTGTTATATCTATAATAAATAAGACTTGAGTATTTTTAAAATTAGATATAAAATATTTTTATATAAATAATTGACCAAAAGTGATGTTTATTCGTGTATAGAGTGAAAGGAGGTTAATAAATGCAAAATCTATCAGCTGATAATATAGAAAATTTAGTACATACATATGGTGATGTGTTATATCGACTATGCTATGTAATTCTCAAAAGTGAAAGTGATGCAGAAGATGTGGTTCAGGAAACTATTATAAAATATATTGAGAAGAAACCAACACTAAAAGACTATGAGCATACAAAAGCGTGGTTAATTACAGTTGCCAAAAATAAATGTAGAGATATTCTTAGGTATAAGCAAAGACACTCACATATTGATATTGATAATATGCGAGAAGTTCCTGTTCAATCTTCCGAAATAGGTATTTTGGAAATATTGATGACCTTGCCTGAAAAGTTTCGCATTGTTCTTATGCTCTATTATGTTGAAGAATACAAAATAGATGAAATAGCAGAAATTGTAGGTAAAACACCATCTGCTGTAAAAATGAGACTACAAAAAGGGCGAAAGTTATTAAAGGAAAAGTATAAAAAGGAGGTCTTAACTGATGATTTATGATGATTTAAAGAAATCTGTAGAAGAAATTAAAATGTCTAACGAAATGAAAAATCGTATTATAAAAAATTGTTACTTACAAACATCTAATAAGGAGGAGTATGTTATGAAAAGAACAAATAAGGGATTTAAGAAAATGTTGCCACTCGTTGCGGTTATGGTTGTATGTGTAATTTCAGTAGGTGCTGTTGTTGCAAACCACTTTAGAGGTTTTAAAGATGTAAATAAAGGCTCAGCGGTTGTAGGTACAATATATGAAGAAGCAACAGAAATGATTAAGATTAATGCGGAGGTTAACGATGCTCTTGTTGTTTCGGCAGAAGTGCTTGATTATACAAAACCACCTTACATGGAATTTGATGTGATGGATATTAATAGTTATAAAATTTTGGACAATTCGGGTAAAACTATTGACGAAGGAAGTGCAAAAGCGACTTCTGATTTTGAAAATGGTAAAGTATCTTTCAAAATTCCTTTGAGCGATATAGCATCAGGAGAATATAAACTTGTTATAAATGAGTTTATAGGTTCAAAGAAAGCAGACCAACCTTTGCCAATTAAAGGTATATGGGAATGCACATTTACTAAATAAATATAATTAGATAAGCCTCAGCCGGTGCAACCGGCTGAGGCTTATTACTTACTTAAAAGGTCTATTGAAGCCATTTCCAAAAGTTGCAGTTTGTTTTTGTACTCTGCACCAGATACAGAAACAGTTTTGTATTCGTCACCATCTTTATAGTGATAAACTACTGTTGTGATTCTGCGGATTAACTGTTTAAAGCTGTCTGTGTGTCTGTTGCTTTCGTCAACCATAAAATTATATACCTCATCTGGAGCGTACACGCTTGTAATGATAACTGTATCCCATAAGTTATATGTATTTAAAAATCGTGCGTGTGATTGAGCACGACTGTATTTATCTAAGATTGAAAGCAAATTGGGCAGTGTGAGAAATTTTCTGTAAATTCAATTTTTCTATGATAAAATATTCAAATTTTAGGGGGCAGGAACAGCCGCATTTCGGCTTTCCTGCCTTAACTGCAATATAGCACGGATTTTTTGCCATGTCAAGGGCGCCCTCGTTTTGAGGGCGTTAATTTTACCATTGAAAATGGCGGAAAATTTGTGCTATCAGAGTCTG
>JAZOBB010000147.1:0-18642 GCA_045595745.1 Clostridia bacterium | reverse complement strand
TGTCAAGATTTGAAAGCAGTGCATCACACCTTACTGTCATTGTGCAAGTAAGGCTTTTAAGCTCATTTGTGCTTTCTTTGATTTCTTCAGATTTTTCAACTTCTAAAACCGAATTATCTTTTTTTATATCTGAAGAATTATCAGACTTGACCGCTATTTTATCATCTTGAGCTTTTTGTGCTACTGTTTGAGGCTCTTGCGTTTCCGTTTGAGGTTGTTGTATTACTATTTCTTCTTTAGAAGCATAATAATTTTCTTCGTTAATATCATTTTCCTGCTTATTTGCCGCACAACCGCTAAGGATAATGATTAAAACTATAAAAATTATAGTTGCTAAATTTTTTTTATTTGATTTCATTTTTTAAACCTTTCACAAAATCTCATAAGAATTGTTGCTACTTGCGAACGCGTCGCTGTACTTTCGGGCAATATCTCTGTGTCACTTGTTCCTTTTATAATTTCGGCGCCATTTGCCCATTTTAATGCATCAAGTGCCCAAGAGCTTATGTTTCTTGCATCTTTATATTGCGCAAGTTCTGTGTTGTTTTTTACATCAAACCCTTTAAGCTGAGCATAGCGATACATTATTACTGCTATTTGTTCTCGGGTAATGTTTTCGTCGGGTGCAAAAACGTGCTCTGACACACCTGATACTATTCCGCATTTTGCTGCCCAAATAACAGCATCATAATACCAAGCATTCTCTGAGATGTCAGAAAATTTATTTTCATTTACCATTTCTTGTGTCTTTTCCATTCTGAAAAGAACAGTTACAAGCATTGCTCTGGTCATTTTTTCATTAGGTTCAAAACCATTTTCTGTACCCTGCATTAGCTTATTTTCATGCACATATTTTACAGACTCGTAATACCAGTCAGTAGATTTTACATCATCATATGTATTTTCGCCAAATTCCGCCTCTGAGCTTGCCGCCTCTTCATCTTTTTCTTCACTTAATTCTATATCTGTTATTTTTTCGCTTGTTTTATCTTTATCTTTTTTATCGATATAAAAACCACCGCCGCTTCCGCCGCCATAACTTTCTTCCTTTTCCTCAAGAGAAACATCAATTTTCTTTAATATATGATTTTCCGCCTCCTCTGACGATACCAAAAATGTACCCGTATATGTCTCGTAGCCTTTTGCTGATGCAGTATAACTATATGTTCCTTCAGCCAGGTCATATCTTCCTTCTTCAACAGAATCTATGCCTGATATTTCAATTTTAATTTCTTCAATGCTTGAAGAAAAAACTACCGGACAGCCTGCAGGCTCACCCGCTACCCAAACCGGATTCATAGAATTATCTTTGAAATCATACATTATTCCCATATCTTTTTTCAGCAATTCCAATGCAAGAAGACCTCTAAACCCCTGTTCTGTCGAAAAGGAATTTTCCATAGGCTCGAAGCCATCAAAGCTTTCTGCTGCCATACCCATCAATCCGTCTGTTAATGATTTTTCGTTGGTTATTATATCAGAAGAATCAATGCCGAATGCAGAAAATGCAACCATTGCAAGTCCTGTAGATGCGGCATTGCCTATTGCTCCTGTTTCGCTCTGGGCATTTTTTATAATAGAAATAGTTTCGTCAATCACTTCCGCAATTTCTTCTTTCTCGTCATAATATGGTGTCAATGCTAAAAGCATAGCTGTGGCGGCATCTGTTCCCCATTCGTTTTCCTGCCAGCTTTTTTTGTTTGCAACTATCTCATCAAGCAAATATTTGACCTGCTCATCAGATATGTAACCTTCTCCCTGATTAAGAGCTAACAACACATAAGATATTGTATATATATCTGTTACCGATTCAGCCTTTTCATCTATTAAATCCGTAAGTTTTGCTACAAGGTCTGTTTTATTAAAGCTTTTGTCGTATATTTGTCTTGGATCATATCCTAATGCCCTTAAAGCGAGTATGCTCTTTGCAAGAACAGTTGGTTTTGATGAAGATATCGAATCCGAAACTATTTTATCAATACATTGTTGTTTTATATCTTCTGCCAGCACCTTTCCTTTTTCGGGATAAAGGCGGTTATAAACCTCTAAATCTGCCAAGAACCATATCATATTGCCGTCTGACAGTATTGCTTCACTGCTGTATTTATCTGCAATATTATCCATAATCGTTGAGTATCCGGACTTTACCGTTATCTCACATACAGGAGCGGTGATGGCGGCAACTTCCGCATCCTTAACGATTTTAGTTTCGCAGGCGGTAACAATATATGTGCCTGCTTCATCAAAAGACAAATTAATTTTGCCTTCTGAATCGGTAATATATTCTATACCGTCAGCGACAACAGTCACTTCTTCACAAGGAGTGAACACCGTATTCCAGTTTTCATCATATCCCGCCTGATATAAAGTTAATTCTATTTCTTCTCTTATGTATGCCTCTTTTTTATAGGCATCAAATTTTGTATAGACCTCTGTATCAGGATATTTGTTTTCGTATATTGCAACATCAATATAATCTCCGTTTTCTACAGTCGTATCAAGACCGCCGACATATTTGGTGCCTCCGTTTATCTGATAACCAAAATTGCCGCTTTCATCGCCCCAGAATTTTGTAATATATGCACCGTATTCTCCGTTTTCAGACGCATAGCCGTCCTCACCGTCATAATAAAGAGTATGCGCCGCCAAAAACACATCATCTAAATTATAAGTTTCCTTACCGCTTAACTCAATCGGTACAAGCGTCGCCTCGTTTAGCAAATTGCCATACATACTAGCCGTTAAAGTTACTGTTATGTTCTGTGAATCCTCTGCATTAACAGGCAAAAACACAGCCGTAAGTGCAATGCTCAGGCACAAAAACAACACTACCAATTTCTTTAATTTCATTTTAAACCAATCCTTTCTTTTTTGCCGCAAATAAAAAACTGCGGCAATTTTTCTTTTTTGAAAAATTACCACAGCTGAGTTTTTCTGTGTTCAATCACAATTCAGATAAGAATAAAGAGCAATACGCCAAAAACTTTGCCTTTAAAAACAACAAAGTTTCAGCATCTTAATCTGAAAACATCATTCCTGTGCTTTTGAGCAATTACGGAATAACATCAAAGCTGGTCTTGTGACTCGCACCATATAGACAAAAGGTCCGCATTTTTGCACCCTGCCTTCTCAGTTCCCAATGACTAGCTTTCGCTAACGGATACAAAAACTTCGATGCACACACCGACAGTTATCGCAGGGGATTCTCACCCCATTCCCTTTTCACTGATTATGCCTTGCCGATAGGCCTTTAAAGCATAACCAACACTCTGTGTGAATGTATTAAGTTTTACGGCATCATTCTAACATATATCTACATTAAAGTCAATAAAATTTTCTTATAATAAAACAATTATTCTTTATACACAAAACATTAAAGGTGTTAACTATTACCTTATATAAAATGCAAGATATGCTTTATATGCCATATATATATCGTGTTTTGATGCAATTTCAAATGGTGCGTGCATTGAAAGAAGTGCAACACCGCAATCTATAACATCCATATCAAGGTTTGCTACATACTGGGCAATTGTTCCGCCGCCGCCTGCATCTACCTTGCCAAGCTCGCTGCTTTGCCAGATAATATCATTATCATTAAACAGCTTGCGAATCTTATAAACAAACTCTGCGTTTGCATCCGATGTGCCTGATTTACCTCTTGAGCCGGTATATTTTGTCATTACGATACCGTGACCCAAAAATGATGCGTTGCGTTTTTCGCTAACCTCAGGATATGTCGGGTCAACAGCCGCATTTACGTCAGATGAAAGGCAATCAGAATTTCTGAAAACTGTTTTTAGCATCAACTCGTTATATGTGCCTTTTGCTTTTTCAATCAGTGTAGCTGTGACAAATTCAAAAAATGCCGAGCGCATACCGGTATTGCCCATACTGCCTATTTCTTCTTTATCGACCAAAACACAAGCCGATGTTTTTTTACACGACTTTGTTTCTAAAATCGCGCGTAGTGCTGTATATGCACAAACTCTGTCGTCCTGTCCGTAGCCGCCTACCATACTGCGGTCAAAGCCTACATCACAAGCAGGTGCGGCAGGATATGCTTCTAATTCTGCACTTATAAAGTCTTCTTCACATATGCCGTATTTTTCGTTTAACAGCTTTAGCATTGCTGTTTTAAATGCATCTTTTTCGCTATCGTTATCAGGCATTGAACCAATTAAAATATTAAGATTTTCACCCTCAATAATTTTGGGAGCTTTTTTCTGCATCTGTGCGTCTGCAAGATGCGGCAGAAGATCTGTTACGCAAAAAACAGGGTCTCCCGGCTTGTCGCCGATACGCACATCTACCTTTTTTCCGTCAGCAGTATATATAACACCTGCAAGAGCTAAAGGCACGGCAGTCCATTGATACTTTTTAATGCCTCCGTAATAATGAGTTTTAAAAAGTGTCATATCACAGTCCTCATAAAGCGGATTTTGTTTTAAATCCATACGTGGAGAATCAATATGTGCAATTACAAAATTAATACCGTTTAAAATATCATCTTCGCCAATAACTGCAAGATATACACTTTTGTCGCGGTTAACCATATATACCTTGTCGCCCGCTTTTAAGCTCTGCTTTTCTTTTATATCACAAAAGCCTGCTTCTTTTGCACGTTTAACTGCCTCACTGCAGGCTAAACGTTCTGTTTTTCCAACATTTAAATAGTTTATATAGTCTTGGCAAAAGTCAAATATTTCTTTTTTCTTTGCGTCGTCTGTTACTTTCCAGCCATTTTGTGTTTCGTATGAAAGTTCACTCATGTTACGCACTCTCCTTCTGTCATATTATGCGTTTTAAACCAATAAATTAATCATCGTTTTTAAAGTTGCGCATTTTTTCAAAAAAGCTTTTCTGTTTAGTGTGATTTGTACCCTTATCAGTTTCTTCAAATTCACGCAAAATTGATTTTTGCTTAGATGAAAGATTTTTAGGAACCTCAATGTTTACCTTAACATACTGGTCTCCTCTTCCGTTTCTTTGAAGAACGGGTATACCCTTTCCTTTTAAACGAAATACCGTTCCGCTTTGAGTTCCTTCGGGGATTTTATATTTTACCTTACCATCAAGAGTGGGAACTTCAAGTTCTGCACCTAATGCTGCCTGAACGAAGGTAATGGGAACCTCGCATTGAACATCAAATCTGCTGCGCTGGAATATTTCGTGTGGCTTAACTCTTACAGTTACAAATAAATCACCATTTGGTGCACCTTTATCGCCCACATCTCCCTGACCGTGCAACGAAATACTCTGACCGTTATCAATTCCGGCAGGAATTTTAACTTTTATTTTGCGTGATTTTCTAACCTTACCCTTTCCTGCGCATTTTTGGCATGGCTCTTTTATAATTTTACCCTTACCTGAGCAAGTGGGACAGGTAGTTACTGTCTGCATACTTCCCAAAACAGTGCGCTGAACAGTACGAACCTGACCGCTACCACCGCAATGTGTACAGGTTGTAACCTCGCTGCCTGCTTTAGCACCGCTTCCGTCACAGTCAGGACAGTATTCGGTTCGGTATAAACTGATTTCTTTTTCGCAACCAAAAGCAGCCTCTTCAAAAGTAATTACAACCTCTTCACCTATGTCACGACCGGGTTTTGGTGCGTTTCTGCGCGTTTGCGAACGACCACCGAAGCCTCCGAAAATATCACCAAATATATCACCGAAGTCAAAACCGCCATCAAATCCACCAAAGCCGCCACCCTGACCAGCACCAAAGTTCGGGTCAACACCGGCATGACCGAACTGGTCATATCTTGCACGTTTTTCTTTGTCAGAAAGTACCTGAAATGCCTCGTTAACCTCTTTAAACTTTGCCTCTGCCTCTTTATTGTCAGGATTAAGGTCGGGATGATACTTTTTTGCCATTTTGCGATACGACTTTTTTATTTCATCATCGCTTGCGCCTTTATTTACACCTAAAACCTCGTAATAATCTCTTTTTTCTGCCATTAAAATCACCCTTTAAATCCCCGAACAACGCAAGCCCACAGCAGACTTGCCGCTGTGGGTTGCAATAGTAGTCGGGAACCCCGCTTTAAATTTTATTAGTCAACAACCTCGTAATCAGTATCAACAACATTGTCGTCTGCTCCGCCGTTTGCTGCATCTGCGCCCGGAGCACCTGCTGCTGACGGATCTTGCTGAGGAGCAGCCTGCTGATAGATTTTTGCGCTAACCTCGTAGAACTTTTTAGAAAGCTCTTCGCTTGCCGCTTTAATCTTATCATTATCTGTGCCTTTTAATGCTTCTTTTACCTTTTCGATTTCTGCTTCAATAGCAGATTTGTCAGCTGCATCAATCTTATCGCCTAAATCGTTTAATGATTTTTCGCTCTGATATACCAAAGAATCAGCATTGTTACGAATTTCAACCTCCTCTTTTTTCTTTTTATCTTCTTCTGCAAATTTTTCTGCCTCTTTTACTGCCTTATCAATTTCGTCATCAGATAAATTGGTGTTTGCAGTAATTGTAATTTTCTGCTCGTTGCCAGTTCCTAAGTCTTTAGCAGAAACGTGAACGATACCATTTGCGTCGATATCGAAGGTTACCTCGATTTGCGGAACTCCACGAGGAGCAGACGGAATGCCGTCTAAGTGGAATTTACCGAGAGTTTTGTTATATGCAGCCATTTCACGTTCACCCTGAAGAACATGAATTTCAACACTTGTCTGACCGTCTGCTGCGGTTGAAAATACCTGAGACTTTTTAGCAGGAATGGTTGTATTTCTTTCGATAAGCTTTGTAAATACTCCACCTAAGGTTTCAAGACCGAGTGAAAGCGGAGTTACGTCTAAAAGAACGATACCGCTTACGTCACCGGTTAAAACGCCTGCCTGAATTGCAGCACCTGATGCTACGCATTCGTCAGGATTAATGCCCTTGTGCGGCTCTTTGCCGGTAATCTTTTTAACAGCTTCTTGAACAGCAGGGATTCTTGAAGAACCACCAACCAATAAAACCTTATCAATATCTCCTGCAGAAAGACCCGCATCAGAAAGAGCTTTTCTAGTCGGCTCCATAGTAGCCTCTACCAAATCAGCAGTAAGCTCGTCAAATTTTGCACGTGTAAGCGTCATATCAAGATGCTTAGGACCTGATGCATCTGCTGTGATAAACGGCAGGTTAATGTTGCTTGTTGTTACACCCGAAAGCTCAATTTTAGCTTTTTCTGCAGCTTCTTTTAAGCGCTGAAGAGCCATTTTATCAGCTTTTAAGTCGATGCCGTTTTCCTTTTTGAATTCATCAGCTAAATAGTTGATAATTCTTTCGTCAAAATCATCGCCGCCAAGACGGTTGTTACCGCAGGTTGCCAAAACTTCGAAAATACCATCGCCAAGCTCTAAGATAGATACGTCAAAAGTACCGCCGCCAAGGTCATAAACCATAATTTTCTGGTCGCCGTCTTTATCCATACCATAAGCAAGAGATGCTGCTGTTGGCTCGTTGATAATTCTCTGAACCTCTAAGCCTGCAATTTTACCTGCGTCTTTAGTTGCCTGACGCTGTGAGTCGTTAAAATAAGCAGGAACTGTGATAACTGCGTGAGTTACCGGTTCGCCTAAGTAT
Organism: Clostridia bacterium; assembly: GCA_045595745.1. GTDB lineage: Bacteria > Bacillota > Clostridia > UBA1381 > UBA9506 > RGIG1666. The sequence continues at coordinate 11,061 of JAZOBB010000147.1, read as the reverse complement.
GCTTCTGCATCCATTTTAAGCTTCTGCAGAATCATTGCAGAAATTTCCTGCGGAGAAAATTCTTTTCCACCAGCTTTAACCTTCTGGTCTGTTCCCATTAATCTTTTAATTGAAATAATAGTGTTGTCAGGATTTGTAATAGCCTGACGTTTTGCAACCTGACCAACAAGTCTTTCGCCATCTTTTGTAAATGCTACAACAGAAGGAGTTGTTCTTCCGCCTTCGGCATTAGGAATAACGGTAGCTTCGCCGCCTTCCATTACTGCTACGCATGAATTTGTTGTACCTAAGTCAATACCAATTGTTTTTGCCATGATAATTCCTCCTAAATATGTGAAACAAGTTTATTTAAATAGAATATATATAAATGATTAAGGCAGATTAATTTGCTACCTTCACCATTGAATGTCTTATAACCTTTTCTTTGTATTTATAGCCTTTCTGGAACTCTTCTACTACTGTGTTTGCGCTCACTTCTTCATCTTCTACGTGCATAACAGCATTATGAATGTTCGGGTCAAACTCTTTACCTACAGCCTCGATAGGTGTTACATCCATTTTTTCAAGAGTTTCGCCAAACTGTTTTAATACCATTTTAACTCCGTCAGAGAGCGGACTTTTTTCAGCTGCTGCATCTGCTGCTCTTTCTAAATTATCTAAAACAGGAAGCAGCTTTTCTAATGTATCAGAAACAGCAAAGCTATATAACTCGTCTTTTTCTTTTTGTGTTCTTTTCTTAAAATTGTCATACTCGGCAAGCATACGCAAGTATTTATCATAAAGCTCATCATATTTTTGCTTAAATTCATCAACTTCTTCAGTTTCTTCTGCTGTATCTTCTGCCACAGTCTGTTCTTCTTTAATGCTTTCTTCTTCGTTATTTATTGCTGTTTTATTTTCTTTACTCACAGCGTTTTCACTCCTTGTTGTCGTCGTAATATAACTCACTTAAAACTCTGTTTAAATAGTGTGATATTCGTTCTATTTTCGCTACCGCTTTAGAATAATCCATTCTGGTAGGTCCTATAATTCCGACCTTACCCATCACTTTATCGCCCACATAATAATTAGCAGTAACAACACTTGATGACTGCATTACATTTAATCCGTTTTCTTTGCCGATTGTAATACGAACTCTGCCCTTTTTAGAATCATCCTCTTGCAGATTTTCATTATACGGCTCTTCAAGTGCCTTGGTTACTGACTGCTTATCATCTAAAAACTCAAGAAATTCTCTGGCTTTTCCTAAGTCGGAATACTCAGGATAGTCAAATATGTTCGTTGTTCCGCTTACATAAACGTCTGTTTCTTTTCTTACATCTTCGATGATATCTGTAATAAAGTCAAGCACCGGAAACAGCATCTCGAAATGGCTTTGCATTGCCTCTTTTATCTCTTGAATTTTGACTACGTTAATTTCTTCTAAAGTAACACCCGATAATTTTTCTTTTAACAGGTTTGAAAAACGATGTATAAATTCTGTATCAACATTTTGCGGAATTATAACACGTCTATTTTTCATAACCCCTTCGTTAGTTACTAAAATTATGAGCATAGATGTTGCATCAATAGGCACAAGTTCAACTGTTTTTATTGCGCCCTGCTTCATTTCAGGTGAGGTCATAAAAGCTGTGTAATGTGTAAACTGCGACAGAAAATCTGCGGCACTTTTCATCACCTTGTCTATTTGACCAATCTGAAACTTCATCATCGTTTTGAGCATATCCATCTCTTTTAAGCTGAGCTGGTAATCGCTCATCAGTTCATTGACATAAAAGCGATAGCCCTTATCCGACGGCACACGACCTGCTGAGGTATGCGGTTGCTCTAAATAACCCATTTCCTCTAAATCTGCCATTTCGTTACGAATGGTAGCACTTGATAATCCAAGCTCCAGATTTTTGGCTATATGCCTTGAGCCTACCGGCTCTGCACTTGCTATATACTCATTGATGACTGAATGGAGGATTTTTCTTTTTCTTTCTCCAATATCCATTTTAATCACCTCATTGTTAGCACTCGTCGTCCTCGAGTGCTAACACTATAATAATACCTTTTTTATGAATTGTCAAGAAATAAATTATGAACTTTTTATGAAATCGTTTTTGCCCATTATTCTGCGCTTTCAACAAGCAACAGTTCTAAAAGAGTGTTGTTATCCATAGAGTTTGATTTTAGATATGAATCCGTCTGAGCACATCGCATTAGCAATGCTGAAAGCTCGTCTAAGCTGTATCGACCGCAGTCCCTTATATATTTACCAACCTGAAAAGGTGCAATTTTAAGCTTTGACATTATTTCATTTTTATCTGCCCCCTGCTCATAAAGCAGCTTGGTATTAATTAATTTGTCTACATTATATATTATTGCACCCAAAATTCTGTTTGCATCTTCTTTGAGTAAAAATAAACCATTAAGCTTTATAAGTGCCAACGAAACATTTTTAGCTATTAATGCATCAATCATATCAAAAACCTTATTCTCTATTGACGGAGTTACAAGCTCATCGATATCTGCACGAGTTATAACCGCACTATCTTGAACATATGCTGCCAGCTTTTCTGCTTCTCTTTTTACCGCCATCATTCCGCTATCGGTAATTTCAACAAGATATTTAGCATCTTCTGCTTTTATTCTCTTGTATAAAGTTTTAAAAAGTCCCATAGTCCAGTTTATCATTTCATTTTCGCTAAGATAGCTGAACTCAACCGACATTTGGTTTTTATTTACATATTTATATATTGCACTTCGTTTGTCAATTTCATTCTCATTAAAAATTAAATATACGTTTTCGGGAATATCTTTAATTCTGCTTTCCCAATATGAACGGTATTCTGCCGTTGCACCTGTTCTGCCGTCAGGCTTAAATATTTGTGAATCAGAAAATACAATAAGTTTATTTTCGGCAAATACAGGTAGTGATTCTATCGCCTCATCAACAGCAGCAAGGTCATATGATTTATCAGAAAACTGAAAATAATTTAGCTCTTCCATAGCATCAGGCATTAAAAGCTCAGAAAGCTTTTTAAAATAATGTGATTTTAAAAACACCTCTTCGCCGTAAAGCAAAAACACATTACACGTCGGTGTTCCGTTTTTCAGCATTGTTTTTAGTTCACTAAGTGCCATATATAATTCCTCCTGCCGTTTAATCGCTGACTGATATAATCTGATTTAAGTCAATTTTAAAAATAACGTCATTGTTTTTATCTGCTCTAAATACAGTGCAATTTTCATTTTTTAATCGTTCAATCACTTTTTCATCAGGATGACCGTAAATATTTTCCCCTACCGGAATAAATGCATATTCCGGACTTACCAGTTTTACAAATTCACCGGAAGTGGATTTTGAAGAACCATGGTGTGCAACCTTTAAAATATTTGCATTAATTTGTTTATTTCCATTTATAAGCTGCTGTTCACTATCAATACCTAAGTCTCCTGTGTAAAGTATTGATGTTTTACCATACACAAGACGCATTACGAGCGAACGTTCATTTTCCTGTTCGGATATCAAGCTATCTGCAACACTTTTGCTGGGATATAATACCTCAAGCTGTGCATCAGGCGATATATTAACTACCTCACCTGCCGAAAGTTCACGCACAGGTATATTCTTTTCGTTTGCCTTATCAAGCAGCAGCTTTGCAGAATCACTTTCTCCAAAACCGTAAGGAACCAAAAGCTCGCGAACTTTAATATTATCAATTAACGTTGTAAGACCTAAAATGTGGTCGTCATGTCCGTGTGATGCTATCATATACTCAATTGACTCTACTCCATGCTTTAAAAGATATGGTTTTACTGTTTTAATACCTATATCGTAATAATCCATATGCGATGGTGTTCCACCACCGTCAACTAAAATATCTACACCGCGCGGCAAGCTTATACAAGATGAGTCTCCTTGTCCAACATTTATAAACATAACTTCTGCTGTTTTGTCAGTAGCAGTATGTATCCCAAGGACTATAAACAATGCAATTATTGTTGTTCCGGGTATAAGTGCCATAAATTTATATTTTTTACCAAGCAGTAAGTGTAAAGCACTTAAAAATAATATGTATACAAAAATAAAAAACGGTGTTATGTGACCGTATGATATATAACCAAAATCGAGCCTGCCGAAAAATTCAGTTGTGTCTTTAAGTAACAGCAAAAACGGATAGCCCAAACCCGCAATATAAACAGCAATAGGTTTTGCAATAAATCCTGCCGTACACACCAAAATTCCGCTAATCATTACAAAAGACATCAGCGGTATTATAATAAGATTTGAAATCAAACTCCAAAACGTAAGCTCCTGATATAAATATAAAAGTATGGGAGCTGTTGTTAATTGAACACATATACTTGTGCAAAATATAGACAAGGGTTTGCTTAATACTTTATTTATTATGGCTAAGGCTTTGTTTTTATTTTTAGGCAACAAAAACAAAGCAACTCTATATATCCGTGGATAAAATAACAAAATTCCGAACACAGCACCAAACGAAAGCAAAAATCCTGCATCAAACACCGCAAAAGGCCACGCTAAAACTATAACTATTGCAGCAAATGCCATCGATGTATATGCATCAGATTTTCTGAAGATAAATTCTGATATGATTGCCATAGATGTCATTATTCCGGCACGTATTGCCGAAGTCGGTGCACCGCTTATCAGCACAAATAAAAATATAAAAGCAATCGCAAATACGCCGCTTATGCGTTTTCTTATTTTAAACAGTTTAAACAAAGCAAAAATTATAGTAGCTACTGTTGATACATGCAATCCCGAAACAGCAGTTACGTGCGATAATCCGCTGCGCGAAAGCTGTAGCTTGGTTTCGTCATCAAAATCGCTTTTTTCACCTAAAAGCACACCTTTTAAAAGCGGTGCTGTATCAGATGCTACAAGCTCATCAATGTTATCGCAACATTTATAATGAAACTGCTTTATCTTATCAGATATGTTAAACTCTTTTACGCCACACCGCTTCATACTATCGCCATCTATATAACCGCTAAAGAATATGCCCTTGGTTTTTAAATACGTACGATAATCAAAGGCTCCGTCATTTTCTGCCTCAGATGGTAAATCCATTCTGATTCTTGCAGTAAATATATCGCCAAAATTAAGATTATTTTCCACAGTACGCCAGGTTATTCTTACTTTTTCATTCGGATATATCTGCTCATCTAAAAAATACAATTCCGTAATTTTGGCAACAAAGGTTGCCTTGTCATCTTTAAATACCGGCCTTTCACAAACCTCGGCTTTAATATCTATGTATTCATCTATATAAGGATATAATTTATTTAGACTTACATCTCCGCGGTATATAACAGACAAACTGCCAAAGATTAAAAACAGTGCCGCCGCAACATATAATAAATCTTTAAGTTTTCGAGAAAATATACACTTAAATATCGTAGCAACGGCAACTAAAATCCATAGTGTAGCCGCTGTCGAAATGTCTGTATAATATCCCGTCCATACACCTAAGAGCAAGAAAGACGCTAATAAACACAGCTTTCTTTTCATGCAGTCTCTCTCCTTGTGTATTTATTAAAACTCAAACAAACTTACCTGACTTGTATCGGGCAAATCCTTTAAAACCTCGTATTCTTTTAGCTTCTCAATCATAGATTTTCCAAGCTTTGCACGTTTCATCAAATCCTCAACGGATATAAATTCTCCACCCTCGCGTGCTTTAATAATACTGTCAGCTACAGTATCTGAAAGACCCATTATCGTGTTTAAAGGAGGTCTGATTGAGCCGTCTTCTTCTAAGAATTTTTTACCATGAGATTTGTACAGGTCTATCGGCAAAAAGTTTATTCCGCGTGCATACATTTCGTTACACACCTCTAAAATTGTCAGCACGTTTTTATCCTTTTGAGTTGCATCAGGTTTCGCCGAAATTTCACGCATAGCAGCCATAACCTTTTCTTTGCCGTGAATCATTAGCTGTGCATCAAAATCACCGCCGCGAACGGTAAAGTATGTAATGTAAAACGCAATAGGATAATGAACTTTAAAATATGCAATTCTAAATGCCATGGTAACATAAGCCGCAGCATGAGCCTTAGGGAACATATATTTAATGGTTTTACATGATTTTATATACCACTCTGGCACATTATTTTCACGCATAAGTTCTTCATCTTCAGGTGCTAAGCCTTTACCCTTTCTGACCTTTTCCATTATCTTAAATGAATTTAAAGGCGGAAGGTTATGTTGCAAAAGATAAAGCATAATATCGTCACGCGTACAAATAACCTCAGGTAGGGTTGCTGTTCCGTTACGGACTAAATCCTGAGCATTGTTTGTCCAAACGTCTGTACCGTGAGAAAGACCGGATATACGCATTAATTCACCAAATGTTGTTGGTTTAGTATCTAAAAGCATCTGTCTTACAAACTTAGTTCCAAACTCAGGAACTGCATACGTACCAACCTCGCTGCCTATCTCTTCTGGTGTTGCACCCAATGCCTCTGTTCCGGTAAAAAGACTCATTGTTGGCTTATCGTCAATCGGGATAGTTCTGGCATCAAGTCCTGTTAAATCCTCGAGCATACGAATAACCGTAGGGTCATCGTGTCCGAGTATATCAAGCTTTAACAGCTTTCCGCTTATTGAATGATAGTCGAAATGCGTAGTTATAATATCTGACTCGGTATCATTTGCCGGATGCTGAATCGGTGTAAACTGATATATCTCGTTAGCCTGCGGAACTATCATAACACCGCCCGGATGCTGACCGGTAGTACGTTTAATTCCCTCCATACCCTTTACTAAGTGCATGGTTTCGGCTTTGTTAAACACCTTGCCGATTTTTTCACCATATTTTTTTATATAGCCTATAGCTGTATTTTCCGCAAACGTACCAATAGTTCCGGCACGGAATACATGACCCACACCAAAAAGCTCTTCGGTATATTTATGAGCTACAGGCTGATAGTCGCCCGAAAAGTTTAAGTCGATATCAGGCTCTTTGTCTCCGTCAAATCCCAAGAAAGTCTCAAACGGAATGTCATAGCCGTCTTTTTTATATTTAGTTCCGCATATCGGACAATTCTTATCTTCCATATCTGCACCGCAGCTGAGCTTGCCATCTAAAACAAACTCTGAGTTTTTACAGTTTGGACAAACATAATGCGGCGGCAAGGAATTGATTTCGGTTATGCCTGATAAAAATGCGATAAATGACGAGCCTACCGAGCCTCGCGAGCCAACCAGATAGCCGTCTGATAATGATTTTGCCACCAGTTTTTGAGCAATCATGTACATAACGGCAAAACCATACTTAATTATGGGCACAAGCTCTTTTTCCATTCTTTTTTGTACTATATCAGGTAAAACCTCACCATAAATTTCGTGAGCCTTAGCATTCGAAAGTGCCTGTATTTCTTCTACTGCCCCGGGCATTTCGGGCGGATATGTATCTTTGGGAATCGGTCTTATTTCTTCAATTTCATCAGCAATTTTATTTGTATTTTCAACTACTACCTCATAAGCCTTTGCCGCCCCTAAATACTCAAACTCAGAAAGCATTTCGTCTGTTGTTCTTAAGTAAAGCGGTGGCTGAAAGTCTGCGTCTTCAAAATCCTGACCTGAAAGAAGAATTCTTCTGTATATCTCATCTTCAGGGTCTAAAAAATGTACATCGCAGGTTGCAACAACAGGCTTTGACATTTTATCACCCAGGGCAACAATCTCTTTATTTATTTCGATTAAATCCTTTTTAGAATTTACCGAATGATTCCTTAACATAAAGTCATTATTGCCAAGCGGCTGAATTTCAAGATAATCGTAATAAGCCGCGATTTCTTCTATTTTATCCTTTGTAGCACCTGAAAAAATTGCCTGATAAAGCTCACCTGCTTCACAAGCACTGCCTAAAATTAACCCTTCTCGATGCTTATCAAGCATTTCCTTTGATATTCTGGGTCTGCGATAAAAATTATCTATATGCGACTCTGATACAAGACGATATAAGTTTTCAAGCCCTACCATATTTTTAACTAGCAGTATTGCGTGATATGTGTCTGTGTATTTAGTTACATTTTCATCGGTTAATCGCTCGTTAAGCTCAGATATATTTTTTATACCCATTCTTTCAAGCATTTCGGCAAAGTGCAAAAATATTTTTGCAGTAACCTCAGCATCATTAACCGCACGATGATGTCCTTCAAAATCAAAACCCAGGTGTTTTGCAACCTTATCCAGCTTATGTCTTTTAATATTAGTTAGCAGTCTTCTTGAAAGTGCAAGTGTGTCTACATAGCAAAAATCAGCCGAAAGACCTAAGTTTTCTGCTTTTTTACGTATAAATCCAACATCAAAATTTGCATTATGAGCAACCAACACACTTCCTGAGCAAAACTTGATAAAATCAGGCAAAACCTCTTCTACAGCACGGGCATTTTCAACCATCCCGTTTGTTATAGCTGTCAATTCTGTTATATGGTACGGTATAGCTTCTGTGGGTTTAATAAATTCTGAAAAACGGTCAACGACACTGTTTTTCGAAATTTTAACAGCACCTATTTCTATTATTTCTGCATACTTTCCTGAAAATCCGGTTGTTTCTATATCAAAAACAACAAAATCGCCGTCAAGCGGCATATTTTGCACATCATAGGCAAGTTTAGCACTTTCTCCCATCAAATAGCATTCTACACCGTATATAATTTTAATTCCGTTGTCTTTACCGGCATCAAAAGCTTCGGGATATGCCTGAACTACACCGTGGTCTGTAATAGCTATTGCCGTATGCCCCCATTTTGCCGCACGTTTAATTAACTGAGACGGCTTGCATATTGCATCCATAGCTGACATAGATGTGTGTGCATGCAGTTCTACCCGTTTTTTTTCAGCATTATCAGGACGTATTTTTATATCGCTTTTCATTATATCGCGTGCCATAATGACCACCTCTTTTGCATAGGTGTCATATTGGGCATTTCCGCGTACGCAAACAGCAGGCAGTTTTTTTAAACCACCTTTAATTTCTTTAAATTCTGCCGTATCTAAAAATGCCTTGCAGCTTATTGAGCCAGTGCTGTCTGTTACAAATAATTCAAGTATAGTTTTATTATTTTTAATTTCTTTTTCTTCAAACCCAACCAATGTACCCTGAACAATTACTTTTCCGCTGTAATCGTTTATTTCTCCTATCGGTGTGATTTCTCCAGAAAAAGATTTACCCAGCAGCATACCGTCATCTTCTTCATTTTCTGCGTCTTTAACCGGCTGAGCTACCGTCTTTTTATTAACCGGCTTTACCTCGGCAGCAGCTACTATTTCTGCACTTCCTTTTATTAAAGATTCGCTTTCTTTTTTTACCTTTTCAAATATTTCCTTCGTGTCTGTAGTATCCTGAACAAATTTAATCTCTATTTTTATGCCATAAATATTTTCCAAAATTTCTGCCGCAATAACCGATACCTTGCGATTTTCAAGAGCCGCCGCACCGCCATATTTTAAATGAATGCAAAATACACCGTCATCTAAGCTTGCTGTAGAATGAAGTAGCAAGCTCATAGCGGCGGGTATTTTGTCGACAATATATTGTTTCAAATTTTCGAAAACATTATTAATATTTTCGTCAGTAAGCTTAAAGGCATCGTGCTGTAAGTTAAGCTCAACATTATCAATTTGAAACTTTGAAATAATTTTTTGTTTAAATTCATCGAGCAGTTTTTTTTGCGGTATATCAGAGCATTTAAGCCCAATTGATACTTTTTTTTCTTCTCTGAAAACCTTAAAGCTAAAAACATCAACATCCGACATTTTTTCGCTCAATTCTGCCCCAACCAATTCATCCAGTAGCGACGACATTGACCAAACTCTCTCCTTACGGCTTTTGTGCCAAATTATATTTTTGCTATTTCTTCAAATAATGTATCGACGATTTCACTTTCAGGAACACGACGAATTATCTTGCCTCCGCGGAAAACAAGTCCCTCACCCTTTGCACCTGTTATGCCTATGTCAGCATCACGAGCCTCTCCCGGTCCGTTTACAACACAGCCCATAACTGCAACCTTTATTTCACGATTTAAGGTTTTTAATCTTTCAGATACCTCATTGGCAATAGAAATCAAATCAACTGTGCATCTTGCACAGGTCGGGCACGAAACCATAGTAGCTCCAAACCTTCTTAATTCTAAAGCTGATAAAATTTCTTTTGCCGCAGTTATCTCTTCAACCGGGTCAGCGGTTAACGATACACGAATTGTATCGCCTATTCCCTCTGATAAAAGCGTTCCTATGCCAACTGCTGATTTAACTGTTCCTGAATAAGCTGTGCCCGCCTCGGTAACACCTAAATGCAAAGGATAATCAACCATATCAGCAATCATTCGATAGCTTTCAATCATCATCGGCACACTTGATGCTTTTAAAGAAATTATTATATCATTAAAGTTATTATCTTCTAAAATTTTAACATGACGCATTGCCTCTTCGACTAAACCGCGGGCACTGCGGCCGCCATATTGGTCGATAATGTTCTGCGAAATTGAGCCGGTATTAACCCCAATACGTATGGGAATATTTTTTTCTGCCGCTTTTTCGACAACAGCACGTACTTTATCGTCATTTCCGATATTTCCGGGATTGATTCTTATTTTGTCTATGCCTGCATCTACAGCTTTTAATGCCAAACGATAGTCAAACTGAATATCGGCAACTAACGGAACATCTACTGTTTGCTTTAACTTTCTTACAACCTCGACACTTGCATCGTCGGTAACTGCCAAACGAACAATATCACAGCCCGCGTTAACCAATGCCTCTGTTTGCTTTTTAGCCGCCTCAAAATCACCGTTTTTTGTATTTAGCATTGACTGAATCGATATCGGAGACTCTCCACCGACACCGACTTTGCCAACCAAAATCTTTTTGGTCTTACGTCTTTCCACTAAAAATACCCCCTTTTAAAACTTTTATTGCGGAATAACATCTATCATAACATATTCAACCAAAGCCGCTTTTTTGGTTCTTATTTCTGCATAAATTATATCTGCAAAATTCTTTGTTATATCAAACACATAGCACTCTTTTTCATA
>JAZOBB010000146.1:0-23837 GCA_045595745.1 Clostridia bacterium | reverse complement strand
TGGAAATGCCTATCTCATTCCCGCAGGATGCATAGCTTCATACGGATGCACACACTTAGAAAAAATATTTTTTCATTTTTCAATAAGTGCAGCTGAAAAGCACGACCTGCTTGACAGTGTAAAAACCATTTGCCAGGTTCCTTTTGAAAAAGATGATTTTGACACTATGTTAAAATGCAGTTCATCTGATGATTACATAGATTTTTTAAAAATGAAATCCATATTATATAAAACTATATCTGACTGCGCAAAAAAATATGATTTTGAAAAGATTTTTGTTAAACAATATTCAGAAATAGTAGAAAAAACCATAAATTATATTAAAAGACATATAAGCATAAATTTAAGTGTCGAAACTATTGCAAAAGAACTTTTTGTGTCAGATAGCAAGCTACGCAAAACCTTCAAAAAAGAAACCGGCAAAACCATCGGAAAATATATCGATGACCTTGTGTTTTTTAAAGCTAAGCAATTACTTTCAAAAAAATATATTTCTATTGGCGAAATAAGCCAGCAATTGGGCTTTTGCGACCAGTTTTATTTTTCAAGAAAATTTAAGGAACGTTATAATCAGACTCCGTCTGAGTTTAGAAAAGAAATTATCATTTTATAAAACAAATAAAAATTAAGGGCTGTTGCACACAGCCCTTAATTTTTATTTTTAATTATTCTTCAACCGAAGCTTCAGCATCTACTGCTTCACCAATGGTTGCGCCCAATTCTTCTTTATGAACCGGTGCTTCTTCCTCTTCAGCTTTTTCTTCAACCGGAGCTTCTACCGGAGCAGGCTCGGGCAGCAGAGCACGGATAGAAAGGCCAATCTTTTTGTTTTCCCAGTCGATTTCAACGATTTTTGCATCAACCTGCTGTCCGATTTCAAGCTCGTCCTGAGGTTTTGCAATTCTCTTGTTAGCAATCTGGGAAATATGGATTAAACCATCAATGCCTGTAATAATTTCAGCAAATGCGCCGAACGGCATCATTCTAACGATTTTAACATTAACTACATCGTCAACGTTAAGTGTTTTCTTAGCGATTTCCCAAGGGTTGTCCTCTGCTTTTTTAAAGCCGAGAGAAATTTTCTTGGTTTCTGCGTTAATATCTTTAATGTAAACCTCTAAAGTATCGCCAACACTTACAACATCAGACGGATGCTTAATTCTCTGCCAGCTGAGTTCAGAAATATGAACTAAACCGTCAACGCCGCCTAAGTCAACAAACGCACCAAAGTTTGTTAAAGATTTTACTACACCGTTGTATTTGTTGCCAACTGCTGCACTTTCCCAGAATTTTGCTTCGAGTTCGTTTTTCTGAGCCATCATAACAGCTTTAATGCTACCTACAACACGACGGCGTTTTTCATTAATATCAATTAACTTAAATTCAACTTCTTTACCAACGAGTTCGTTTAAGTCATTTAAGAAACGGTCGCTTGCTAATGATGCAGGAACGAATACCTTAACACCTTTATACATTGCGATGATACCGCCATTTACTACACTTGCAACTTTACCGGAAAGAATTGTTCCTTCCTCATGTGCTTTTACAACATCATTCCAGGTCTGAATTGCATCTAACTTTCTTCTTGAAAGCATGATGTTTCCGTCAGCATCGTTAACACGAACAACGAATACCTCAATCTCGTCGCCGGGTTTTACAACCTGATCAGTTGTTACGCTCGGGTCATCAGAAATTTCAGATGCAGGGATAATACCATCCTGCTTAACCTGTAAATCCACAATGACCTCGGTCGGTCTAACTTCAATTACAGTACCCTTAACCACATCACCTGTATTTAAAGTTTTGAGGGATTCCTCGAATAGTGTTTCAAAGCTCAGTTCTTGATTTTCCATTTTTTTAATAGCCTCCTTTATTATAACTGCCGGAGTAGAGGCTCCTGCAGTAATTCCAACTCGTTTGCCTTTTAGCACGTCCAGACTGCCCAACTCATCAATAGACTCTAAGCAGAAGGTATCAGGACAGGCCCCTTTGCAGATGTCGTACAGCTTTTGCGTGTTGGAACTATTCCTGCCACCAAGAACGATCATCGCATCCATTTTTTGTGCCAAGCTTAATGCTTCTTCCTGTCTCTTATTTGTTGCACTACATATTGTATCAAAAAGTACTGCATTTTTGCAAGTTTTTTTTAAAAAAAATATTATTTTTTTATAAATATTTCTGTTAAATGTTGTCTGAGAGACGATACACGTCGGTTTTTCGTCTTCTGAAAGTGTCATTGCTTCCTCTTCAGAACCGATAATTACGGCATTTCCTCCAGCCCAACCGTTTATTCCTTCGACCTCGGGATGATTTTTATCACCAATGATGATAATTTTCATTCCCTGCTCGTAATGTTCTTTTACAATATTATGAATCTTTTTAACAAACGGACAGGTTAAATCTATATACTCCAGCCCGTATTTTTCCATTTCTTCATATACTTCGGGGCCAACACCATGAGTTCTTACAAAAATTTTTGCATCTTTTTCAGCATCCGAAAGGCTGTTAATAGGTGTTATGCCTTTTTTCGCCAAATCGTCAACCACCTGAGGATTATGAATAATAGGCCCTAAGGTATGATATTTTTCGCCTTTTTCGGCACTTTTATATACTATATCTATCGCACGGTCTACACCAAAGCAAAACCCTGCTGTTTTTGCCAGTACATATTCCATCAAAGTTCACCAGCCATTGTTAAAATTGTATTAACCAGGTTTGAGCTTATTTCTTTAAGCTCGTCAGTCGAAAAGCTCTCTTCATTTGGTTTTTCAACATAAATAGGCTCGCCAACTGTAATTGTAATTTTTGCAAACAGCTTAAATTTTCCTCCTATTGCAACCGGAAGTATGGGAGCATGGCTTTTTTGTGCTATAAGTGCTACACCGGGCTTGGCTGAATGCTTCATTCCTTTTAAAACACGTCTGCCCTCAGGGAAAATCGCCACAACGTTATTATTTTTTAAAACCGAAAGAGCTGTTTTAATTGCCCCTATATCGCCTTTGTCTCTTGATACGGGAAAGGCACCAACCCATTTCATAAAGCTACCTAAAACAGGAATGTCAAAAAGGCTTCGTTTCGCCATATAATGCAGTTTTCTCGGCATAAATGCCGCAACCAGAGGCACATCCCAATAGCTTGTATGGTTAATGCTCACAATAACCGGTCCTTCTTTCGGGAACAGTTCTTTGTTTACTACCTTAATTCTAAAAACTATATGCATAAATATACGCACCAGAGTTTTTGCTATATTATAAAGCATTTTTTTCCAACCTCTCGTTTATAATGTCGAGAACTTTTTTAACCGTATCTTCAAAGCATATTCCGTCTGTTTCAAGCATAATGCTGTCTTCTGCCGGAACTAAGGGCGCAAACGCACGTGTAGAATCGTTTTTATCACGATAGCGCATATCCTCTAAAACCTCGTCAAAGGTTACCTGCTGACCCTTTTCTAAAAGCTCTTTATGTCTGCGTCTTGCTCTCTCTTCTGGTGATGCTGTAAGAAATATTTTAACGTCTGCATCAGGAAAAACATATGTGCCGATATCGCGACCGTCCATAATGACATTGCTTTTTTCGCCAAGCTTTCTTTGAATATCAACAAGCTTTAAACGCACCGCCGGTATTTTTGAAATATCCGATGCACCTATCGAAACCTCGGGTGTGCGTATAAAGTCGGTTACATTTTCTTTGTCAAGATAAATCAGCTGAGTGCCGTCTTCGCCGTATTTAATATCAATATTCATATATGAAACCATTTCTGCTGCCGCCTCGGGATTTGCCGAAATATCAATTTCTCCGCATATGCATCCAAGTGCTGCCGCGCGGTACATTGCCCCTGTATCTACATAAATATATCCTAATTCTTTGGCAACCGCCTTTGATACTGTGCTTTTGCCCGCACCTGAAGGTCCGTCGATTGCAACCTTAATCATTTTTTAAATTCCTCCTGACAAAAAATGTTTTTAAACACATTTGCAAATTATTATAAAATAAGTGAACGATTTAGATGCCGCAAAATTATTTTACCAGGAGTAAAAATGCTTGCTTGCAAGGGCATTTTTGCGACGCCGTCAATTGTTGCAGTGCTCGAAAGAGCACAAAGGAGCGACAGCTCCTGAGAATTTTATAGAATAAAATTCTTTGTACAATAATCATAGAATTCGTGCACAATTTAGACGTCAATTCTACCAGGAGTAAAAATGCTTGCTTGCAAGGGCATTTTTGCGACGCCGTCAATTGTTGCAGTGCTCGAAAGAGCACAAAGGAGCGACAGCTCCTGAGAATTTTATAGAATAAAATTCTTTGTGCAACAATTATATAACAGTTTCACATTATTTTCAAGACTTTAACACAAAATTTTAGCATTTATGTTGATTTTTATCTGAATTAATAGTAAAATATAAGTTAGAGTTTTATTCTCTTCAAATTTAAGGAGGATTATATATGAAAAAAATACTCAGCACTTTGTGTGCTTTACTTATACTTTTTATGATTTGCAGTCCTGTTTTTGCGGATTCGCCATCTATCGAGGCACAATCGGCAATTTTGGTTGATAAAAAAACAGGACGGGTTCTTTTTGAAAAAAATGCCGATAGCAAATGCTATCCTGCCAGCACAACCAAAATAATGACTGCTCTTTTAGCAATTGAGCAGCTTAACCCGTCAGATATTGCAGCTGCAAGCCAAACAGCGGTTGATGTTGACCGTGACGGCAGCAATATGGGGATTTTAGCAGGTGAACAGCTAAGCATTGAACAATTGCTGTATGGCTTAATGGTTCATTCTGCAAACGATGCCGCAAACGTTTTAGCAGAAGAGGTTTCAGGTTCTATCGAGGCTTTCGTTACAGAAATGAACTCCCGTGCTGCCGCTTTGGGTATGGCAGGCACTAATTTTGCAAATCCGCACGGTTATCATGACGATAACCACTACACCACCGCTCGCGATTTATATAAGCTCGCATCTGTTGCTATGCAAAATGAACTTTTTGCAAAAATCGTTGCAACACCTACTTACGAAATTCCACCTACAGAAAAATATGATGAAATTCGTTATCTTTCTAATAATAACTCATTAATTAATCCTATGAAGGGCAGAAAATATCTTTACTCTGCCGCAACCGGAATAAAAACCGGTCACACCTCAAAAGCAGGAAACTGTCTTGTTTCAAGTGCCGAAAAGGATGGCTCGTCATTTATCTGCGTTGTATTAAATGCCCCGAATACTGATGGCACAAACTATTCTTTTGCAGATACAATTACACTTTTTAATTACGGATTTGAAAACTTTAAGACGCAAATAATATCAGATATTGACGAAATAATGGCAACTAAAGAAGTAAAATGGGCTAAAAAGAATGCTCAGGCAATACTTACAGCAAAAGAACCGCTTTCTGCACTTTTGCCCATAAACTATGAGCACGACAAGCTTATTAAAACCCTGTCTGTGCCCGACGAGCTAAAAGCACCTATAAAAGAAGGCGAAAAAATAGGAACAATAACCTATTCATACGACGGAATAACTTTGGGCGAGGTTGAGCTTATTAATAAAAAAGCCGTTAAAAAGAGTTATTTAAAAATGATTTTCGGAACTCTTTTGAGCTGGATTTTAAGCATCTGGGTTATGGGTCCGCTCGGAGTATTTGTGGCAATTTTGCTCGTTTTAAGATACAGAGAGCTTAAAAGGCAGAGCAGACGCCGCCGTCAAAGAAAATACGCAAACAGACGCAATTATTATCAATAAAATAATTGATTAAAGGGAGAGAGAATATGGCTACCAGAAACGATGTAGCGCGATTAGCCGGCGTTTCTACTGCCACCGTTTCACGCGTTGTAAACGGAAGCAACAAAGTAACCGACGAAACACGTGAACGGGTGCTTGACGTAATTAAGCAGCTAAATTACGTACCCAATGTAATTGCCCGTAGCTTAAGAACACGGTTTTCGTACACAATTGCATTTGTTGTAAACGATGTAACAAATCCGTTTTTTTCTGAGCTTTATAGGGGCATTTGCGACGAGGCAAACGAGCACGGCTATGCAGCATTAATTTATCAGTATGATGACGACCCCAAAAATATGACCCGACTTTTGGAGCGCAACGTTGACGGAATTATTACGTTTTTACGTTTTTCTGAAGATATAGTCTCATTAATCGCGCAAAGCAACACTCCTGTTTTTTATATAGGTAAAGAGCGTGAGGATACCGGCGAGGCGGGTGCTTTGCGTTTTGACTTTGCAAAAGCAGGGTATGATATGATGTGCTATCTTTACGAAAAAGGGCACAGAAATATTGGATTGATTGCAAGAGGGACACGAAAACATCAGGATATTCACGCAGGATATGTGCGAGCTTGCAAAGAGCTTGACCTTGTATATAGCGAGAATAAAATTGCCTGGTTTGACAGCAACAAATTTATTGTAGAATCAGGAAATACAGCTATGTGCGAGTTACTTTCGCGCAATCTTAAGCTTAGCGCGGTTGTATGTAACAGCGACTGGGTCGCTGTGGGTGCACTGAGTGCGGCATATAATGCAGGACTTAAAGTTCCTGATGATATTTCTATTGTAGGATTTGATGACCTGTTAATTTCGTCATATACTATCCCTCCTCTTACTACAATAAAGACTGAGGGATACGAAGAAGGTCGTCTCGGCTGCAAAATGCTTATCAGCCATATACATGGCGAAAGTATGCCTGTACAGGATTTAAAAGGAACAATCGTCGAACGCGGTTCGGTAAAAACAATAAATATAAAATAATTTAAAGGAGGTGGCGTAAGTGAAATATTTTGCCGAAAATCTTAAATCCATTCGCAAAAGAAACGGTATGACTCAGACCGAGCTTGCAAAAATGCTCGGCAAAAAAAAATCTACCATAAGCAATTATGAAACAAATTATTCTACACCTTCGTACGAAACTTTGCAAAAATTATCTGAGATTTTTAACGTAAGCATCGATGAACTTACAAGTCCGCCACCCGTTCCGCTTAGAGAAAATACCATTGATTTTCAAAACAGAATCGAAATACCGCTGATATATTTTAAGAATGATACTAAAAAAAATGACTCACTTTCTATTCCGATAGAAATTATGGGCAGCGGCAATTTCTTTATTCTACGTTTAGAAGACAATGCCTTGTCTGCCTCGAATCTTAACGAAGGTGATTTGGTGCTCTTTAAACACGAACATAATGTTAAAAACGGAGATTTAGTTGCGGTTTCACTTGCTGACGAAACTAAGCTTGTCAGATATATCTACTATACAGATGGGAACGTAACCTTGGTTGCATCTGAAAAAACTGCCCCACTGGTGTTTCCAGAAAACGAAGTTACTGTGTTAGGCAAAGCCGAAAAGGCTCTTGTTTCTATTAATCTTTAATAATCAGTTTATTCTAAATACCCCGTTGCCAAAAGGTAATAGGGTTATTTTTTTGCCATCAGATATAGCATTCATTCCGCCGACAATTTTTGCGCACGAAATTGGTATAGTAACTGCTTTATCTGAAATATTTAATAAACACAAAAGCTCCTCTTTGTCATTTTTTCTTATAAATGAAGCAAAACCATCCTTTGCCTCGCATAAATATATTTCTCCGTTTGAAAGCGCAGTCAAATTTTTTCTTAGCTTTAGCATTAAAGAATATATTTGACGTATTTTTTCATCAGACTCATTCCAAGCATAAAAACGTCTGTTAAACGGGTCTTCATAGCCCTGCATACCTATTTCGTCGCCGTAATAAATACATGGACTGCCGGGCAGCGTAAACATCAAAAACACCGCTGCTGAAAGTCTTTTTGCCGCAATTTTATACTCATTTTCATTTAGCTTTTTATTTGCTCTGTCGGTTTTTGTCGTTCCGTTTATATCCGCTCCTGACAGCACATTTAAAATTCGCGCCGTATCGTGAGTTGATAAAAAAATCATCGAACTAAAAAGTGCATCTTTTGGATAGTTTTCGGCAAGCCGCATTATCCTTTCAGCAAAAGTTTCTGCCGTAATTATTCCCGTAACAAAATCTATTATTGCCATTCGATACACATAATTCATAACTCCGTCAAGTTCGCCGCCTAACAGATACTTTCTGCGCACACCATAGCTTATTTTGTTAGATGCATCTTCCCAGACCTCGCCTATTAATACAGACTCAGGCTTTTCATCTTTTAAAGTTTTATAAACAGCTTTTATAAATTCATCAGGTAATTCGTCTGCAACATCAAGCCTGAAGCCATCTGCTCCCGCCCTTAGCCAATGTCTTATAACACTGTCACTTCCCGTAACAATAAAATCCAAATATGACTGGTTCATCTCATCTACGCACGGCAAGGTAGATATTCCCCACCAGCTTTCGTATTCGTCGGGATATCTCGAAAACTTATACCAATCGCGGTAAGGGGAATTAAAATTTGATACAGCACCGTTTCCGAAGTGATTATATTTATCAAAATACACACTGTTGTCTCCTGTATGAGAAAACACTCCGTCTAAAATTATTTTTATGTTTTTTTTGTGAGCCTCATTGCACAATAGAACAAAATCTTCTTCTTTTCCGAGCATAGGGTCGATTCGTTTATAATCTGCCGTATCGTATCGGTGATTTGAATGTGCCATAAATATCGGGTTTAAATATATTACGTCTACACCGATATTTTCAAGATAATCAAGCTTATTTATTATGCCTTTAAGATTTCCGCCAAAAAAGTCATTGTTCTCTACAATACCGTGCTCATTAGGCAAATATTTCGGAACATCGCTCATATTTTCGTGAACAGAATATGGCTCGAGTTTGCCTTTAAGGTCGCTACTTCCGTCTTTTGCGAATCTGTCGGGAAAAATCTGATAATAAATTTTACCGCAAAAGCAGTCTGCTACCGCTCTGTCTTTTTCTGTGCAAAGAAGCTGCCAAGAATCCTGCGAAGATAACGACGGATAGTTTTGTTCATTACGTCCGAAAATGTTATTTACTCCGTCTTTTATAACGCAAAATCGATAAAAGTATAAATCAGCCTCATCAAAAATAAGGGATACGGAATAAATTCCGTATCCGTCAGCCTCTTTTGTTTTTGTCATTTCTATTTTCTTTTCTTCCTTGTTATCCTGATACAATAACAAAAATACTTTGTCTGCCGCCTCGTCACAGCAAACGCAAACATCTGCTTTTTCCCCGATTTTTATACATCCAAACGGAGTTTTAAAAAACTCGTTTCTGCTATCATATATCAGCTTCATCCTATCATCCTCTACCATTTAACCGATTTTGTTTTCCATATATCATCAGCATATTCTTTTATAGCTCGGTCTGCCGAGAATACTCCCGCCTTTGCGATGTTTACAAGAGACATTCTATTAAATTTTTCTCTGTCAGAATAAGTTTTTAAAATTTCCTCGTGAATATTTTTATACGAGTCGAAATCTGCAAGCGTCATATAGCTGTCCGCACTTCCGTAACTACCTTGCGTAAGCGAATACGCCACATCGTTAAAAGTAGTGCCCGATATGCCGTGCTTTAATCTGTCAATAACCGCTCTTACATCTGTATTTGAGTTGTATATATTCATAGGATTGTATCCGCTTTGCCACAGTTTTACAACTTCGTCTGCAGTCATACCGAACAGAAAAATATTTTCTTTTCCGACCTGCTCTAAAATTTCAACATTTGCTCCATCTAATGTTCCGCAGGTTATTGCTCCGTTTAGCATAAGCTTCATATTTCCCGTTCCTGATGCTTCTTTGCCCGCAACCGATATTTGCTCAGAAATTTCTGCCGCAGGAATAATCAGTTCTGCCAGCGATACACGGTAATCCTCAAGAAAAATTACTTTTAATTTGTCACGCGTTACAGGATTTGAATTTACCTCTCGCGCCACCATATTAATAAGTCTTATAATTTGCTTTGCCATTACATATCCTGCCGAAGCTTTTGCCGCAAATATAAAAACACGGGGTTTAACATCTGCCGTAGGATTTTCAATTAGTTTATTATAAATGTGCATTATATGAAGAATATTTAAAAGCTGTCTTTTATACTCGTGAAGTCTTTTAACCTGAACATCAAAAATTGCTTCAGGGTCAACATTAATTCCGTTATGCTCTTTAATATATTGCGCTAAGCGCAGCTTGTTGTTGTATTTTATTTTTTGCAGTCTTTCTAAAACCGCTCTGTCATTTTGATAATCTAAAAGTCTTACCAGCTCATTTGCATCGCGTACAAATCCGTCACCGATAAGTTCAGTCACAAAGTCGCTAAGCTCCGGATTTGCCTGACACAGCCAACGTCTGTGTGCTATTCCGTTTGTAACATTGGTAAATTTTTCGGGCATTATATAGTAAAAATCGTGAAAAACGTCATTCTTTAAAATATCGCTGTGTAGCTTAGATACACCGTTTACCTTATGGCAGCAGGCAAGACAGAGGTTTGCCATTTTAACCTGTGAATTTGCAATGATATCCATATAATTTATTTTTGCATAATCTCCACTATAGTGCTCGTTTAAAATTAAACCAAAACGGCGGTCAATTTCTCGCACAATCTGATATATTCGGGGCAGTTTTTCAGCAAACAACGATTCGGGCCAACGCTCTAGTGCTTCGCTCATAACTGTATGATTTGTATATGCCAAGGTTTTGCAGGTTATATCCCACGCATCGTCCCAGTTTAATCCGTGCTCATCCAATAAAATTCTCATAAGTTCAGGAACGCACAGCGACGGATGTGTGTCGTTAATGTGAATGGCTACCTTTTCGGGTAAAATATGCACATCGCCGTATTCTTTCATAAATTGTCTCATTATGCTCTGAAGTGATGCACATACCAAAAGATATTGCTGTTTTAAACGAAGAGCTTTGCCTTCGTAGTGGTCATCGGCAGGATAAAGCACTTTTGAAATCGCCTCTGCCATAGCATTTTTCTCCATAGATTTTACGTATTCACCACGCGAAAACAAATCCATATCTATTCTGTTGGGGGATTTTGCGCTCCACAAAACAAGATTGTTTACAGCAGATGAATCATATCCCGATATCATCATATCATAGGGAACAGCTATTACTGTATTATAATCTGTGTATTCAACTCTGTTTACACCATTTTCCCAGTGTTCGGTTACACGTCCGTCAAACTTGACCTCGAAAGCCTCGTCTTCACGCGGCACCAGCCATACATCACCCATATCAAGCCAGTTATCAGGAAACTCCATTTGCCATCCGTCTACGATTTTTTGTTTAAAGATTCCGAACTCATAACGTATTGAAAAACCCGTACACGAAATCTGTTTTGTTGTAGCCGCATCCATATAGCACGAAGCAAGTCTGCCCAAGCCACCGTTTCCTAATCCTGCGTCAGGCTCCATTTCGTAAAGCTCGTTAATATCAACTCCGTAATCAGAAACTGCTGCAATCATATTTTTTTCAATTCCCAGATTAAACAGATTGTTTTTAAGTGATGTGCCGACCAAGAACTCCATAGACATATAATACACTCGCTTTTGACCTTGTTTTCGCACATTGCTTTCAAACTCAGAACGTTTTTCCATTAAAATATCGCGTACTACTAAAGACATCGCTCTGTATATCTGTTGCTTGGTTACTTCTCGTTCATCACAGCCGAAGTGACGCAAAATTTTCTCGTCAATTAATTGCTTAAGTGTCTCTTTACTATACTCCATCTTTTCTCCTCCCGACTCAAAGCTTCATAGAATCATATATTGCAAGATATTTTTTAGCTGATTTATCCCAACTGAAATCCTCTTCCATATTTCGATGCATTACTTTTTTAAAGATGGTTTTATCGTCATAATAAAGTTTTAGTGCACGGTCAATGGCATCTAACATATCGTGTGCGTTATAGCTTTTAAATGTAAATCCTCTGCCCTCGCCCGTTTGCGGATTTATAGGATATACCGTATCTTTTAATCCGCCCGTTTCTCTTACTATGGGAAGTGTTCCATAACGCATAGCAATCATTTGAGCCAAACCGCACGGTTCTGACTTTGACGGCATTAAAAACAAATCAGATGCGGCATATACTCGGCTTGCTAAACCCGGGTCAAAACGAATGTTAACTGAAAGTCTGCCGTTATATTTAGCCTGAGCATCACGCAGGCGATGCTCAAAACGCGAATCACCCGTGCCCACGATGACCAGTTGTATTCTGCGTGTCATTATGTCATCTAACACACAGTCAACCAAATCAAGACCCTTATGAGCTACTAAACGTGTGACCATAGACATAATTGCGCAATCGGGGTCTTGTTCTAAGCCAAGGTCCTCCTGCAATCTTTTTTTGCATATTCTTTTGCCGCCCATAGCTTTTAAGCTGTACTTGCGATATAAGTTTTCATCCTGATGCGGATTGAATAAATCTGTATCGATTCCGTTTGTAATTCCGCAAAACTTATATGAAACACCGCCAAGCACTTGGTCTAGTCCATGACCGTAGTAAGGATTTTTCACCTCCTGGGCATAGTTTTCTGAAACAGTAGTAATTTTATCGGCCAGCACAATTGCCGAAAACATTAAATTAACGCATCCGCCAAAGTTTAAAAATCGCATATAGTAATCATCCATGCCCAAAACTTCTTCTAAAAAGCTGTACGATACTTTTCCCTGATACTCAATATTATGTATCGTAAACATAGTTTTGATACCCGAGTATTCATATATATGCTGATAAAAACCCTTATAAAAAAGCGGTATCATAGAGCATTGCCAGTCGTTTGCGTGAATTATGTCAGGGTAATATCCAATATGTTGCATCATCTCGAGCACAGCCTTGCAAAAATATGCAAATCTTTCTCCGTCGTCATAATCACCGTACACCGAGCCACGTAAAAAGTAGTATTCGTTATCTATAAAATAGTACGTTACCCCATCTTGTGCGCACTTAAATATTCCGCAATAAATATTTCTCCAGCTCAAAGGAACATTAAAATGCGTTACAAACTCTAGCTTTTCTTTAAAATGGTCTTTTATATTTTTGTAATAGGGCATTACAACACTTACCTCTGCTCCGCTTTTTGCCAACGCTTTAGGAAGGGCATAAGATACGTCTGCTAAGCCTCCTGTTTTTATAAAAGGTGCACATTCCGATGTAGCATACAAAATTTTCAAAAAAATTTACCCTCCCTAAACAATTTTTCCTTTGCTTATTATCATCTGATGCTGTGGTGCTCCCATAAGTAATCTGTCGTCGGATATTTTTACTTCCTTGTCGGCTATGATATACTCCATTTTAACATTTTTGCCTATTTGGGTATCTTGCATAAGAATAGAATTTTTTACAACTGCACCCTCGGCAACAGTTACTCCGCGGAATAATATACAATTTTCAACCGTGCCGCAAATTTTGCATCCGTCTGCTATAAGTGAGTTTTTAATTTTGCAGCCAGTACCATAGTTAGTCGGCACTTCATCACGGATTTTAGTATAAACATATCCGTTTTCATAAAAAATTTCATCTCTTGTTTCTTTATCCAAAAGTGCCATATTAGCCTCAAAATAACGCTGTACGCTATCTATTCTTAAAGTGTTTCCTTCGTGCTCATAGTTCATAATCTTCATCAGCTTGTGCTTGCCCTGAATGATGTCACGTTCAAAGTCAATCTGGTTATATGATGTTGCCTCGTCTAAAATTTCAATTAATCTCTCTCGTTTTAATACATACATTCCCAATCCGCAAAGTGATATTCCAGGCTGATTAAAATTAACCATTACATCTATTACTCTGCCGCCCGTATCTGCTTTAACTACTACGCCCTTAACATCGGTTTTATTTTCAATCTGCTCTTTATGCGTAATAATGGTAATATCTGCATTGTTTTTTATGTGATATGACAATATTTCGGAGTAATCAATAGAACAAATAATATTTGAATCTGACATTACTACATATTCTTCATCAGAACGCTCTAAATATCGTTTTGCTCCCCACAGAGCTTCGATTTTATCCTTATAAACAGTTTTTTGACCTGTGCCAAACGGCGGAAGTATAAACAGTCCGTCAATTTTTCTGTCTAAATCCCATTCCTGTCCGTTGCCTAAGTGGTCCATTAAAGACTGATAGTTTGATTTGGTTATAACACCTACATTGGTTATGCCTGAATTAACCATATTTGAAAGTACAAAGTCAATAAGTCTGTATCTGCCCCCAAAAGGCAACGAGGCAAGAGTGCGCTCCTTTGTTATTTCTCCTAAATGCTCATCATATATGTTCGAAAATACAATTCCCATCATTTTCATATGTTTTCACTCCTTTCATCACCGTACTCCTAACATTTCTCCTGCCTTTGCAGATTCTCCGCAACCTAAAATGTATCCGCTTCCTAATACCGTTATTTTTCCTTTTTTATTTTCCGAAAAAGGCTCACCTACGTGAGCTCCTGCGCCCACTTTAGTTCCTTCACCCAATATTGCATAATTAACCTCTGCGCCCTTTTCAACTACCGTTCCCGGAAACAGCACAGAATTTTTTACCACTGCTCCGTCTAAAATCGTACATTCGCTTGATATAACAGAATTTTCAACTCTGCCGTATATCTCGCAACCCTTTGTAATCATAGAGCCGATTACTTTTGCGCCATCAAAAAAATATGTCGGCGGACAATCGTAATTTCTGGCATATACGCGCGATTCATTATCATCTAGGCTAAGTGCGCTGTCACCGCCGAGTAAGTCCATATTAGCCTCCCACAGACTTTCAATTGTTCCCACATCCTTCCAGTAGCCTTTAAACGAATACGCAAGCATATTAAGACCGTCTGCGAGCATTTTTGGAATTATGTTTTTGCCGAAGTCATTATCGGAATTTTCATCCAGATTATCTTCCGTAAGATATTTTTTCATAACATCATATCGAAAAATATATACACCCATTGATGCTTTTGTGCTTTTAGGCTCTTTAGGCTTTTCCTCAAACTCATATATTTTGCCGTCATCTGTCGCATTCATTATGCCAAATCTCGAAGCTTCCGAAAGCGGAACATCAATGACTGCAATTGTGCAATCAGCATTTTTATTTTCGTGTTCCTCTAACATTTTTGAATAATCCATTTTATAAATGTGGTCGCCCGAAAGAACTAAAACGTGCTTAGGACTGTATCTGTCAATAAACTGCATATTCTGATAAATAGCATTTGCCGTTCCTTTATACCATTCTTTTGATTTTATTTTGGTAAACGGTTGAAGAATATGCACCCCGCCCCGATTTCTGTCAAGTCCCCATGGCTGACCGTTGCCGATATATTCATTCAGCTCCATGGGCTTATATTGCGTAAGAACACCGACTGTATCAATTCCTGAATTAACACAGTTAGAAAGTGTAAAATCAATTATTCTGTATTTTCCTCCAAAGTGGACGGCAGGCTTTGCAATACTTTTTGTAAGCACGCCTAATCTGCTTCCCTGACCCCCTGCAAGCAACATTGCAATGCATTTTTTCTTTTTTTGCATTTTACTTCACTCCCTTATTTTTGCCCTTTGATGCTTCGTCATTTTTTATCTTTTTTCGTTTTACCTTAAAATACATAGCTGACATTCCGGGTACAATCAACTCGATACTGTATTGCTCTGCATGATATGGCTGCTTTTTGCTTTTTTTAATAGGATTTTTTATACCCCTTCCGCCGTATTTTTCTTCATCGGTAGAAAAAATCTGGATGTAGCTTCCGTTATACGGAACACCAATTTTATAGTTTTCGCGTGTTATTGGCGAAAAATTGCACACAACAATAATTTCTTCGCCTTTTGAGTCAATGCGTCTGAATACAATTATATTCTGCTCATTATCGTCTGCCGCTATCCATCTAAATCCGTCCCAGCTGTCTT
The DNA here is from genome assembly GCA_045595745.1 of Clostridia bacterium. Lineage (GTDB taxonomy): Bacteria > Bacillota > Clostridia > UBA1381 > UBA9506 > RGIG1666. The sequence continues at coordinate 8,018 of JAZOBB010000146.1, read as the reverse complement.
CGATTTCATAAAAAGGTGCAGTTTTTAAATATAAATGATTTAAATCCCTCACACAGTCTTTAAACTGCCTGTGCTTTTCAAAGTCTAAAAGTAACCAATCAAGCTCTTTAGAATAGTTCCATTCTATAAACTGTGCAAATTCGCCACCCATAAACAATAGTTTTTTGCCCGGATGTGCCATCTGATACGCAAAAAACGCACGCAGATTTGCAAACTTCTGCTCGTATTCACCCGGCATTTTTGATATTAACGATGCCTTGCCATGAACAACCTCGTCGTGCGAAAGCGGAAGTATATAATTTTCTGAAAACGCATAGGTGAGCGAAAATGTAATTTTATTATGGCATCCTTTTCTGAAATACGGGTCAACCGACATATACGAAAGCATATCGTTCATCCAGCCCATATTCCACTTAAATAAAAATCCAAGACCTCCTATATCGGTAGGCTTTGTAACCATAGGCCAGGCAGTCGATTCTTCTGCTATCATTAAAACACCCGGCTCTATGCAAAATGCGGTCTGATTTAGTTTTTGCAGAAATCTTACTGCTTCGTAATTTTCACGCCCTCCGTTTTCATTCGGTCTCCACTCACCGTTCTGCTTGCCATAGTCTAAATACAGCATGGACGCAACCGCATCTACCCTGATACCGTCTATATGATATTCTTTGAGCCAGTAGACCGCATTTGAAATTAAAAACGAGACAACTTCGCCTTTTGCGTAGTCAAAAATACGTGTTCCCCAATCCGGATGCTCATTTTTAAGTGGGTCAGAATATTCATACAAACAACCACCGTCAAACTCGTAAAGACCGCACGCATCTTTAGGAAAATGTGCCACTACCCAATCTAAAATAACACCAATGCCCGCCTGATGAAGCCTGTCAACGAGTGACATAAAATCCTTTGCTGTTCCGTATCTTGAACTGGGTGCATAATAACCAGTAACCTGATATCCCCACGACCCGTCGTACGGATACTCTGATATCGGCATAAGCTCAACGTGGGTATATCCCATATCTTTTAAGTAAGGAATAAGCCTATCTGCAAGCTTTGAATACGAAAAGAAATTTCCGTCATCATATTTTTTCCACGAGCCTATATGCAGTTCATAAATGTTAATCGGCTCTTTTAAATGATTTACTGACCTTTTCTTCATCTGCCATACATCGTCGCTCCAGTTATATCCCGAAATATCAAATATTTTAGATGCCGTGCCCGGTCTTGTTTCCATATGTGTTCCGTATGGGTCAGATTTAAAAAGCAATCTGCCGTCAGAGGTTTTAATTGCAAACTTATAGCTGTCAAATTCACTCAGGTTATCAATTTCAGTTTGCCATATTCCCGAATCATACAATCTTTGCATAAAATTTTTCCCGTGTGACCAATTGTTAAAATCTCCGACAACACTTACCTCTTTAGCATTCGGTGCCCACACTCTGAACACATATTTAGTGCCTAGTTTATGACACCCCAAAAATTTATATGCCTCGGTTTGCTCACCTTTATAAAATTTTTCTAACCAATTTTTAAATTCATCTTTAGCGTTACCCACTTTTTCACCGCCTCTCGTTATTAATTTTCTCATTGTGATAAAATTCATACCTCAACTGTTATATATATGATAAAATAATAAAAAATATAACTAAATACTGAAAAAAGTAATTAAAATTATTGCTAAATAATAAAAAATGTACTATTATTTAATAGTACATTTAAGTTTAAGAAGGGTTATGATTAACTTGTTTAACGAATTAAAAAAGTGCGCTATTTGCCCCAGAAAGTGCGGTGTTGACCGCTATAGCGGCAAGCTTGGATATTGCCGCACAGATGGCGATTTAATAGTATCCCGAGCTGCTCTTCACCAGTGGGAGGAGCCTGTAATATCCGGCAAAAACGGTTCGGGAACAGTTTTCTTTTCGGGTTGTTCTTTAGGTTGCATATATTGTCAGAATCATTTAATATCTAAAGCCGATATCGGCAAAAAAATATCTGTTGACAGACTTTGTGAAATATTTTTTGAGCTTAAAGAAAAAGGAGCACATAATATAAATTTAGTTACACCCACACACTTTGCACTACATATAATAAATGCTTTAGAGTTTGCAAAGAAAAAAGGTTTAAATTTGCCGATTGTTTATAACACAAGCGGATATGAATCGGTAGACACTTTAAAAATGTTAGATGGCTTAATTGACGTATATTTACCTGATTTTAAATATCTCTCTTCTGATATCGCAAAAGAATTTTCGTTTGCAGCAGACTACCCCGAAATTGCAAAAGCCGCAATTAACGAAATGTATCGTCAGGTAGGAAAGTTTAATTTTTCAAAAGATGGAATGATTAAGAAGGGAGTTATTGTGCGGCATCTTGTTCTGCCCGGGTATATAGAAGAGTCAAAAAAGGTTATAAAATATCTTTATAATACTTTTTCTGATAATATTTTTATAAGTATTATGAATCAATATACACCTATGCCAAATATGAAAAATCATCCACATTTGCACAGGAAACTAACAACATTTGAATATGAAAAGGTTATCGACTATGCTCTGTCTTTAGGCATAGAAAACGCATTTGTTCAAGATAAAAACACGGCAAAAGAGAGTTTTATTCCAGACTTTAATTGCGAGGGAGTATAAAAAATAGCGGTAAAAACTTTTGTTTTTACCGCTATTTTTTATTTCATTATGTAATATAACAAATACTCATTCGTTCTGTCCTTAACATAACGATTTTTAAGCATAAGCTCTTTTAAAACAGCTAAAGATTTACGCTCTCTGATTTCGGTAATTCCGAAACGTTTAATATCATCAAACAGTTCATTAATTTTTTCTGTTCTGTTCGGTGCATCCATTTCAAGTCTTGAAAGCTTTAAGAATCTTACCGATAAATATTCTCGCTCGACGCGTTTGCGATATTCGCCAGAATCTGCAACACTAATAGCCTTTGACACTAATTCGTCGGCTTTAGCTACCAGTTCATCTGTGATAGCCGGAACATCCGGATACTGATAAATATAAAGCTCGCTGCTTGCACAGGCATCTTCAATAAGCTTAGTGTATTCCTCCATTAAAGGACCTGCGGCCTTGCCATAAACACCCATACAAAAACGATGGATTTCGTCATCAATATCGGTATTATGATTCCAGAGCAGCTTACTTATGATATATGACTTCATATCATCAAAGCAAGCACCGCCGCCATAGGCAAAGTTGCCCTGCTCAAGCACTCCGCGCACACCGTTTTCTTTAAAAAACTTAATGTTTTTAGCAAGATTATGAAAATTAACAAACGGCTGCAAGTAGTTTCTGAAGTTTACGGCATAATCCCATACATAAAGCTGTGTTGCGTGATTTTTCCACTCTTTAAGCGAACTTACGAAAAGCTCTTCTTCTCCGCCCGGCTTAAGCGGTGCAAGCTCGTAAAACGGCTTTTCAAAGCGACAGAAAACCGAGCATAAACGCACGATAACATTATCACGAGCAACAACCTTTTTAGGTGCTTTTAATGTGTGCTGATATGCAAAGGTATGCAACAGCACATCCGGATAATCATCACGTATTGCATCTGCAAGCTTATTTACAAAATGAATAATCGGACCTGATGGCGAACCCTCTTCTTTTTCAATCGCCATACAATTCGGACAGGTACAAGATTCCATACTATCGTTTTGTGCTACAGAAAATACCTTGCATTCGGGGTTGTTTTCAATCCAGCTTCTTAAGGTCTTTTCTGCAATTTTTAATACATCGGGATTAGTTAAACATAGCTGAGTTGCTCTTTTTCTTTCTCCGTCTATTTCAGAATAATACTCTGGGTGCTCATCAAAATATATTTTTTCAGGAACTAGGTCATTAAAAGAATGGTGGAAATTAAACCATTTCATTCTTCCGCCACGTGCAACCGATATATCACAAAGGCTTGAATTCAAGTGATTTTTCGATGCAAAACCGCCATCAAAAGCATTTCTGAAATATGCGTCTCTGAAATCAAATGAAGGCTCTTCTTTTATTTCATCAAGCTCAATCTCTAACACATCAATTTGGTCGATGGTTTCAACATCTTTTGTAAAGCATCTGTAGTTACAGAAAATTTCAAGAAAACGATATACTCCGTAAAGAACACCTCTTGAGGTTTTTCCTGTGATGGTAATATGCTCACCTACACCTCTGATGCAAAATCCGTCATCGTGCAAATCTTCTTCAACTTTAGTTTCGCCTCGCACATCCGCACCGATTCTTATTTCAGGACCGCGCATAGGGCAACGTGGATCATCAGAAAAATATGGAATTGCCGCATTTGTAGCCATAAGCAGATATTTTTGCATTTCTGATGCCGCAAAACGTATTGTTTCGTCAGAATATTGGTGGTTTACAATATGGAACTTACTTTCGCCGTACTCTGCAATTTTATAAATACCCATTTTAGTTCTCCCTTCCGTCTACGACAGCTCTTATGCTCCAGTTATTTTCGTTAAGTAGCTTTTCTGCCTCTTCCTCACTGCATTTTAAGATTTCTACAACAATACCAATCATTCTTTTTGTCAGCTTTTTGTTTGTAGGCTTTAAGTTAATCATAAGATTTTCATAAACATATCCGCATTTAACCATTGCGGTTGTAGATATCATATTAAGTATAATTTTCTGTGCTGTTCCCGCTTTCATTCTTGTTGATCCTGTAATTACCTCGGGGCCTGTATCGGCACTTATATTTATTTGTGCGGTTTTGCCCATTTTGGTATCGGGATTGTTTGTTATAGATATTGATTTTGCACCGATTGAGTTTGCATACTCGATAGCCGAAATTACATATGCTGCCGAGCCTGATGCCGACACACCGATAACAACATCTTTTTCGCAAAAATTATGTGCTTTTAAATCCTCAACCGAAAGATTCGAGTCATCTTCTGCATTTTCAGCTGCACTGTGCATACAGTCATAACCACCGGCAATTATTCCGTTAAACATATCCTTAGATACTCCAAATGTTGGAGGGCATTCAGCCGCATCACAAACACCAAGACGACCTGATGTTCCTGCACCTATGTAAAAAACTCTTCCGCCGTTTTTAATAACATCTGCTACCATATCGCACGCGGCTGCAATTTCAGGCATTGCCTTATCTATCGCTTCAATTACTTTGTTATTTTCTTTGTTTATTGTGTTTAATATGTCGCCTGTTGACATTTCTCCTATTTTATAGGTATCAGGATTTCGCATTTCTGTTCTTAGCATTATTAATTACCCCCGTTTTTTATTTTTTCTGCAAGCATTATTGCTCCGTCTACTACTGACTCGTTTGAAAATGTTATCTGCTGATTTTCGCCTAAATATTTTTTAAAGAACGGCATAAGCTCTTCTTTATAATTACACAAGCCGCCGCAAATTACCACCTTGCCATTTGCATCATCCAAGAACTTTTTGCCCGCCGCAATTATTTGAGCAACCTCTCTTACATTTTTATCAATGATACGTTCTGCCTCTTTGTCTCCCTGCTTAAATGCCGCAAAAACAAATTGTGCAAAAGATGCGACATATGCCTTTCCACCTTGATAAATATCTGCAATCGCATTGGGCAACGTCTCTGACAAATGCTGCTCAATTAAGTCTTTTATAAGCTTGCTGCCGCCTCTTCCATCAATGGATTTTAAAGCAGAATCTAAAGCATCAGAACCAAAGTTATATCCGCTGCCGCCTTGGTCTATGTGATATCCCCAGCCGCCAATTCGGTGCTTTGTTGAGCCGACCTGACTAAATGCAATAATACCTGTTCCCATAATTACAGCAACGCCGTCTTCGCCTTTTAATGCAACAGAAAGAGCATTGCCTGTGTCGCTGCCATTATCATAAAAAGCAAAGTTAAATTGTGACAAAAACGCATTTATTTGTGCCTTATTATCCCCTGTTATTCCACCTGCAAGACCTGCAAACACCGAAACCTCGCGCAGACTAATTCCCTCGCACACCTGTCTTATGCCCTGCTTGAGAATTTTTTTGGTATTCTCTATTCCGATATCCACCGGATTTGACGGCCCTAACTTAACTCTGGCAATTTCTTTTTTTGCAGAATCGGTCAGTAAAAACTCTGTTTTTGTTCCACCGCCATCAATTCCTAAAAGATATTTAACCTCAGTTTTAGGTGCATAGAGTAATGAGTCTACCGACATTTCAAACATTTCCGCTAACCTACAAATTGTAGTAACCGGCGGTATTGAGCTGCCCGATTCCCACTTTTCAATTGCTTTTTCAGAATAAGATATCATTTCTGCAAGCTTTACTCGTGAAATGCCGGCTTTTTTTCTGATTTTTTTAAGGTTACTGCCAAATTCAATTTTATTTTCTTTCATTTTCATCACCTGATTACATTATAACATTTAACTCATAAAATTCAACCCCAGAAAAAAAGGAGTTTTTAAAAACCCCTACCGTCAGTAGGGGTTTTTAAAAACTCAAATATTTATCTGTCATCAGATTTTTTTACTTTTTCGATATCTACACCATTTTGATTGTCAAGTACAAATTGAACAAAAACCTTACTTCCGATTTCTAATGCACCTTCGTCTACATCAAAGTCACCGTTATGCGCTACCTTATTAATGCCCTTTGCGTCATTTTGTGAGCCAAGATAAAAGAATATTCCCGGTCTTTTTTCTGCCATACGTGAAAAATCTTCTGAGCCAAGTCTTTTATTGATTTTAACCACGTTTTCTTCGCCCACAACCTTTGCCGCTGAAGAACGCATCAATTCTGATAAATAAGGATTGTTATATGTGCATACGGATTTAACGGGACCTGTAACTTCGATTGTTATGCCCATCTCATCTGACAGACTTTTAGCAATTTTATTAATTCTGTCAAACATAAATTCGCTCAATTTCATATCATAGGTTCGCATTGTGCCAAGCATTACTGCGTGGTCTGCAACAATGTTTTGAGCAGTTCCTGCCTCAATTTTATTTATCGAGCACAGACACGGCTCGAGCGGAGGTACTTCTCTGCTTATAATTAATTGGACTGCATTATACATACGAAACGCAGCCGCTATTGCATCCTTGCCATTGTGGGGTGCTGTTGCATGTGCGTTTTTTCCAAAAATTTCTATTTTAAAATGTCGGCTTGATGCCATAAATTCTCCGGGACATATGCCTACCTTTCCCGTTTCAAGACGTGATACGTGCAAACCCGAAACAATATCTACATCGTCTAAAGCACCGTTTTCAACCATCATAATTGCGCCGCTTTTAATACCCTCTTCACTGGGTTGGAATAAAAGCTTTATGCGGCAATTAAGTTCCCCTTCCATCTCTTTTAATGCTTTGGCCGCTCCCAAAAGCATCGCTGTGTGCGCATCGTGACCGCAGGCATGCATTAATCCTTCGTGCTTTGAGCTATAAGGAAGATTTGTTTTTTCTTCGATTTTAAGAGCATCCATATCTGCTCTTAAACCGATTGTAAAACCTTTCTTTTCAGGATTTATGTAACCTACTACGCTTCCTTTGCCGTATTCTTCGGTATACGGGATTCCCATACTGTCAAGCTCGCGCTTTACCAAAGCTACGGTTTTCGGCAAATCGAAATCAATTTCGGGATACATATGTATCTCTCTGCGAAGGTTTATAACGTAATCTTTATCGATAGTAAACATTTTTTGCTCCTTTAATACAAGTTTTTACTTTATAATTATACTATACTACAATATAATTAAATATACAATTGACTTTTATAGAAAAATTATGTACAATACTGCTATAATATAATTTTAACGGAGACAATTATGAATACCGAATTTAACAAAACCGCATACGACAGTAACTTTGGATATCTTCTTACTCACACTAAAGGTATGTCTGCAGAAAATTCTACTTTGGGATATCCTCATTCGACCACAAATTTTATAATCTATTATTTTATTCACGGAACAGGAAATATAAAAATTGAAGGCAGGCATTATGATATTAGCGAAGGAGATATCGTAATATTAGATCCATCTGAGGTTTTTCACTGCACCGTTGACAG
>JAZOBB010000145.1:0-2251 GCA_045595745.1 Clostridia bacterium | reverse complement strand
CGTCGGAGCAAAAACTATCGGTAAAAGTGCATACGATGCAGCAAAAATTGCAGCGGAATATACAATGGAATGTATAAAAGAAACCGCTAAGCTGGATAATCATTGGTACGGCGCGGCATTTGAACCTGTACTTTATAAATTAATAGAATTGTTAAAATAATACACTGTTAAACTAAAAATTGGATACATACTAAGTATGTATCCAATTTTTATATTTAAAATTATATAGTGTTTTTAAAATTCTTCATCGGACTCGTATTCTTCTTCAGGTATGTATGGAATCTGATATTCAATAGCATCAACGATTTCATCATCTTCTAATCGTAGAATTGCTTTATAAGTATAGGTTTTACTGCTCTTTTTTAAATTAGAGAGCGAAGACAGACTCGTAACTGCATTCTTGCCAGTTCTTGCAGTGTTGTAGATTGCAACTGTACCCACAGTATCACTATTTGCAAATGATAATTCACCCTCACCAGCAACTATGATGAATTTGGTTTCTTTTTCTAGTACTTCACCAATTTTGTATGATACAATCTTAGTATCAGCTGCCTTCTTAACAGCTTCACCGCTGTAACGGTTGTAATCAGCAACGATTGTACCTCTTATGATTTCATCACCTTTTAGTGTATACTGGAATATATCACCTTCGCCAATGCCGTCCAAATCATCGCAATTGTTGCTTACTATATAAGATTTAAACTCACCATTCTGGAAGAAGTTAATCTTAACCTTGTCGTTAGTCACTGTAGAAGTTCCTGTAACCAAAGCCATAGCAGATTTAGGGTTTGTTTCAACGCCGGCAGTTACAAAAGCTACACCTATTTCGTTATCTTGGTTCATATCAAAGAGTAACGGTGTGCCGTAATAACCATCTTTGTCTAAAGACTCGAAAGGCAGAATTTCGATTGCATTTTCATCAAAGTTCCATTCGCCATATTCTACTTCTTCAGGTTCTGCATAAAGAAGAATTGACGAACTATTAATAAACTTGCCACCGAATTTTTCTGTGTTCGGATTATAATAAGATGAACCAGTTGTTACATTAAACTCGTTGTTATGCGCACGACCTTCAGCAAATCTGATTTCACAGATTTCGCCGCTTTCATTTAATTTGTACATAATGAATCTGTCCGTTATGGACGCAAGTGCATCAGCTTTTGAATCTTTGTTGGCAACAGCAAAACTAATTTTTCCATAAGGATAGCTAAAATATGCATCCTGGTCGGAACCTTCTAACATAGGCGATTTACAATAATCACCATTTAAATCTTCGAATACATAAAGCTTATCTGAAATCTTATAGGTATTTACTTTCTCATCAGATAAAGAATACATTTTAACTTCATAAGTTTTTCCACTAAAAGACGTTGTCGTACCAACAGCTGTTACAAAACCGTAGTTTTTATCTGTTTCTAATGTTTCGCTATCATACAACTTGCCATCAATTGTAAGGAAAAAACGTGCAATGTCGCCGACAGCCAGCTTAGCACCCCAGTTTTCATACTCTTCACCGTTAATTGTCCACCTGTCGTTGCCGAGCATTTCTTCAACAGTGCCTTCAACCGTTTTGCGCGAAACTATAATTTCCATATTTGTAATCATTCGGTTGTTAATATTATCTTCTGCAATCGGGTTAGTAATAACATTTAGTATATCATCTTCTTTTAAGTCTTCTAAGCCGATTTCGGTGCCGTCTTCTAGCTTAATAGAATAGGTAAAATAGTCGCCTCTTGCCTTGCCTAAGCTAATATCATCAAAATCTGTAGTGATAATTGCATCGTCTACACTAACCTCATCAACCATCATATAGATGTACGAAGTGATGAATATCTTGTTGTAATCTTCGCCAGCAACTGCTGCAAAAACAACCTTGGCCGCCTTACGAGGAATATCATCGAACCAAACAGAGGCATCGTCTTGGCTTTGTTTAATGCCATTTACAAATACCTCTGCATTTGACGAAAGCTCAAGTTCAGTTGGCAGAAAATCGTCTGCGTTTTCGTAATACTCAAATGTTTTTGATTCCCAATCAACATTAGCATCATCAAGTCCGTCTTCAATAGTCAATGTATCGCTATAATTCGACGGGTCATCTGTTACAATGCTGTCAAGCAGACTTTCATCAAACTCAGGAGCACTTTCGTTTGCAACAGAATATTCAATTGCATCGACAATCAAGTCGTCTTCAAGTCTTAAAACTGCATAATAAGTATTATAAACACCGCTTTTTTTTAAACCGGTAAAGCTG
>JAZOBB010000144.1:0-15779 GCA_045595745.1 Clostridia bacterium | reverse complement strand
CGGAGGTCTAAAAATGAGTACACCAAAGGTTGCAGTTATAATGGGCAGCGATTCGGATTTTCCGGTCGTTAAAAAATGTCTTGTAATGCTTAAAAAATTCGGAATAGAGGCAGAGGTTTCAGTAATTTCTGCGCACAGAACACCCGAAATGGCGGCAGAATATGCAAAAAATGCAGAAAAAAACGGTATTGAGGTAATTATCGCGGCTGCAGGAAAAGCAGCTCACTTGGGCGGAGTTTTAGCTGCATTTACAACACTTCCGGTTATCGGTATTCCGATTAAGTCATCTACTATGGATGGCTTGGATTCTCTTCTTTCGATGGTGCAGATGCCTAAGGGAATACCTGTTGCAACAGTTGCAATTGACGGAGCAGATAATGCAGGTATCTTGGCGGCACAAATTCTTTCTTTGGCACACGAAGAAATTAAACCGCTTTTAGCAGCTTATAAAGCAGAGATGGAAGAAGAAGTTAAAAAGAAAAATGATGCTATAAAAGAAGAAGCAAAAAATATATAATAAGCAAAAGCCTTATAGGAGAAAAATCGTGATTAAACAGAAAAAATGTATACAGTCAATTATGCCATATCCGGCAGGAAAACCGATTGACGAGGTTAAACGAGAGCTTGGACTTGATAAAGTAATAAAGCTTGCCTCTAACGAAAATCCGTTTGGGTGCTCTGAAAAAGCACAAAAAGCAATGCTTGATGCCGTTTTAGAGTCAAGCCTTTATCCTGACGGATATTCATATGAACTGCGTATGTCACTGGCTGACCACCATAAGCTGTCACCCGAACAGTTTGCGTTCGGAACGGGTAGCGACGGACTAATTGAATTAATTTGTAAAGCCTTTTTAGAAGAAGACGATGAATGTGTAATTCCCGCACCCTCGTTTTCACTTTACGAAGCTAATGTAAGAGCATCGGGTGCTAAACCTGTTATAGTTCCGTGTGACAGCGATTACAAAATGAATCTTTCGACTATGGCTGATAGTGTAACCGAAAAAACCAAGGTGCTTTTTCTTTGTAATCCAAATAACCCTACCGGTCTTATGTATACAGCAAAAGAGCAAAAAGAGCTTTTAGACAGAGTACCCGAAAATGTTTTGGTCGTGCTTGACGAGGCATATTTTGAATTTGCGCAGGATTTAAACGATTATCCTGACAGCAAAGCTCAGCTGGCTGAAAAAAGCAATATTATCATTTTGCGTACATTCTCAAAGGTGTATGGCTTGGCGGGTCTTCGTGTGGGATATGCAATGGCGAATAAAGATATTATATGCGAGCTTGAACGCGTAAGAGCACCGTTTAACGTTAATTTGGTGGCGCAAAAGGGTGCGGTGGCGGCACTTTGCGATACAGATTTTGTCAAAAATACCGTAAGGCTTAATAACGAAAACCGCAAAATTCTGTGTGACGGATTTGAAAAAATGGGTCTTTCATATTTAGAAAGTGCAACGAATTTTGTGGCAGTTAATATTAAAAAAGACAGTAAAAGTGCCTACGAAGCACTCTTAAAAAAAGGATATATAGTAAAAGGAGGGCATTCACTATCAATGCCCGGTTACCTTCGTGTTTCTGTAGGAACTCGTGAAGAATGCGAAGGATTTTTAACTGCACTAAGTGAGGTTTTAGAAGAAATATGAATAAAAGCAGAATAATTCCTCCCGAGGAGCTAAAAAAGCAAAAAGAAATAGCGGGCGAGGTATTTAATTATTGGCAGAAAAAAGGTAAAAAGCCATTGGCACACATTATAACCTATGGATGCCAGCAAAATGAGAATGACTCTGAGCGCATAAAAGGGATGCTTGATAAAATGGGATATGGCTTTACAGAGGAAAATGAAAAGGCTGACTTTATTTTGTTTAATACTTGTGCTGTGCGTGAAGGGGCAGAAATGCGTGTGCTTGGTAACGTCGGTGCATTAAAGCATTTAAAAGCAAAAAAACCTGAGCTGTTAATAGGAATTTGTGGCTGTATGATGCAGCAAGAGCATATGTCAAAGCAAGTAAAATCAAAATATAAGCATGTGTCTGTGGTATTCGGAACGCATGCTCTTTATCGTTTGCCCGAAATTTTATTGGAGGCACTTTCAGAAAACAAACGCGTATTCAGCACAGAAAACAGCGAGGGTGCAATTGCCGAGGATATTCCCGTATACCGCGAGGGCGACATAAAAGCCTGGGTATCGGTAATGTACGGTTGTAATAATTTTTGCACATACTGCATTGTGCCATATGTCAGGGGCAGAGAAAGAAGCCGAAGACCTGAAAAAATAATTGAAGAAGTAAAAGAGCTTGCTAAAGCGGGTGTTAAAGAAATTTCACTTTTGGGTCAGAATGTTAATTCATATGGTAACGATGCCGATTTTAATATGGATTTTGCAGATTTGCTGCGAGAAGTCAATAAAATTGACGGAATAAAAAGAATCCGCTTTATGACTTCGCATCCGAAAGATATGACTGACAGACTTATAGATGCAATGGCAGAGTGCGACAAGGTAATGCCTCAGCTGCATTTGCCGTTTCAGGCAGGTAGCAGCAGAGTGCTTGAAAAAATGAACAGAAGATATACAAAAGAGCAGTACTTAAGTCTTGTAGACAAGGTTCGTTCAAAGCTCGGTAACATAGCAATGACGAGTGATATTATTGTCGGCTTTCCCGGCGAAACAGAAGAAGATTTTAAAGAAACCTTAGATGTTTTAGAAAAGGTGCGTTTTGACAGTGTATATTCATTCATTTATTCAAAACGTTCGGGCACACCCGCAGCAACAATGCCTGAGCAAATACCCGAAGATGTACAGCACGAACGCTTTGATAGGCTTTTAGAGCTTCAGAACAAAATATCACGTGAAATAAATGAGGATTATTTTGAAAAAACGTATGAGCTTTTAGTTGAAGGGAAAAGTAAAACAGACGATAATGTAATGACGGGCAGAACTCCTGAAGGTAAAATTGTAAACTTTAATGATAACGGAAAATGCCAGGCGGGAGATTTTGTAAACGTAAAAATAACTAAGGTCGGTACTTGGTCATTAACCGGAGAAATTGTTTTATAAAGGAGATATAATTATGAGTCAGATTTATGAAAAAGCACGTGAGCTTGGTATGATGATTGCCGAGTCGAACGAAATAAAGCATTTTAAAGCATTAGAAACTGTATTTTTAGGCGATGAAGAGGCACAAAAGGTGTTAAATGATTATCAGACACGAAGAGAAGAAATAACCAAAGAAATGCGTGAATCAGATATGACACCCGAGGCTTTAAAAGGATATCAGGAGGAGCTTCAGGCTTGCATGGCAAAGCTTGTTGAAAATAAGGTTGTAAACGATTATTTAGAAGCAAAATCGGCATTTAATAATCTTATTACACAGGTTAACACCATAATATCTTTCTGTGTAGAGGGCGAGCAAGAAGACTGCGGTGGTAATTGTGCAGGGTGTTCGGGTTGCCACTAAAAATATATTATTGAATTGTAAGGAGTGAAAAGCCTTGACACCAATGATGGAGCAGTATCTGGAGGTAAAAAAGAACTATCCGGACGCTATACTTTTTTTTCGCATGGGCGATTTTTATGAAATGTTTTTGGACGATGCAATAGCTGCATCGCGTGAGCTTGGCTTAACCCTTACAAGTCGCGACCGTTCTGAAAAAGAAGAAAAAACACCAATGTGCGGCGTTCCGCATCATTCGGCAGATTCTTATATTGCAAAATTAGTCGCAAAAGGCTATAAGGTTGCAATTTGCGAGCAGTTAGAAGACCCGGCACTAGCAAAAGGAATAGTTAAACGAGACGTTATAAAAATAGTAACTCCCGGAACAGTTACCGACGATAAGCTGTTAGATGACAAAACAAATAATTTTTTGGCAAGCATTTCTGTCGTTGATTCAGCATTTGGGGCAGCATTTGTGGATATAACCACGGGAGAATTGTTTGTAACATCGCTTTCTGACGGTAATCAGGTAATTAACGAATTGGCTCGTTACAGTCCGTCAGAAATTATAATTTCACAGTCGATGGCGCAACATTCTGCACTTATTAATGAAATTAAACGTCGTTTTAACTGTCTTGTAGAACAGGCATCAGTCGAGCCTGATTTTGACAATGCACGTGAAAGCATTTTAATTAATCTTTCAAAAGACAATATGCACGATAGCGGTATTCCTGAAGATGGGCATATACTTTTGTCACTTGGAATACTGCTTGATTATCTTGACGAAACACAAAAAATGACCATGGGGCATTTAAAGGGCGCAAGTTATTATTGTCCCGGCGATTATATGGATATCGATATATTTACACGACGAAACTTAGAGCTTACCGAAACGATGCGGGCAAAAACTAAAAAAGGCTCACTTTTGTGGGTGCTCGACAAAACCGAAACATCAATGGGCGGTCGTCTTTTGCGCAGCTTTGTCGAAAAGCCTTTGGTTAACTGTGCAATGATTCAAAAAAGATTATTCGGAGTTAGCGAGCTTGTAAAAAAACAAACAATTCGCGATGATTTAAAAGAGCTTTTAAAAGGCATAAACGATTTAGAAAGATTAATAGGAAGAATTGTGTGCAAAAGTGCAAACCCCAGAGATTTAATATCGCTTCGGCAATCGCTTGTGCCGCTTCCTGAGCTTGAAATGAAGCTGTATCAGTTAGAGTCTCCGCTTATGGCAGAGCAGAGCAGAAATATGGATTGCTTAGGAGACATTGCCACACTTTTAGAAGAAGCTATTGACGATAATGCACCTATAACACTAAAAGATGGCGGAATAATTAAAGACGGTTATGATGAGAGTGTTGATGAATACCGTGATTTGATGAAAAACGGAAAAGGTGCAATTGCTAAAATAGAGGCAGAAGAAAAAGAAAAAACGGGAATTAAAACCTTGCGTGTTGGCTATAATCGTGTTTTCGGATATTATATTGAAGTATCTAAATCTTATAAAGAGCAGGTTCCCGAACACTATATAAGAAAGCAGACCTTAACAAACGGGGAGCGATACATAACAGAGGAATTAAAAGAGCTCGAGTCTAAAGTTTTAGGGGCAGAAGAACGTGTAAAATCGCGTGAATATGAGCTGTTTTGTGCGATTCGTGACAAGGTTGCCGAAAGTGTCGAGCGAGTTCAAAAAACTGCATATGTAATCGCAATTACCGACGTTTTATGTTCCTTTGCAGAGGTTGCATCAAAGAGTAATTACTGTATGCCTGAGGTCGATATGTCAGATAAAATCGAAATATCCGACGGCAGACATCCTGTTGTTGAAAAGGTGTTAAAGGACGAGTTATTTGTTCCTAACGACACAAAACTAAATTGCACAGACGACAGAATGCTTATTATTACAGGTCCTAATATGGCGGGTAAATCTACATATATGCGTCAGGTGGCAATAATTACACTTATGGCACAAATAGGCAGTTTTGTTCCTGCGTCGATGTGTAAAATAGGTGTTTGTGATAAAATATTTACACGCGTTGGTGCATCTGATGATTTATCGGCAGGACAGAGTACATTTATGGTTGAAATGACAGAGGTATCTAATATTTTAAAAAATGCAACATCTAAAAGTCTTCTCATATTAGACGAAATAGGCCGCGGCACAAGCACCTTTGACGGTCTTTCAATCGCGTGGGCTGTATCTGAATATGTGGCAGATAAAAAGAAGCTTGGTGCAAAAACTCTGTTTGCAACACACTATCACGAAATGACAGAATTAGAAGGTAGTATGGATGGAGTGAAAAATTATAGCATAGCTTGTAAAAAACGTGGAGATGATATAACATTCTTGCGCCGCATAGTCCGCGGTGGAGCAGATGACAGCTATGGTATAGAGGTTGCGGCATTAGCGGGACTTCCTTCTAATGTTATAAAACGTGCAAAAGAAATTTTAGCATCTATTGATAAAAAAGAAGAAAAGGCTCAAACAGTAAAAATTACAAAAGAAAATAAAGAAGAAAGCGGTCAGATTGGCTTTGGCGATATGAGAGCTGAAGAAATTAAAGAGCAGATAGAACGTATGGATTTAACGACTTTAACGCCTATCGAGGCACTTAACAAATTATATGACTTGCAAAAAATTGCAAAAAGCTAAAATAATGTTCTAACCGTTTAAGCAGTTACATAAAATATACCGTAACCATTTACTTGAAGGGAGAAGACGGTATGTTAAACTGCATTGAAGATAACGAGGCGCGAATTATAGGTGTAGTGGACAGTTATCTTACATATAGCCACGAGGTGCACGGAGAGTGTTTTTATCGTTTTGGTGTAAGAACAGAGCGGCTTAGCAGTACAGCAGATATAATTACTGTTACTGTGTCAGAGAGACTTTTGTCTCAAATTCAGCTTGAACCTGGGGTTAGGATTGCTGTTTTTGGTCAGTTTCGTTCTTATAACAACTATACTGATAACGGAATAAGGCTTATTCTTACATTGTTTGCTAAAGAAATACGTTTAGCAGAGGATGAAGAATGCTCTGAAAACGAAGTATATTTAAATGGCTTTATATGTAAGCCTGTTGTTTATCGCGTAACCCCGTTCGGACGAGAAATAGCTGATATTTTGCTTGCGGTAAACCGCGCATATAATAAGTCTGACTATATTCCGTGCATTGCGTGGGGAAGAAATGCCAGATTTGCTAAAAATCTTGTCGTGGGGCAAAATGTACGCATTTGGGGACGAATGCAATCGCGTGAGTATCAGAAGAAGCTGAGCGAGACAGAGGTGGTAACCAAAACGGCATACGAGGTATCGGTAAGCAAGCTTGATGTAGCAAAATGTGATGATGAAGGGATGTAAAAATAGTCCGGACCACAAAAGGCAAAAATACGCCTTCGGGTAACCCTTCGGTTCAGTTTGTCAATTCTAAACAATTTTTACTATCCCTTAATAAAAAACAGCTGTAAAAAATTCTTTACAGCTGTTTTTAAGTGTTATAGTTTACTTTATGGTCTGACTGTCTTTAAGCACAACGTCGTGTGAACCGCCCTCGACAATACTTGTTGAAGAAACAAGAGTAATTTTTGCGTTCTTCTGAAGGTCAGGAATATTTAATACTCCGCAGTTACACATAGTAGAGCGAACCTTATTAAGCGAAAGTGTAACATTGTCTTTTAAGCTTCCTGCATATGCAACGTATGAGTCAACGCCTTCTTCAAATGAAAGCTTTTTGTCACCGCCCATATCGTATCTCTGCCAGTTACGCGCGCGGTTAGAGCCTTCGCCCCAATATTCTTTCATATAGCTGCCGTTTATATTTACTTTGTTTGTAGGGCTTTCGTCAAAACGAGCAAAGTATCTTCCGAGCATTAAAAAGTCTGCGCCCATAGCTAAAGCAAGAGTCATATGATAGTCGTGAACTATACCGCCGTCAGAACAAATCGGAATATAAATTCCGGTTTCTTTATAATAATCATCGCGGGCCTGTGCAACATCAATTAAAGCAGTAGCCTGTCCGCGACCGATACCCTTTTGCTCACGTGTGATACAAATTGAACCACCGCCGATACCAACCTTTATAAAGTCAGCACCTGCTTTTGCTAAGAACATAAAGCCTTCGCGGTCAACAACGTTACCAGCACCAACTTTAACCTTATCGCCGTATTTTTTGCGGATATATTCAATAGTAATTTTCTGCCATTCAGTAAAGCCTTCAGATGAGTCGATACACAAAACATCGGCACCAGCCTCAACCAAAGCAGGTACACGTTGCTCAAAATCGCGTGTGTTGATACCTGCGCCAACAACAAAACGTTTGTTAGAATCTAAAAGCTCGTTGGTGTTTTCTTTATGGCTGGCATAGTCTTTTCTGAAAACCATATATCTTAACTTTTGCTCATCGTCAATAAGCGGAAGAGCGTTTAATTTGTTTTCCCAAATTATATCATTAGCTTCTTTTAAAGTAGTAGAAGCATCTGCACATATAAGCTCAGAAAAAGGAGTCATAAACTCAGATACTTTAGTATCTAAAGCCATACGGCTAATGCGATAGTCACGACTTGTAACGATACCTAAAAGCTTGCCGTTAGCTGTTCCGTCATCGGTAACTGCGATAGTAGAATGACCGGTTTTTTCTTTTAAATTAATAATATCTGAAAGAGTACAATCAGGCTTAATGTTAGAATCGCTTATAACAAATCCTGCCTTGTAGTTTTTAACACGTGCAACCATAGCAGCCTCGTCTTCAACAGACTGAGAACCGTAAATAAATGAAACACCGCCTTCTTTTGCAAGTGCAACTGCCATTTTATCGTCAGAAACTGATTGCATAATGGCAGAGACAAGAGGAATATTCATAACAATTTCGGACTCCTCGCCCTTTTTAAACTTAACTAAAGGTGTTTTTAATGTAACATTAGACGGGACGCATTCAGCAGATGAATATCCCGGTACAAGCAAATATTCTCCAAAGGTACGTGAGGGTTCGTTGAAATAATATGCCATAATAATACTCCTTTTTCATTTATTGTCTTTGAGTTAGTTATTAAATAATGATATCACATTTGTCACGTTCTGTCAAGAAACGACAGAGAAAAAAGCCGAATTTAAACGGAATTTTATAAGATTTAGTAGTTTATTTCATATTACATACATATTCCCAAATATCCGGTTTGTATTTTTTTAGATTAACAGGCTTAAATTCGGTGTTAGTAAATGCCAAAAGTGTTTCGCCTACTGCCAAAAGAGCAGAATCGGATTTTCTTACAACATCATACGAAAAACGAATTTTAACGGGCGAAAGCTCTTTTATGCTTGTTTTTATAATTACAACATCTTCATACCTGGCAGGAATAATATATCTGCAATGAGTTTCAACTAACGGTAGCATCAAACCTTGCTTTTCCATTTCGCCATAACTTAAGCCGCCAGATGTAAAAAACTCGGTTCTGCCTACCTCAAACCAAGGGTAGTAACGTGAGTGATGAACAATGCCCATCTGGTCGGTTTCACAATATCTTACAGTTAATTCTGTTTCAAATACTTTCATTATAATTTTCCTTTCACTTCGCAGTTAATGCTTCCGTCAGATAGCTTAACTGATATTTCGTCACCAATTTTAACCTGAGATGAGGAGGTTAACAATGCTCCGTCGGAGGAAGTTGCCAAAGAATAACCGCGTGATAATACCTTTAAAGGACTCAAGGCATCTAGTTTATTAAAAAGCATAGCCATACTGTCTGATTTTTGCTTGAGTATGGTTTCTATCGACTGTTCAAGCAATTTTTCTGCCTGCGCTAAGCGCATATTAAGGTCAGATATAAGCTCGTTAAATGATGACAGAGAAGGGGAGCGCATCATACGTTCTAAAAGCTGAGTGTTGCGCTCTAACTTATGATTCATATGATAAATTAATGCAGTTTTTGCAGAGCTTATTTTTTCAAAAAGGGTACTTGCCGAAGGTACAGCTAATTCTGCGGCAGCAGATGGGGTCGGAGCTCTTAAATCAGCAACGAAATCACATATGGTAAAGTCTGTTTCGTGGCCTACGGCAGATATTATTGGTATATCTGATGCAAAAACTGCACGGGCGACAAGCTCCTCATTAAAAGACCATAAATCTTCTATCGAGCCGCCGCCGCGGCCTACTATTAAAACATCAGCAAGCCTGTGTTCATTAAAAAAACTGATTGCACTTGCAATTTCTTTTGCAGAGGTTTCGCCCTGAACAGTAACGGGGCGCAGTTTTATTTTAGCTAATGGATATCGCCTTTTTAAAACGTTTATAATATCTCTTACAGCGGCACCAGTTGCGGCAGTAATTACCCCAACTGTTTCAGGATATTTCGGTATCGGCTTTTTAAACTTATCATCAAACAAGCCCTCTTCTGACAGCTTGCTCTTTAATTGCTCGTATGCAATGTGCAATGCACCGATTCCATCGGGCTGCATTTCTTCAATATAAAGCTGATACTGACCGTCTCGTTCGTAAACCGAAATACGACCACGTGCTAAAATCTTCATTCCGTTTTCAGGCAAAAAACGAAGTGAAAGAGCAGAAGAACGAAACATTACCGCGCGTAAAACAGACCCCTCATCTTTTAAGGTTAAATATATGTGTCCGCTTGAATGCTGCTTGCAGTTTGAAATTTCGCCTTTAATCCATATATTTTTTAAGTATGAATTGTTTTCAAGCACACGTTTTACATAGTTATTAAGTTGCGTGACAGTAACAGTTAAAACTTCTTGTGACATGATAGGCTCTCCTTTGTAAGATATGCGATTCCCACCGCGTTATCGGTAGCATATTTTGGGTCAGAGAAAAAAACCAAATTTTTAAACTCGCTTTCGAGCCGGGCACGTATAAGCTGATTTGATGCTACACCGCCTGCTAAAAGAATAGGACGAGTACCGTATTGCGCAAGAACTGATTTAAATGCCTTTGATAAGGTATCTGATATCGCAATAAGGATGCCAAGTGCCAAGTCACCAGGACTTTCGCCCTTATCTGCTGTCCGCATAGCCTGAGCCTCGATGCCTGAAAAACTTACAAAACATTCTTTTGTGCTCAACTTAAATTTTGACGGTGTGTCAGATAGTGCAGCTAACTTTTCAAGCTCTTTGCCACAGGGAAAAGCCAAACCAAGTTTAACACCTATTCTGTCAACTAACTGACCTGCGCTTATATCCTGAGTCCCACCGATAATTTCGCTTGAAAAACGTGCGCCCTCGCATTTAACATCTAATATTTCGGTTGTGCCACCTGATAAATGAACAGCATAAAACCTATCGGGTATATCTTGCGCAAGATTTAACAAGCCTGCTCGCAGGTGTCCCTCTTGATGTGAAAACTCTAAAAGCTTAGCACCATGAGTTTTAGCAATTACACTGGCGCAAGCATAACCCGACAGAAAGACGGGCATATACGAGCCTTCGGTACGTCTTGGTGCAGTGCTTACACCAACAGCAGATATTTTACCAAGATTGCCGATTTTATCAAAAATTACGGGTAAATTTTTTATATGCAAAAACAGCGCGTCACTCTGTCTGAGTCCGCGCTTTCCTTGCTCTACATTTAAAATTATACGTTCGTCCGCTAAAACAACACCGCTATCATCGACGGCGGCAACAGAGGTCGTATAATTACTTGTGTCAATTCCTAAATAAATAGCCATATTACTGCCTCGATTTATATACAGAAGATAAAAGACCGTTAACAAAGCTGCCTGCTTTTTCGCCCTCGTATATTTTAGCAAGCTCAATCGCCTCGTTAATTGCAATGTTGTCGGGCATTTCATCATCAAAAAGAATTTCGCATATTCCCACACGTAAAGCGGCAAGGCTTACTTTTGAAATACGCTCTAAGGTCCAGCCCTTTGCATATTTTGAAATGGTTTCGTCTATTTCTTTTAAATTAGCCAAAACTGTGCGCACCAGATTATTTAGGTATTCCGTCTGGACAGAGTCATCAGGATACAAGCTATAATATAAATCTAAAAGCTCGTCTGCGCTCATTTTTTGAAATTCATATTCAAATATAATTTTAAAGCCGTTGTCACGTGCCTCTTTTCTTGTCATGTTAAAACTCCTTTGGTATATACTTATATCTATTATACACCATTTTTTTCTAATTGCAAACCCTAAACAAACATTTTTTGTTATTTTTGTATATTTTATGCACTTTAATGTTAATAAAGTGAAAACAAAAGATAAGCCGCCATAAAAAGTCCAAAAACCAATGCAACATAACCGCCTAATTTGGTGGTAAACACATACCAATAAGAAGGCTTTGCATCTTCTATATTGTTTATCTTTAACATATGCTCAAAATAAAACAGGCTATCGTGCTTAAAAACCGACAGATAATAAAGTAATGGGCAAAATGCGAAAATAATCATTACAATTAAAATCTCGGTTTCTTTTATAACGCACATCGTGGCTATAGGTATGTAAATCAGATAATAAAGTGGAATTAAAAGTTTGTTTATGAAATTTATTCGTTTTTCTTTCTTTTCTTCGTTTTCAAAAAATTGTTCAGAAAGCTTACCACTGTCTATATCGGCATTTACCAGAGTAGTCATACATTCTGCACACATAAACACATCATCTTTATAGGTGGAATTACACTTAGGACAGATTTTCATAAAATTTTCTCCTCATATATTAAAAAATATATCCCAAAGCCTCGGTCACATTTTTTGCGGTATAAACTTTTAAGCCGTCTATTTTATCTAAGCCGCGGCTGTTTGCATATGGAATAATACAGGATGTAAAGCCCAACTTTTTAATCTCTGAAAGGCGTTTTTCAAGCTGATTTACTGCACGAAGCTCACCGGTTAAACCAACCTCGCCTATTACGGCAAGACCCTTATCTACACTTATGTTTTTAAAGCTTGATGCAATAGCAACAATAACACCTAAATCAACTGCAGGCTCGTCTAAGCGAAAACCGCCAACAATGTTTACGTATGAATCCTGATTTTGAAGATTTAAGCCAACGCGTTTTTCAAGCACAGCAATTAACAGATTTACACGATTGTAATCCATACCGGTTGCCATTCTGCGTGGCATTCCAAATCCTGTAGGGGATACTAAAGCCTGAATCTCTGCCAAAACGGGTCTTGTGCCCTCTAAGGTACACACAACCGAAGAACCTGCGGCATTGTCCGGTCTGCCCTCTAAAAGCATCAGAGAGGGGTTTTTAACCTCTTTTAAACCGTCACCTGTCATATCAAACACACCGATTTCGTTGGTAGAGCCGAAACGGTTTTTAACTGCTCGTAAAAGGCGAAAGCTCTGATGACGTTCGCCTTCAAAATAAAGAACGCAGTCAACCATATGCTCTAAGACCTTAGGGCCTGCTATAGCTCCGTCTTTCGTAACATGACCTACCACAAAAACGGCAGTTTCTGTTTCTTTTGCCAGTTTCATTAAAGAAAGAGTTACATCACGCACCTGACTGACACTGCCCGGAGCAGAGGTAATTTCGGGATTATACATAGTTTGTACAGAGTCAATTATTAAAACATCGGGCGAAAGTTCGTTTGCGTAAGAAAGTATAGATGCTATGTCCGTTTCTGCTAAAACCATTAATTCATCTGAATGAATGCAGAGTCTGTCGGCCCGCATTTTAAGCTGTTTTTCAGATTCTTCGCCCGATACATAAAAAACTTTTGTAGTGTTATCTAATGACTTAACAAGTTGCAAAAGCAGAGTAGACTTACCAATACCCGGGTCGCCGCCAACTAAAACCAAAGAGCCTTTTACAATACCGCCGCCGAGCACGCGGTCAAGCTCGTCTATACCACTTAAAATTCGCTCTTCTTTTGTTAAGCTTACATCAGCCAATTTGGTTGGAGTATTTTTTCTTAAAGATGTATGCGTTTTTGACGCACCTTTAGAGTTTCCGGTTGTTGTAATTTCTTCACTAAAGCTGTTCCACGAATTGCAGGCAGGACACTTTCCGAGCCACTTTGCAGATTCATAGCCGCATTCTGTACAGTAGTAAATCGTTTTTGTTTTCATATAGTCACTCTTTCTGTAAAAGCAAAAATTCTACAATAATTCTTACTTTAATTTTAGCAGAAAAATAGAGTATTTGCAATAGTAAAAAGAATAGATATGAATAGTCAAAAAGTACCGCATTAAAAGCGGTGCTTTAATAAAGTGATATTTTAAAATAATTTATTTACTTAAATTTATGCTTTTTGATTCAGCAATAGGATTAAGCTTATTATCCCAGATAAATGCTTTAAGCTCGGCTATATCTGTTGTTTTAAAAGTTGCAACAGCCGTTCCGTTTGATACGGCGGGAGTATGAAGATCTAACATTTTGCCGTTGCTGTTATAAGATGCCACATAAATTATTGTTGAGTCATTGCTATTTGCGATGCTTAAATTAGCAACGGTATTTGCATCTTGGTTTTCGACTGTAAAATCTGTTATTTCAGTTTTGGGAGCAACAGTGGTACTTTCGTCATTAATTACAATTCTGTATGCCTTTTCAAAATCTTGGGAAAATGCAATAATATGTTGACCGTTCTTTCCTATAATACACGGTAGCACATTCAAATGAGATATATCTACTGTTTTACCGGTTTCGTTAATTATTATGCCGTCGGGATATATTCTGTTTGGCCAATCGTAATCATTTGTTAAAGAATATACATCAATTGCTGATATAATCTCATTATTCATATTAATGGTAACAGAATAATTATCACTTAACCATACTTTTGCTACGCCATCAGAAAAAGAATTTGCATAATCATATTCGAAAGGAATAACTGTATTATCGCTTTTATCGATATATCCATATTTTCCGTCTTTTTGGACCGCTGCTAAACCTTCAGAGAATGAGTGTGCATAATCATATTCGAAAGGGATAACTGTATTACCGTTTTTGTCGATATATCCATATTTACCATCTTTTTCTGCTGCTGCTAAACCTTCTGAGAAAGTGTCTGCATAATCATATTCAAAGGATATAACGGTATTGCCACTTTTATCAATAAAACCATATTTTCCGTTCTTTTCTACTGCGGCTAAACCTTCAGAAAATGAGTGTGCATAATCATATTCAAAAGGAATAGCAATATTTCCGTTCTTATCTATGTATCCGCATATATAATTAAAAACGCCATTGTTGCAGCGGAAACAGTACAGGCCATCTGAAACATTGTCTACATATATGGATTTGTATTCTAGCGGTATTATAATCTCGTTCGATGAATTAACAACACCACAACGCTGACGAAAATTATCTGTTTCCTTTTCAACTACTGCCCAATCAGCTCCTATATATTCATAAACACTATCGTATAGTTCAAAATCAAGAGTAAACGAATGTATCATGTTTCCTTTTGCATCAATCGTGTAACACATATTATCTTTTTCTGTGTAATATAATTCAGTTTCGCGATAATATTCAATATTTGTATATTCATAAGGAATAATAATGTTTCCATATTTATCAATTAATCCATATTTATCATTCTTCTTAACAATAGCAAGACCGTTTATAAATTTTTCTGCTGAATCAACATAAGTAACTATTTCACCTTTAGAATTTACAATTCCAATTGTTTTTCCTGCTCCACGAATACTTCCTTTCACTAATTTATATAGTCCTTCCCCTAAATAATTCCATGTCATTAAATGATAGTCTCCGTCTGAATATTGACTGTGGTCGATGTTTACTGCATTTCCAATTACACCTTCGTTTGATATAAAATGCAGTTTTTGGTCTGATTCTAGTGTTACAAAGCCACCTTCTTCTGAAAAATGACCTGAATACCCCAATCCGTCAAGGTTAGCTAACTCACATACTATATCGTTCTTCTCAATATCGTAAATAATATTTTTGTTATCTATAGTGGTACAAATCAAATCTGAATATTCAGAAATATTTTGAAATCCATTTTCTGAATTGTCTAAAACAATATTTCCTGTTTCAACATCCATAAGTGCCTGCTTTTCTAAATAATCATTTGAATCTATGGTAACATATGTTTTATTTCCAACAGTAAAAAAAGGAACATAAATCCCACCATACGAATTTAATCCGCCAGAAATTTTATAATCATATTCTGTCATTTCAACCGTTGGGCTATAGCTCGCCCAAGAACAGGTATAAAGCATTGATACCATTGTTGCCATTACTAAGAATAAGCTGATAGTTTTTTTCATTTGAAAATTCCTCCTATAAAATAAAAAATGCGCCAACCGATGTTAAATGACGATAAGGAAGAAAGTTGAAAATGTGTTATACAGCCGGATTGATATGATATTGTAGAAAATTAAATTTTGGAGGATTTTACAATGAAATCAATATTTGAGCAAAACGGCGGA
>JAZOBB010000143.1:0-7689 GCA_045595745.1 Clostridia bacterium | reverse complement strand
AATTTATAAAGTACAGGTTCAAATGCCGCGCCGTACCAATGATTATCCAGCTTAGCGGTTTCTTTTATACATTCCATTGTATATTCCGCTGCAATTTTTGCTGCATCGTATGCACTTTTACCGATAGTTTTTGCTCCGACGAAAGCCGATGCATAAATATCGCCTGTGCCGTGGCAACTGTTGGGCAAAAACTCGTGTTCATAGTATGAATAACTGTTGTTTTCATACACTACGACACCGGTTTTTCCCTCAGTATATGAAACACCTGTAAGAATAACATTTTTACAACCCAAGTCTACCAGTCGGCTGATAAGCATATCAATATAATTTCTATCGTATGAGGTTTTATATTCGCTTGCAGTTAAAAAGCAAGCTTCTGTGATGTTCGGAAGAACATAATCAGCTTTAGCACACAAATCTTTCATCGACGAAACAAAATCCAGGTCAAATCCGGGATAAAGATTTCCGTTATCTGCCATAGCAGGGTCTACAACAACTAAAGCATCGCTTTTTGCAGCACTGTTAATAATATCAATTACATAATCAATCTGCTTGGTACTTCCTAAATATCCTGTATAAATGCCGTCAAATTTAATATTTTCCTTTTCCCAATGCTCTTTAATTTTTGGCATATCTTCGGTTAAATCGCGAAAAGTATATCCTTTAAATCCAGCTGTATGGGTAGAAAGAACAGCAGAGGGCAAAACACAGGTTTCGATTCCGCAAGCAGAAATTATAGGCAGTGCAACCGTAAGAGAACACTGACCTACGCAAGAAATGTCCTGAATTGTAAGTAATTTTTTGTAACTCATTAAATTAACCCCTTTACTTTTTTGTCAATTTATATTATAATTTAAATGTGATATTATTTAAATAATCAAAAAAGGAGAATTTTATATATTCAGATGACTGATAAAAAATATTTAAAGCTATACAGAATGATTAAAAACAAAATTCTAAGCAGCGAATATGGGGCAGAGGATAAGCTGCCGTCAAAACGTGTTATGGCGGATCTTACCGGATGCAGTGTAATTACGGTCGAAAAAGCATACAGCATGCTTACAGATGAAGGATATATTGCGTCTCGTGAGCGAAGCGGATATTACGTATGTCGCCTAGATGGATTTGCTGCGGCAAAACCAGAAGAAAACGAGGAATTGTTTTCATATTTAGATGAAGATTCTGACGAGCCTCAGGATTTTGAGTATTCTCTGTGGTTTAAAACAATCAGGCGGGTTATATCTGAAAAAGGCGAGCGACTGTTTGTTAAATCGCCAAATAAAGGCTGTGCAGTTTTAAGAAATGCCATTTCAGATTATTTAAGAAGATACAGAGGAATGTATGCCGAGCCCGAACGAATCATAATAGGTTCAGGAGCAGAACAGCTTTATGAAACTGTGGTAAAAATGCTCGGCAGAGATAAGGTATATGGAATTGAAGAGCCCTCGTATTCGATGATAGAAACGGTATATGCCTCAACCGGCGCAACAATAAAAAAACTTAAAATGGGTTCGGGCGGAATTAAGAGCGAAGCCTTAAAAAACAGCAATATTGACGTTCTTCACGTTACACCGTTTCGTAGTTATCCCACAGGTGTTACAACTACTGTCATTAAACGCTATGAATATTTAAAATGGGCAGAGGGCGGCAGATATATTGTTGAAGATGATTTTAACAGCGAATTTTTTATACCCGGCCAGCCTATAGAGTCGCTTTATTCACTAGACCAAAATGACACTGTTATATATATTAATACGTTTTCTAAAAGTCTTTCTCCGTCAATGCGTTTGGGATATATGATTTTACCAAGATCTCTATGCAACACATATGACGAAAAAATGGGACAGTTTTCATGTACGGTTCCGGTTTTAGACCAATATGTTTTAGCAGAATTTATATCAAGCGGTAACTTTGAAAGACATTTAAACAGAGTAAGACGAAAGATGAAGGATTAGATTTATAAAACTGTCGCAATGCTATGTGTTGCGACAGTTTTGTTTTGGCATAAATTTCATATAATATTAACAATTTATCCATTGATAAATTTTAATAAATGTTATAAAATATTTAACGTGTTTTTTAATAAAAACGATTAAAGGAGATTATAATTAGATGAGAAAATCATTAAAAAAGTTAGCAATAACAGTTTTGTGTATTTTTATGCTGCCCACATCGGTTTTTGCAGAATCAGAGAATAAGACAGAAATAAGTGCGGCAGCTGATGTTAAGATATACACCTTAACACTTGAGCAAGCGATTGATATGGCTCTAAAAGACAATCCGCAGCTTGCGTCGTTTGAGGCAGCACAAAGAAGCAACAGAATTAATTTAGATGCGGCACAAAATACTAAAAGAAAGTATAAAAATGCTGTGCCCAGCACATCTAATTACGAGCTTATGTACATAAAAAAGGGCTATTATATCGAAATGTATGAAATGCTTATGCGTCTTAACGAAAAAGAAACAGAGCAGGCAAAAGCATCAATTGCATACAATACGACTTCTGCTTATTTTAACTATAAAATTGCACAGGAATTATGTAATGTAGCAGAAAACGCATACAATTTAGCAAATGAAAATTATAATAACGTAAACAAAAGATTTGAGCTTGGTATGATTGCTGAAATCGATTTAAATAATGCACATTTAAGCGTAGACCAGAGTTTAAATACGCTTGAAAGCTATAAAAGAAATCGCGATACTCAAAAAGAAAATTTGAAAATATATCTTCAGCTAGAGAACGAAAACTGCGACTTTGTTTTAACAGATACTATAGAATGCGATGAGTTTTCGAGCGATATAGCCAAAGATATCGAAACTGCGGCTAAAAGCCGTTACGATATTACGGCACTTAAAGAAAATTATGAACTTGCGCAAAAATACTTTGAATATACAAAGCCTCTTTCGGCATATTCAGCAAAATATCAAACTGCACAAAGCGATTTTATATCAAAAGAATACTCTTATAACAACAATAAAAATCTGATTATGCTTTCGGTAAAAAACAGCTACAATAATGTTTTGAACTCAGCAGATAATTTAAAAATTGCTGAAAAATCAACTGAAATTGCATTTAAAAGATATGAGATTAATAAAGTTAAATTCGAAAACGGAATGATAACAAACAGCGACCTTACCGCGTCTTTAAATGAGTACTCGAACAGCAAAATAACTCTTGAGAATGCAAAGCTATCGTATAAATTAGCTGTTGAAAAATATAGCTATGATGTTTCTATAGGATTGAAATAACAACAAAATTATAAAAGGAGATTAGTTATGCAGAAAAAGTCTATTTATAAAGCACTTTGCTTGTGTCTTGCTTTGGTTTTAATGCTTAGCGGATGCGGAAAAAAGGCTGAAAGCACACAGCAGATTGATGATTCAATAAATGTAACTGTATTTGAGGTTACTAAAAACAGCATTAATGCAACCTCGAATTATACCGGAGAAATTATGGGTGCAGAAAGTACTTCTGTCTCTGCAATGGTGTCGGGTAAGGCACAGGCCATATATGTAGAAGAAGGAGATTATGTAACTGCAGGAATGACGTTACTTTCAGTAGATAAAACCTCATATCAGCTTGCCTATAATCAAGCCTTAGCGGCATATAACAGTGCTCTTTCGGGCAAAAAAAGTGCAGAGGCAAGCTATAATAGTGTGACCGGCGGAAGCACACAGCAAACACTTGTACAGCTAGAGTCGGCATTAAATGCGGCAAAAATTGCATATGATAATGCTCTTGATACATACAACAAAAATAAAACTCTTTTTGATATGGGTGCAATAAGCCAGGTTGAGTTTAATAGCTATAAAACCGCATACGAAAATGCAAAATTAAATTATGATACAGCACAAACAAATTATAATCTTACAAAGGATGTAGTAACCGGAGAGTCAAAAGCCGTGGCTGAAGCAGGGGTAGACAGTGCACAAGCAGGTATACAGTCGGCAAAAGCGGCTTTAGATATTGCGGCAAATAACCTTAGCAATTGCACGGTTACAGCTCCTATTTCAGGATATGTTTCTGCCAAAAATGTAAATAAAGGACAGATGGTATCGGCAGGTGTAGCTCTGTTTAATATAACCGATACATCATCTGTTAATATAGAAATCAACGTCACAGAGTCTGTAATACCGCTTATTTCAGTAGGAACAAAAGCAAAGATAGATGTAAACAGTGCAGAGCTTTCCGGTTTAGATGGCACAGTAACGGCAGTTAATCCTGTTAAAAATGCTCAAACCGGTCTTTATACGGCAAAAATATCACTTCCAAACAGCAATGGTATGTTAAAAGCAGGAATGACGGCAAATCTTACATTAATAACTCAAAGTCAAGATAATGCCATAACAGTTCCGGTAAACGCTTTATTGCAATCAGACGAGGACGGATACTATGTATATACAGTATCAGGAGATACTGCCGAAAAGAAAAAAGTAGAAATTGGAATAGAAAACTCTGAATTTACAGAAATAATATCCGGCATAAGCATTGGCGACAAGGTAGTAATAAACGGAAAAGATTATATTTCTAAAAACAATAACAAGGTTAAAATTGTAACAGAATAGGGGAGAGATATCGTGAAATTACATGAAATATCAGTAAGGCGTCCCGTTGCTGTTACGATGGCTGTGCTGATTTTTGTTGTTATCGGTTTGTATTCTTTGACAATGCTTCCGATAGAAATGATGCCTGAAATGGAAATGAACTATGCTTTAGTATTTACATCATATTCAAATGCCGGTTCGGCAGAGGTGGAATCTTTAGTAAGCAAAACAATTGAAGGTGCTATAAGTTCAGTTTCGGGAATAGATACAATACAAAGCCAATCCTCAGAGGGTACATCAATTGTAATGGCATCCTTTGCAGCAGGTACCGATATGGATAAAGCAGTAATAGATATGGAGGATAACATAGATTTAATTGAAGATTATCTGCCTGAAAACTGCGAAGACCCTATGGTAATGAAGCTTGAAACATCTATGATGCCGGCGGCTATGATGAGTGTTAGTTATGAGGGATATGACCTTATACAAACAAAAAAGTTTGTAGAGGACAATGTTTTAAACCGACTTGAGGCGGTTGATGGTGTTGCATCAGTAAGTGTTGCCGGAGCAAGGGACAGAATAATAGAAATTCAAGTTGACCCTGAAAAAATGTATGGATATGATATTAGTGTATCATCTTTGGTCTCGTCAATTGCGGCACAAAATGTTAATATGCCTGCAGGCTCGACCGAGGGTATGAATAAAAATATGTCGGTAAGAACTTTAGGTAAATTTACTTCAATAAAAGATATTGAAAATGTGCCTCTTACAACCACAAAAGGTCAGCTTATATATTTAAAGGATGTCGCAAAGGTTAGTGACACATATTCAGACTACGAAAACCATGCAAGATTAAACGGAGAAAATGCGATTTCTGTTTCGATAACAGCCGAATCTGATGCAAATACAGTTGATGTGGTAAATGGAATTATAAAAGAATTAGAAGAGGTTAAACAGAAAAATACCCATTTTTCATATAATATGACAATGGAGCAGGCAAGCTTTATCGAAGAGGCAATAAGCTCTGTTGCAAGCAATGCCATAACAGGTGCATTTCTTGCTATAATTGTGTTGCTTCTGTTTTTGGGTAATATAAAAACATCTATGGTTATTGGTATAACTATGCCGGTTTCTATTATTACTACGTTTATAGGTATGTATTTTTCGGGTATGAGCTTAAACGTTGTATCTTTAGGCGGTCTGTCGCTGGGTGTAGGCATGCTTGTAGATAACGCAGTTGTTGTTATAGAAAATATATATAAAAGAAAGTCAGACCTGCGCGAAGATGCCAAAACTGCGGCTATAAAGGGTGCCGGTCAAATGATTTCTCCTGTTATAGCATCTGTGCTTACAACATGTATAGTTTATGTGCCGATATTATTTATAAATAATATGGTATCTGAAATGTTTAAACAGCTTGCGTTTGCAATTATTTTTTCACAAATTGCTTCGCTGTTGGTTACATTCTTGCTTATTCCTATGTTCACATCTAAAATGGAAAATTCTGAACAAAAAAGTAAGCGTTTAGCATTTATCTTAACTCCATTTAATAAAATAATGAATTATCTGTACGGAAAATATCAAAACCTTTTAAAAGTATTTTTAAAGAATACTCGCAAAACTGTAGCGATTACGATGATAGTTTTTCTTATAAGCCTGGTAATGCTCGGAATGCAGGGAATGACCCTTATGCCGTCAACTGATGAAGGAACACTTACAGTAAGTATTTCAATGCCGCAGGGAACTAAGGTAGAGGACACAGATGCACTTTCTGAAAAAATAGAAGAAAAACTTAAAACGCACGAAGATGTTGAAACGATTTTTGCAAACGTTGGCTCTTCGGGAGCAATGTCGGCAATTAGCGGCTCTGGTTCAAACTCATCAAGCATTACAGTAACCTTGAGTGATGATAGAAAAAAGAGCACAGATGACGTTGGGCAGGAAATAAGAGAAATGCTTTCAGATATCGCAGGTGCAGAAATTTCTGTTGCATCATCAAATACAGCAATGGCAGGAATGTCCTCGGATGAGGTTTCTTTTGAATTTTCGGGTAAAGACGATGCACAGCTTGAAGAATTTATAAAACAGGCCGAAAAGGCTTTATCCCAAATTGAAGGAGTTACCGAAACCGAAACTTCGCTTTCTGATACAAAATCGGAGGCGAGAATTAAAATTGATTCGGCACGTGCTGCTAATTACGGCTTTAACACGGCAGCATTGTCATCACTCGTTAAGTCTGTTCTTGACGATACAACTGCCTCGAGATATACAGAAGGCGGAAGTGAATATGACATAAAAATTGCATATCCTGACAATTATGTAAAAAACTATAACGAGCTTAAGAATTTACAGATAAAGTCGCCGATGGGTCAATGGGTATCGCTTTCTGATGTGTCGAATGTTGTTGTGGAGCAGGGTTACACAACTCTGACCAGAGTTGACCAAAAAAGAGTAATAACTCTTACAGCAAAACTTTATGAAACCAATATGGGTGATGCAAAATCCGCTTTTGAAGGGGCGCTTTTAACAAATGGTATTCCTGATGGAATAACAATGAATACGGGTGGCAGTTATGAAATAATGATGGAGGCTATGAGTTCGCTTTTAATTGCAATATTATTAGGTATTTTGCTTATGTATTTTGTTATGGCAGCACAGTTTGAAAACCTAAAACAACCTTTTATTATTCTTTTCACCATACCGTTATGTATGATAGGTGTTGTATTAGCCCTGGTAATATCAGACAGTCCGTTGTCTGTTGTAGGTTGTATTGGTATTTTAATGCTTACGGGTATAATAGTAAACAATGCAATCATATTAATTGACTATGCCAACACCAAACGAAAAGAAAATCCCGATATGACTTTAGATGATGTACTTGTTGAATCAGGTATGGCGCGAATGAGACCGATTTTAATGACAAGTTTAACATCTATACTTGGATTTTTGCCGATGGCATTGTCATCTTCAGGTGGTGCGGCAATGATGCAGCCTCTTGCAATAGTGTTGATAGGCGGACTTAGTGTTGGTACATTACTTACTTTGTTTGTAATCCCTACAGTTTATAAAACATTTGAAAACCGCAGCATAAAGCGCAAGATAAAAAAACAACAAATAACTCAAAATATATAAAAATTAAGCGGC
>JAZOBB010000142.1:0-6626 GCA_045595745.1 Clostridia bacterium | reverse complement strand
TATGTACAGTCGATTTGCTTATGTTAAATGCATTGGCGGCATCTCTTACAGTGGCTTTGTGTTCAATAATATAGCCGGCAAGGGATACGGCTCTTTCTTCTATATAGTCTTTCATTTCGGCAAATCCCCTTTTTGCGCATTTGCTACATTATATGTATTTTTTACTTGCTTTATGTGGGGATTTTGGTATCGGTTATAATATTATTGATTTCGCGGATTGATTTTGTTTTGCTTTACATACGAGCGATAAAACGATGAATAGTTGCTAAATCCTGCCAGTTCTGCAGCCTGAGTCAGATTCTTACCGTTTCGGATTAAGTCAGATGCAAACATAAGCCTTTTTTGATTTATGTATTCTTGCACGGTTAACCCCGTAGATTGTTTGAAAATATGGCATAAGTGATATTTAGAAATATAAAAATGCTCACTCAACATATCTAAAGTAATTTTTTCGGTAAAGTTTTTATTTATATATTCAATAACATCTTTAACGTGTTGGTTATAATCGTTTGCGGTTTCGAACTGTGAAATTTTATTTATTAAATACATTATTTCGATAATTATGCTGGTTGCTATGGGTGAGTCGTGAACAGTAAAGCTGTCTGTATATTTTTTTAACCGCATAATTGCATCGTACAAACCGCTTGAGTGCACAAGGTCTGAATTTATTTTGTGTCCCGAATTAAAGCTGGTGGGCAAAAATGCCTTTTCGTATTCGATGCAGTTATGCTTTATAAAAAACTCGGGTGCTATCCAAATAAGAAAACGGTGATATTTCGAGTTTGAGTTGTGCATAATACGATGCATTTCGTGTTTTCTTATAATTATAATATCGCCGGGGGATAGATTGTAGCTTTTTTCCTCTACAACATATTTTGCATCGCCCTCAAAGAAGAGCAAAATTTCGTATTCTTCGTGTATGTGAAGAAGAAAATTTGTGTGTGCCGGATTTAAAAATTCCGCCTCGCGCATTTTGTAAAAACAATCGCTCATAATATCACCTCGCTTTGATTGTAACACACTATAACAATATTTGCAATGTTTTTAACAATTTTTATAATGAAATGCATTAAAAGTTGTGGTAAAATAAAGCCAAAATATAAATAAGGAGAGAAAAATATGTATAATAAAATATCAGGTTTTTCAGATGAAATTTCAAGTGACATCAACGTTCAGTTCGAGGCTCTCGGCAAACTTAATATGAAATATTTTGAACCGAGAGGTGTAAACGGCAAAAGTATTTCTGTATTAAACGACGACGAGGTTATTGCCTTAAAGGCGAAAATGGATGAGTGCGGAATTAAAGCGTCATCAATCGGCTCACCTGTCGGAAAAATTAAGCTGACAGACGATTTTGATGCTCATTTTGAAATGTTTAAAAGAGTTGTAAAAACAGCTAAAATGCTAGACTGTAAGTACATAAGAGTATTCAGCTTTTATCACGAGGGCGGTGAATGGACTGCCGATGAGCGAGCTTTGGTTTTAGAACGTCTTAAAATGTTTATAGAATATGCGAAAGAGGAAGACGTTATTCTTCTGCACGAAAACGAAAAAGATATTTACGGCGACATCGCACCGAGATGTCTTGATATATTAAAAGAGCTTGCTTGCGATAACTTTAAGGCGGTTTTTGACCCTGCAAACTTTATTCAGAGTGGTCAGGATACCAAAGAAGCGTTTGAAATGCTTAAAGATTTTGTTGCTTATATGCACATTAAAGATGCTATGAAAGAGGACGGAAAGGTTGTTCCGGCAGGCTATGGCGACGGAAACTTAAAATACATTTTAGACAGCCTTTTTGCAAACGGATTTGACGGATTTTTAAGCTTAGAGCCACATTTGGGCACTTTTGAAGGCTTGGCTGATTTAGAGCTTGACGATAAAATGATGGGCCTGGAAGAGAGCGGAGAAGGCAAATTTATACTTGCTTATGACTCGCTCGTAGAACTTTTATAGGAGGGATTTTGATGGCTAAGGTTAAAATTGGTATAATCGGTTGCGGCAACATGGGTTTTAACCATGTAAAAAATATAATGTCAAATAAAGTTCCTAAAATGGAAGTTGCGGCGGTTTGCGACATTGATGAAGAAAGAAGAAAGCTAATTCGCGATACATATCCGGAAATCCCTGTATTTGAAACCGCTGAAGAAGTATATAAAAGCGGCTTGTGCGATACTGTTTTAATCGCGGTTCCGCATTATGACCATCCGGCACTTGCGATTAAAGCATTTGAGTACGGACTTAACGTTATTACAGAAAAGCCTGCAGGTGTTTATACCAAGCAGGTTAAAGAAATGAACGAGGCCGCTGCAAAATCTGGAAAGCTCTTTGGTATTATGTATAACCAAAGAACAAATCCTGTATATCAAAAGCTTCGTCAGATGATTAAAGACGGACATTTAGGTCACATTAAAAGAGTTACCTGGATTATAACAAACTGGTACAGACCTCAGGCATATCATGACAGCAGTACATGGCGTTCTACATGGAAGGACGAGGGCGGCGGAACACTTATAAATCAGAATCCGCATCAGCTTGATTTGTGGCAATGGTTGTTTGGAGTTCCTGACAGAATTTACTCTAAGGTATCTTTCGGAAAATACTACGACATCGAGGTGGAAGACGATGTTATGGCATATTTTGAATATGACAACGGTACAACAGGTGAATATATAACATCGACCGGTGAATCTCCGGGAACAAACCGACTTGAAATCGCGTGCGATATGGGTAGAATCGTAGTCGAAAATAACAAAATTACCTTTAATCGCAATGTAATCTCTGAAAGAGAATATAACAGAACTAACAAGGTGCCGTTTGGTATTATCGAAAACTGGGCTTGCGATATTCCGTGTGATTTTTCTGGTGGCGAGCAGCACGTAGGCATTTTAAAAGATTTTGCAAATGCATTAGAAAGCGGAAAAGAGCTTTTGGCTAAGGGCGAAGACGGAATTTTAGGTCTTACCATATCCAACGCAATTCATTTAAGTGCGTGGACAGGCGAAACAATAGATGTTAAAAACTTCCCCGATGATAAGTTCTACGAAATTTTGCAGGACAAGATTAAAAATTCTACCGTTGTTAAAAAGGTTAACAAGGTTTATGCCGATACAACGGGAACTTATTAATAACGTTTATCTTTAAAAGAGGGGATTTTAAATGATGAATGCATGTATTGTAGGCTATGGCTCGATCGGTCCCGTTCATGCAGAGGTTTTATCGAACTTAAAAAGTGCTAAGCTATATGCTGTGTGCGATATAGATAAATCCCGTGCTGATAAAGCTGCCGAGCAGTATAATGCTAAAGCATATTACCATTTTGATGAGTGCTTAAATGATAAAAATATTGATGTTATTCATATTTGTACTCCGCATTATCTGCATTATGAGATGACCTGCAAGGCTTTAGAACATGGCAAAAAAGTGGTTGTAGAAAAGCCTGCCGTGATGACAAAAGATGAGCTTGACAAAATTTTTTCAGAATATGATGTGTCAAATATTTATCCTATTGTTCAAAACAGAAAAAATGCTTGCATAGAAGAATTAAAACGTATTCTAGAGAGCGATAAAACTCTTGGAAAGCCGATAGGTGTAAAAGGAATTTTAACGTGGTCGCGAGGTGCCGAATATTATAATGCGGCAGACTGGCGAGGCAAAAAAGCAACAGAGGGCGGCGGAGTGCTGATAAATCAGGCAGTTCACACCCTAGATCTTATGATGTGTTTTATGGGCGCAGCCAAAGAGGTTTCGGCATCTATGCACAACAGCTCTTTGCAAGGTGTTATTGAGGTTGAAGATACGATTGATGCATATATTAAGTATGAATCAGGTGCAACAGGTATTTTTTACGCAACTAATGCATACTGTAAAAATTCATCAATGCAGCTTGAGTTTGAGTTTGAAAACCGAAGCTTTAAATATGTTGACGGTATGCTTATTTCAAACGGAGAAATTATATGCACAGATACTCAGGAATTTAAAGGCAAAGACTATTGGGGTAACGGTCATGCTAAGGCTCTTTATGATTTTTATGAAAATAAAGTAAGCTTTTCGCTTGCAGATGTAAAAGATACAATGGATACAATGTTTGCAATATATGAAAGTGCCCAAAACGGACAAAAAGTAATAATATAACAATAAAGGTTAAAAATAAAGCGTTGCATATGCAACGCTTTATTTTTTAAAACTTTTCGTAAAACA
Source organism: Clostridia bacterium (assembly GCA_045595745.1). Taxonomy (GTDB): domain Bacteria; phylum Bacillota; class Clostridia; order UBA1381; family UBA9506; genus RGIG1666. Next base: position 2,426 of record JAZOBB010000142.1, on the reverse strand, counting down.
CAACTTCTTCCATAGGTCTGAATGTTGAATGCATATCAATCGGCTTGCTGTCTGCTGTTGGATATCCCATAACCAGCAAAGCTAAAGGCTCAAGATTTTCGGGAATGTTATATTCCTCACGCATTTTAAACGGGTCAAAGCTCATTACCCAGCAAGAGCCTACACCGATTGAATGAGCCATAAGCATCATATGCGTTGTTACGATTGCTGCATCGACAGGAGCAGACAAAGCTCCGTCGTGTCTTTTTCTTACCCATGACTCTTCCTTGTTATAACAAACAAGCATAGCGCAGGGTGCGTTAAAATGCGAATTGGTGCAGCCTTTTAATTTTTCTACCGACTCGTCGGTATTCATAACAAGAATTCTCTGTGGCTGATAGTTGCATCCGGTGGGGGCAACGTGAGCTGCTGCTAAAATTTTATCAATATCTTCTTTTTCTAAATGTTTGTTTTCAAAACTTCTAACAGAATATCTGTCAGATGCAAGCTTTAAAAAATCCATAATAATTTCCTTTCTTTATTCAAATTTAACCTCAGCTGTACCGTCTTCGTTATAAGTGATTCTGTCACCTGAGGAGTTTAGTGTATCAATATAATCAAGATAATCTTTTTGCGTAGCAAATAAAGGTTTAAAGTCAGCAATAATTTCTTTTGCTCGTTTTGCGTTATCTTTAAGCAGAAGATTAAGCATGGCAATCTGCCATTTTGCGTTTGTAACACAAGCAGCAACAGGGTCAACTATATAATAGTCTGCGCCGTGCGATGTACCTTGAGCACCGCCTGCGTAAGGATGAACAACAGGCATTACGGTAGATAAATCGCCCATATCAGTACTGCCTGAGCCCATAACGTTGTTAAATGTAAATTCGACTTCAGGCATTGCGATTTTAGCAGCGTCTATTGCAACCTGTATCATATTTTTGTCGTTTACAAGCGGAGCATATCCCGGATTGTCAATGATTTCTATGTTTGCACCAAGTGAAAGAGCTGCGCCGCAAAGAGCCTGATTAACTTTTTTGTTTGCATCTTCGATTGCTTCGAAGCTGCTTCCGCGCACATAGCTTTCTAAAGTTACGTTGCCCGGAATCGCATTAACCATATCGCCGCCATGAGTAATAATTGGATGAACCCTTATAATATCAGCCTCTTTAAAGGTTTCGCGTATTGCGTTGATTGCATTTAAACCGCAGTTTGCCGCATAAAGAGCATTAATGCCGTTCCACGGACTTCCGCCCGCGTGTGATGCCTTTCCTTTATATATAATATTTTTAGCAAGGCAACCTACAGAGCCTAAACGTGCCGTAAAAGCGAGTGATGCGTGAACCATAAATGCCAAATCGGTAGATTCAAAGAATCCTCTGTGCATAAATTCACTTTTTCCGCCAAAATATTTAATTTTACCTTCTTTTTTAAGGTTAGAACGGTATTCGATTTCTAAAAGTTCCTCAGCAGGTACTGCACAAAGCTTGATTTTACCGCAAAGATTATCAAGCATTCCCGGTTCTTTTAAAGCGGCTGCAATTCCTAAAAGTGCAGCGCATTGCGCATTGTGACCGCAGGAGTGAACTGCACCTGTCTCTGGGTTTGCCTCAGGATGATCGGGGCAGATGATTGAGTCCATTTCGCCTAAAATTAAAACCTCAGGTCCGGGGCGACCGGTGTCTAAAACTGTATAAAAGCCCGTTATTCCTTCTGCTAAAACAAGGTCATAGCCGAGCTTTTTAAAAGCATCTTCTAAATATTTGGAAGTTTCCTTTTCTTTGTATCCTGTTTCGGCATGATGCCAGATAAATCTTTCGGCATCTAAAATTAACTGTTTGTGCTTTTCAACTGCTGCAGATATAGACTGCATAAAATCACCTTCTAATTAATTATTCGACTAAATTATAGCATTTTAAAAAATTAAAGTCAATAAATCACTTTAAGTTTATTAAAAACTAAGAAATTGCACATTAAACTAAAAAAATGCTTATTGTACCTTGATTTAAAAAATGATAAAATATATAAAAAATATATGAAAGGAGTATAAATATGAGCAAAAAAACATTATCTTCTGTTTTAAATGGTTTAGGTTGCGGAGAGCTTTTGTTAACCCCTTATGTTGTTATGGCAGACGGGTCAGAGCTTGATTTAGAGTACGATATAGAAATCTGTGAAGAAAAAGGCACGGCTGTGCTGTCAGCAGAGCTTGACGGTGCTTTGCGTGATGATTTGTATTTTACATATAAAGGCGACGAAATTACTTGCCGAAGAGTGGTTGAGAATATATCGGACAAAGAGCTTGACATAAAAGAGCTTGCAGTAAAACTTTCGGGCATAAGCTTTGGCTGTGCGCTGCGTGATGATTATTTTTATCACAACGAGAATCCCAGAATTTTCGAGGCGATGACCTTTCCCGTTGATTATGACCGCACAGCGACAGATGC
>JAZOBB010000141.1:0-3364 GCA_045595745.1 Clostridia bacterium | reverse complement strand
TATGTCTGAAAAAGAGTTCAACAAAACAACCGATACAACCTCAGGACCAATCCCAATGCAAGAGATAACTGTTGATTATGAAGAAAAGTCTGTTGATGACTGTCAGGCAGATATGATTAACAATTGGATATCGGCAATACTTTTTGACGAAAAGCTTATAGCCCCGGGTGAAGAGGGTATAAAAAGTCTGGCAATTTCAAATGCCGTATATTTATCAACTTGGAATGACGATTGGGTAAACTTTCCCTTTGACGAGGACGAATTTTTGGAAAAGCTTAATGAAAAAATTAAAAACTCTACATATGTAAAAAAGGAAATAAAAGAAGCCAAAGGCGGCCTGAATTTTCATAGCTGAATTTAATAAAAAATTAACTGCACCATTTTATATTTTTGACATAAAATGGTGCGGTTTGTTGTTATATTGAGTTGCATTTAATAGCTTTTTGATGTATAATAAACGCATATGAATTTTATTCGATTTGCAATGGAAAACATAGAATATAAAAAACAAGGATGTGTTAATATGCGAATGCGCTTAAAGGACGGAAAGACCAAAGTTTTCACAATGAGCTATGATGATGGAGTAGTTCAGGACATAAGACTTATCGAAATTATGAATAAGTACGGTTTAAAAGGCACTTTTAACATTAATACGGAACGTTATTTAGCAGAAGATGCCGTGCGAGAAAAATTTTATGGAAGACTAAAGCTTTCTGAGGCAAAAGAGCTTTACATAAATTCAGGGCACGAGGTTGCGGTGCATGCACTTACACATCCTTTATTAGAACAACTTGACTCAACTGAAATCATCTATGAAATAACCGAAGACAGAAAAAATATCGAACGCGAGTACGGAATAATCGCAAGAGGTATGGCATATCCTTACGGCACATATAACGACAAGGTTATTGATATTTTAGAAAAATGCGGTATTGCATATTCAAGAACTGTTAAATCTACCTTCAATTTCAGTTTTCCCGAAAACTGGCTTGCGCTTCATCCGACTTGTCACCATACCACCGATAAACTGGAAGAATTGGCAAAAAAGTTTGTTGAAGGTCAGCATCCTTGTGCTAATAACGAGATGTTTTATCTTTGGGGTCACAGCTACGAGTTTGATAATAACGATAACTGGGACGTAATTGAAAATTTTGCAAAATACATTGGTGGTCACGAGCATATTTGGTATGCTACAAATATTGAAATATATGATTATGTAAAAGCGTACGAAAGGCTATATACAAGCTACGATAAAACTCTTATTCACAATCCGTCGGCTATCGATGTTTGGTTTGATATAAGCGGCAAGACGTATTGCGTAAAAGCAGGCGAAACCTTATCACTTAAATAAAGGAGAGTTAATATGCTTTATAATGATGTGTCAGCTAAAATTGATGCTATGTCAGATAAATATCTTGACTTTTTAGAAGAAATATGCAGCATAGAAAGTAATTCAACCGACAAAGATGCCATAAACCGTGTTGTTGATTACATAATTGATTTCGAAAAAAACAACGGATATTCATTTGAAAGGGTAAGCTTTGAAAAATCGGGTGATTGTCTTTTAATTGACTTTATTGTTTCAGACGATAAACCGACTATTGCTTTTTCTGCACATATGGATACAGTGCACAAAAAAGGTGATTTTGGATATCCGCCAGTTAGACGTGACGGCGAGTTTATTTACGGTCCCGGTGTGTGCGACTGTAAGGGTGGAGTTGCAGTAGGTCTGCTTGCGATGAACGCACTTAAACAGGCAGGCTTTGACAAGGCAAACATAAGATTTTTGTTTCAGTCAGATGAAGAGGTTTCAAGCCGTTTGTCAAACAAAAAAACCATTGAATACATCTGCGAAAAGGCAAAAGGCTCTATAGCATTTTTAAATTTAGAGCCAATGGTTTTAGGAACTTTAGCAACCGAACGTGGCGGTATTATAAATGCAAAATTTACTGTTACGGGCAAAAGCATACATTCAAAGGATAAAGAGCTCGGCATAAATGCGATAAACGAGGCTGTGTACAAAATTTCAGAGGTGTTAAGCTCTGAGCTAAACAGCATAGCATCGTTTAACTGCGGATTAATTGAGGGCGGCAGAGCATCTAACGTTGTGCCCGATAAATGCAGCTTTAATATCGAGGCAAGAATTACAAAGATGGCAGATTATGATAAAATTTTAAAATATTTTGATGAGCTTTCAAAAAAATCTTATGTTGAGGGTTCAAAAACTGAGCTGGAAATAGTTTCTGACAGAATTCCTATGGAGTTAAAAGACTTTAATGTAGATCTGTTTAATAAAATAAATGAAATCAGTATTAAATATGGCTTTGGTGAGTTAAAAATGCGTCAGACACTAGGTGGCTCAGACGCGGCATATACAACCGAGGCAGGCATTCCGACTGTTGACGGAATAGGAATTACAGGCTATAATCTTCATGCATTAGATGAAAAAGCAGAAATAAAGTCGCTCGCGGAAAGAGCAAAATTACTGGCAGCTGTTGTTATCGAATTATCTTGTTAAGGGGGGAAAACTATGGCTATGTATTGTAATATTGACATAAATTCAACCGTTACACCATTTTTAAACAGTCTTTCAGAAAACGAAAACTTTTCGCAAGAAATGCTTTATCCATTTGTAGATATGTATAAAGATACCCCTGTAACAGATATTTTATTCTGCATTTTTTCTCAGTATTCTGCAACAGATACTGAATTTTGGTCAACTTATGCTGATAAATATCTGCAAACCGTAGATAATGGCGAAGTGGTTGACTATAAAGACTTTTATAAAGGAATTTATAAAATAAATAAAGAATATGGCACAGACCCGTATGATGTATGGATAAAAAGATGTAAAGAGATAGGCAAAAAGGCGTGGTTATCTGTTCGTATGAATGATTGTCACGTGCAGTCGTGGTTAAAAAGTGAGTTTTTCTATAAGGCAAAAGAAAACGGATGGCTATTAGGCAAAAAATACGGATATTTTGGTGAATGCCTTAATTATAAAATAAGTGAAGTTCGTACAATGATGCTTGATTATATAAAAGAGCAAATTAACCGATATGATGCAGACGGCATTGAACTTGATTTTATGCGCGAGATATATTGCTTTGATTATATAGATGACAACCTTAATGAATGCATCGAAATAATGAACGATTTTATTCGCAAAATCAAAAGCATTGTTAAGTCGGATCGTAGCCATGTCGTTCTGTGAGCCAAGGAGTTGGCACAATAATTTGTCTTCCTAAGACCGCTTGGCCTCCGACTTATGCGCGAGATATATTGCTTTGATTATATAGATGACAACCTTAATGAATGCATCGAAATAATGAACGATTTTATTCGCAAAATCAAAAGCATTGTT
>JAZOBB010000140.1:0-3041 GCA_045595745.1 Clostridia bacterium | reverse complement strand
AATCCTAGACCATCTGATTGAGGATATTGATACCTTAGGTCTGGTAGATGAATACGTTGTAATATCTAACCACAAATTTGTGGAGCATTTTAAAAAGTGGGCAGATGAGTCTCGTTATCCCATTACTGTTGTCGATGACGGTACAAGCAGTAACGAAACCCGTCTTGGTGCTGTGCGCGACATCCAGTTTGCGATTGATGAGTTGTCATTAGATGACGATATGCTTGTTTTGGCAGGCGACAATCTTTTAGACTTTAGCCTGACTAAGTTTATGAAATATGCAAAAGAAAAAAATGCCTCCTGCATTATGCGTTATTACGAGGCAGATGCAAAACGCCTCACAAAAAGCGGTGTAGCAACAATTGACGAAAATGACTTGATTACCGAAATGGAAGAAAAACCGGCAGAGCCAAAATCAAATTGGTGCTGTCCTCCGTTTTATTACTACACAAAAGAAGATGCCCGCTTAATTGCAAAAGGAATCGAGGCAGGCTGCGGCGTAGATGCTCCCGGCAGTTATATCGCGTGGCTGTGTGAGCAGACTAAGGTTTATGCAATGGAAATGCCCGGTAAACGCTATGATATAGGCAATCTTGAAAGCTATGAAAAAATCCAGAAAGAATATAAAGGAATAACTAAATGATTATTAATTTAAATGAAAAAAATAAATTAAACATTTGTATTGTTATTTTCACGATAATATCACTGTTTATTACAAGCTTTATATTTTATAATTCATTTCAAGAATCTGATAAGTCATTAAAAAGAAGTGACAAAATAGTTGAAAAAATTAGACCTTTTGTTGATCCTAATAAAAAGATAGAGGAAAAAGAGTTAAGTGAATACACAAGAAAAGCTGCACATGTTATAGAATTTGCAATGCTTGGCATTAATCTTGGTATTGTTTTTGCGTGTGTATATGCAAAAACAATGCAACTATTTATAAGCCTGCCCATGTTTTTATCAATGAGTGTGGCTGTCGCCGATGAGTTTATTCAAAGTTTTAGTGACAGAACAAGCTGTCTTAAGGATGTATTAATTGATTTTTCGGGAGCTAGTGGCGGATTATTATTGGTTGTCGTTGTAATGCTTACATATAATATCACAAGAAAGAGGAAAATAAAATGTTGACACCAAATGTAGATTTGAATAATAATACTATATTCGTAACCGGTGCAGCCGGCTTTGTAGGCGCAAATTTGGTTAACGAGCTTTTAAAAACATTAAAAGGCGCACATATTATCGGTATTGATAATATGAACGACTATTATGATGTATCTATTAAAGAATATCGCCTAAACGAAATTGAAAAGTTAGCAGAAAAAAGTGACTGCAAATGGACATTTGTAAAGGGCAACATTGCAGACAAAGAGCTTATTGATAAAATTTTTGAAGATTATAAACCCGCTGTTGTTGTAAATCTGGCAGCTCAGGCAGGTGTAAGATATTCAATAACCAATCCGGGAGTTTATATCGAATCGAATTTAGTCGGCTTTTACAACATTTTAGAGGCTTGCAGAAACCATCCGGTTGAACACTTGGTATATGCATCTAGCTCGTCTGTTTACGGCTCAAATAAAAAGATACCGTATTCAACAGATGATAAGGTAGATAACCCTGTTTCGCTCTATGCAGCAACCAAAAAGTCAAACGAGCTTATGGCACACGCATATTCAAAGCTTTATAATATCCCGTCTACCGGTCTTCGTTTCTTTACGGTTTACGGACCTGCCGGCAGACCTGATATGGCTTACTTTGGCTTTACCAACAAGCTTTTAAAAGGTGATACTATCGAAATATTTAATTTCGGTAACTGCAAGCGCGACTTTACCTATGTTGACGATATTGTTGAGGGTGTTCGCCGCATTATGCAATGTGCACCTGAAAAGGCTACGGGCGATGACGGTCTTCCCGTTCCGCCATACAGAGTGTATAACATAGGTAACAGCAGTCCCGAAAATCTTTTGGATTTTGTGGATATCTTGCAGCAGGAGTTAACTAAAGCAGGAGTTCTTCCTGAAGACTATGACTTTGAGGCACATAAAAAGTTAGTGCCCATGCAGGCGGGTGACGTGCCCGTTACCTATGCAGATACATCAGCCTTAGAACGTGACTTTGGCTTTAAACCGTCAACCTCGTTAAGAGAGGGTTTAAGAAGATTTGCTAAATGGTATAAAGAATTCTATTTAACGGAAAAATAAAATAGAAATAAAATGATTCTCAGTTGCCATAGGAGCCACCATAGGGACTGGAATTGTTATTTTCATTCGCTTTATGTTATCGCGAGGTGCCGATAAATAAAGCATTAAAAAGTAAAGGAGTTAAATAATATGAAAATAGCAGTAGCAGGAACAGGATACGTGGGTCTTTCAATGGCAGTTTTGCTGGCACAGCATAACTGTGTACGTGCGGTAGATATTGTAGAAAAAAAGATTGATTTAATAAATAATAAAAAATCACCTATCGCTGATAGCGAAATAGAAAAGTACTTAGCCAAAGAAAATCTTGATTTGGTTGCCACATCAGATATAAATGAGGCATATAAAGATGCGGATTTTGTCATAATTGCAACACCGACCAATTATGATGAAAAGAAAAACTATTTTGATACCTCTTCAGTTGAAAGTGTTATCGAGCAGGTAATAGAGGTCAATCCCGACGCGGTTATTGTAATAAAATCAACCGTTCCCGTTGGATTTACCGAGCAGGCAAGAGAAAAATTCTGCTGTGATAATATTTTGTTCAGCCCCGAGTTTTTAAGAGAGGGTCGTGCACTTTATGATAACCTTTATCCCTCTCGTATTATAGTTGGTGTGCCTGTGGGTAACAAACGCTTAGAAAAGGCGGCACAAACCTTTTCAGAGCTTTTAAAGCAGGGAGCGGTTAAAGAAGATATCGAGGTTCGTTTTATGAATCCGACCGAGGCAGAGGCTGTAAAGCTGTTTGCAAATACTTACCTTGCTCTTCGAGTTTCGTTCTTTAACGAGCTTGACACATACGCATCGGTGCGTGGCTTAGATACAAAATCAATTATCGAGGGT
>JAZOBB010000139.1:0-9427 GCA_045595745.1 Clostridia bacterium | reverse complement strand
GTTGCGTTAGCTGCAGCCGCAACATTAAATACTCCTAATGTTGACACTACTAAAAGTGTGCAAACAAGTAAACTGAGTAATTTTTTGAATTTCATTTTTATGTCTCCTTTTATATTTTTTTGCATTTTAGGTTTTGTAGGGTTTAGCATTTTAAACAAACCATTTTTCTATTTCTTGCGGAGTGTCGAAAACCGTCATTGCCTACATTTACTATTAAATTTATGCTTGTAGGGGCGAATCACGATTCGCCCGTTCACGTCAACACAAATTTTTAGGCGGGCGATTCGTGAATCGCCCCTACTAGGTTTATTGGCTATACAAAAAACGCACCTAAAAAACCTTTATACTTTCCCATTCCCCTTTTAAAAATCAGCCCTTAACCGCGCCGACCGTAACACCCTTTACAAAGAATCTTTGTAAGAAGGGATAAAGTGCCAAAATTGGCAAGGTTGATACGATAATAACCGCATATTTTACGGTATCGCTCATACCAATTGTATCCGCTCCACCAGGTCCTGTCATAGAAGAAGTATCGTTCTGAAGCAGTATTTCGCGAAGAATTAACTGCAGCGGATATTTCTGTCTTGACTGTAAGTACAGCATTGCTTGGAACCATGCGTTCCAATGCTGAACACCGTAGTAAAGTACAATTACCGCAACGGTGGGCATGCACAAAGGAAGCGCGATTCGTGCCATAATTATAAAATCGTTCGCTCCGTCAAGTCGTGCAGATTCTGCCAAGCTTGGCGGTAATCCTGCAAAAGCAGTTCGCATTATAATAAGGTTAAAAGTGTTAATTGCTGTTGGTATTACCAATGCCCAGTAAGAGTCTAACAAGCCATAGGCTTTTACTGCTAAATACAGTGGCACCATACCGCCCGAGAAAAGCATTGTAAATGTTACAAGCATATTAAATATTTTTCTAAAGCGAAATTCTGTAGATGCCAAAACATATGCACCTGTTACAGTTAATGCCATATTAACCGCCAAACCGCCAACTAGCACCAAAAGAGTGTTTTTATAACCTGATACTATCATCGGATGCTTTGTTGTTGCGATATACGAATCTAATGTAAAGCCTAAAGGCTTAAACAACAGACCGCTGTGTTGCATAAACTGTGACGAATCGGACAGAGATGCAAACAATACGTATACCATCGGGTAAAGACACACTAAAGCAATGAACGAAAGAACTATTATGTCAACTACTTTAAATACTTTATAGCTTAAGCTTTCTTTTATTTTCAATTCTTTCGCCCCCTTACCACAATGCTGTTTCTGATACCTTGTTGCTTATTTTATTAGCAGATATCAAAAGTATAGTATTAATTACCGAGTTAAACATACCTGCTGCGGTTGAATATCCCCAGTCAAACTCCTGCAAGCCTCGTCTGTAAATAAACGACTGCAATACGTCTGCCGTATCGTATGTAAGCGGATTATACAAAAGGATAATTTTCTCGTAGCCGATATTTAAAATGTTACCAATCTTTAAGAGTAACATTATAATGATTGTCGGGGCAATACCCGGAAGTGTTACGTGAAGCATCTGCTTCCATTTACCTGCACCGTCAATCTGAGCAGCTTCGTAAAGCTCTTGGTTAATACCAGTCAAGGCCGAAATGTAAATGATTGAGTTCCAGCCAAGGTGCTGCCAGATATCTGATACTACATAAACCGGAACAAAATATTCGGGTTTAGAAAGCATTGATACTCTTTCAAAGCCAAAGAATGCCGCAACATCATTAATGATACCTGAATCAAGTGTAAAGTCTTTAATCATACCGCAGACAACCGCTAGTGATATAAAGTGCGGAAGATATGATACAGTCTGCGTTATCGAGCGAAATTTCTTGCTTTTTATTTCATTTAATAAAAGCGCAAGTATAATCGGTGCCGGAAAACTAAAGATCAATACACTAAGACTGATTCTTACTGTATTTCTTAAAAGTGTCCAGAAGTATGGGCTCTGGAAAAACTTAATAAAGTTATCAAAGCCAACAAATTCACTTCCGAATATGCCTTGCATCGGTGTATAGTTTTCGAATGCTACTACAAGACCGAACATCGGAACGTAGTGAAACATAATGTAATACAACGCAAGCGGCAGTACCATCAGATATAAGCACCAGTTACGGCTTATATCCACCGCAAGGGACGGCTTGAGCCGTACCTTGCTTTGTACTGTGGTTTTATTTGTTTTCATAGTTTATATTCTCTCCTTAGGGCTTGTTATCTTGCCAGATAACGGTTGTATGCAGCCTGATTAATCTCTATTCCTCTTTCAACCTTGTAAGCCTTTAACTGCTCAACAAACTTGTCGAAGTTTTCAAGAGGTTCAATTCCTGTAATGAATTTTAAAATCATATTGTCTCTGTATGTGTCAGAGTTGTTCTTGATTTCCGCCATTTCTGATGCTTCTTCAGCAGTCGGAAGTACACGCGGTAATAAGAAGCTGTCGGTGTACTTAACTTCTTCTGCCCAGTCAACAAGTGCCTGCTGCTGCTCAGGAAGTGCATAGTACTGCTCGATGTAACGTTCGTCCTGAATCATTGTGCCTGCAGAATATGAACGCATATACATTGCCATTGCCTGGCTCATTGATAAACCATCAGGATTGTTTGTAATTTTTTCAGTATATTTCGGCTGACCGTCTACCATTGTGTAGCTTTCGCCTTCGATACCAAAGTTAGCAAGCATATGACCCTCTTCACTATAGAAGAAGTCTAAGTATCTTGCAGCAAGCTCTACATTTTTACATGCAGTTGAAATCGCAGAACCGCTACCTGAATAAGGCCATGTAATACCCTTGTATTTAGAACCGATTTCATCTGCTTTTTCTGTCGGGTAAGTAAGTGTTCCGAGCTTGATTTCAGAATCCTCCGGAAGAGCCTGAATCCATTTACCTAACTGTCCGCCACCTGAGCCGTAGGTTACACCGATTTTTCCGCTTAACATATTTGCTTCACGAATCTTAGAATCGCTTGTTGTAAAGTTTTTGTCGATAAGTCCTTCAGAGAACCACTTTGTAAGTCTTGTAAGGGTTTCTTTGAACTCAGGTTCAAACGGAGCATATTTAACAGTGTCGCCATCTCTGTAATATCCTGTCGGTGAACCGAAGGTACGGAACAGAGACTCGATTTCATATGTATTAGTAGCATTAAATGCCAGCGGAATTTCAACTCCGTTATTTTTAAAGGTTACGAGCATATCGTACCATTCGTCATAGGTTTCGGGTTTTTCAATACCAAACTTATCAAGCAAGTCTTGTCTTACAATCATACCTGCTGTAATAAGAAGCTTTTCACCGTCACGAACCATCGGGAACAGATAGTATGTGCCTTCGTCGGTTTTAATCATCTTGTCTGCATCTTCAGGATGCTCTTTTAAAAATGCTGTAAGATTCGGAGCATAGCTTGCAAATACATCATTAAGCGGAATTATGTATCCGTCATTGATTGCTTTTGCAGGACCGCCCGGGAATTCGAACCAACCATTTTCGATGATATCCGGCAGGTCGCCTGATGCAAGCATAAGGTTGAACTGCTCTGTTGCCTGACCAATTGCAGGGCTGCGGTATTCAACCTTTACACCTGTAAGCTCTTCAGCTTTTTTTGCAAATTCTGTTTCTCCAAATTCTGATACACTTGCTGTAATGTTTTCGTTAATCGGAATCCAGTAAGAAAGTGTTTCATTGGTGTTGAGCGGATAAGATGAGCCGAGGTTTGACTCGCCGCCTTTAACACCCGTTTCTGTCTTTTTACCGCATCCGGTAAAGGACAGTGCCATAATAAGCGATAATGACAGTGCCATAACTTTAAAAAACTTTGACATAAAAAATCATCTCCTAAAAAATAATTTTAAATATTTTAACATCTATATTATAACCTACTAAAGCATCCACAGACAATCGGCAGAATCTTAGGTTGACAATCATTTTCTAACAATTACGCATAGATATTGGATATTGTCGGCTTTAATTACCATATATTGATATATAGAAAATGAAACTGCCACAAAAGGTGACAGTTTCATTTTCTGTTATTGTTTATTCATACTTCTGTAAACACCCGGTGAAACACCGGTAAATTTTTTGAACACGCGGTTAAATGTCGTTACCGAACCAAAGCCGGATTTTTTTGCAACATTTTCTAATGGCATTTTAGTATCGACAATCAACCTTTTCGCCTCTTTAACTCTTAGTGTGCGTATATTATCAAGCATATTCATATCTGTTTTTCTTTTATATATGGCAGACAAATAATTTGCATTAACGTTAAGCATATCTGCAATCATATTAACATTAAACTGTGAATCGGTATAATTGTCTGCTATAATTGCATTAACCTTATCAACCATAGTATCCATATGCCCAAGACTCCCTTTGTTTACAAAATCACAAATATTGTCGACATATGTTTCAAAGACCTTACTGATTGCAGCATAATCCCCTACGTTAACACAATCCATCAGCTTTTCGCCATCCAGCTCATAACCTATGTTTTGAGCCGCTTTCATTATTGTTCCTGCAATATCGGTTATTAACGCTTTTCTAAGGTTAGCCAGCTGCATTGCATCATGGTTCATATCAATAATCATATCAATCTGCCCCAGTGCACTTTCTCTATCCGCCTTGTTAAGCAGCATAATTAAATATTGAGCCTGCTCTACCGGATAGTAATAGTTTTTGCCAACACTATCACGACCGCTATATACCTTTACAGCATACTGTTCAGATTGCATACCTACATTAAGCGCACTTAATGCCTCGCGATATGCCATGCAAACATTCGTTATTCCTTTATGCAAATTACTTAATCCGCATACTATGTTAAGCTCGAAGTATTTATTAATCAGTTCAACGGTTTCTTCTGCTTTTTCACACATTATGTCACGTGCAGAGGATACATATTTTTCATCAGGCGAAAACAGAAAAACTATGTTTTCAATTACAACCGAGTCTACTGTTCCGTAAGGCTCCATAAGCTCTGTAAAAATGTTTGTTATAATCAGCTTAACCGTGCTAAAGCGTTCGCTGCTGCTCATTGCCTCGTTTTCAAAGAGCTTTTCGTATGCCGCAGTACAGAACACCGCAGACATAAATTTATCGGTCTTAAACATTCTGTCGTAACTATTATTTCCGTTTTCAACGTCATTATTTATCAAACCTAGCAATAATTTAAGAACTACATCTGACCTAACCTGTTTTTCCTGCTTTTCGACCTTGTCATTAAGCTGTGCCGCCGCATCTATCATACGATTTATTCGGCTATATTCATTTTTATCATTAATATCACGGCTTTGACCTTCGAAATTTTTTTCAATTTTCTTTATTATATCCGCAACCGTTTTATAATTGTATTTTGTTATAAGATAAATTCCCGCAATGCCCAAAAGTGCCAAAAGAATAATTATTGTAAAGCCAATATACTTTACATATATAAGTCTTGCCCAAAATACACTGTAAGGCACAACAAACAGATATTTCCATGTTGCAAAATTTGAACGCACAAAATTCATTACCACTTTTTTGCCGTTAACTCTGGTTTCATAGAAACCGCCGGTTTCTTCCATCTCTGTCAGCTGTTCATCATTCGGAATAAACTCGCCTTTTTGGAAATATCTTTTCGAGTTTTCATCATAAATAAGTACCGACATTGTTTCGTCGACATTAAGTTTTTCAATTTCTTTTGAGTAGCGTTCTGAATCTATCATAGTAAATATGGTGGCCTCTGTTCCGTTTAAGACCTTTGTAGGAAGTGCATAACAAAACTTTGTTTCGGTGCCAAGTCTGCTGCGCGATACCATATCAAACACATGATATCCCGAATACTGACAATTTATAATTTCGCTTACCCATCTGTCGTATTTAAGACTCGATTCTTTAAAATAAATGTTATAATAATCATCAGGAGTACAAACATACCCCAACGAATTTATAATCATATTATCCTTTTTAAGATACACAAAAAAATCATCGACTAGTGTCATTGTCCGCTTAATATCGAGTGCTGTATCTTTAATTTTTAAATGCTCCTGGGTGTTGGTAATTCCCAACATATATGTATCGTTAAAGTTGTCATCAACAGCCAGTCTGGCTGCAAACAGCTTACACTCTTCGGTAAGCATTTCCATTTTATCGGCAAATGTATTAATTTCCTCTGTTTTAAGCATTATGGTATCATCAATAACAAAACCGATAAATATATTTTCTGCACAACCAACCAAAATCAGAATTACCGTTAAAACCGCAATATAAGAAAGCAACCAAAATCTCATAAGACTGCTGCGTTTAAAAAAATCATTCAGTTGTAATGCAATTTTTTTAAAAAACATATCTCTGCTCTCCATATAATATAAGAATAAGAATTCTAAAATTAAATTCGCTTGTTTTACATTATTTCACAATATACTTTCCTAAAATATCGCCTGTGCATTTAGTAAATGTAATTTCTATTTCGCCATTTGAAAACCTTAAGCCTGCGCCTTTAAATGATTTTTTATCCGACTCTTTAGGGTCATATATTTCAGGCTCTGCGCCCACAACCACAGTACATGGCTGACCGAGTGCATCTTTTTCGCCTCCAACCTCACTTACAGTAAGCTTGTGTGTGTGACCGCACAAGAGCAAACGAGGCTTTACATGGTCTTTTAACAGTTTTGCCCATTCTCTGTATATATCTTCTTCAATGTTAAACGGTGGCTTTAGCTGATATGTAAAGGGATTGTGTACAACCACCATTTTATGTTCTATGCCCTCTGCCTCATATTCATTTTCTGCATTTTTTATAACATCTTTAATAAAATCAGTCTGAGCCAGACGAAAATCGTGACAGCAAACCGTATGCCCGTACGCCTCGTGGTCGTCGGGCTTGTCCTCGGCACAATCTAAAATCAAAATCCAGATGTTGCCCAAACGAACGGTATAATAAGATTTCCCGTCAACGCACGGTGTGCACTGAGCAAAAAGCTCTGCACCAACTCCACGCATATCGTGATTTCCACGCGAGAATACAATCGGAATATTACCGCCCGTCAGCTCTTGGGCTATTTCATATACAACCAAAACGTCATCTTCTGTTGTTATGTAAGTCGGAAGGTCTCCGTTTAAAATCAAAAAATCAATATCGCCATAATTTTTTGCGGCTCTCACCGGAAATTCAACCATTGTGTGAGCATCTGCAATATGATATGCCCGCACACTGTCACCGCTTACCGGCTTAAAGTCAAAAGGATATTCAACCACATCCTCAACCTCGGTAAAATAAGGCTTGCGCTCTATAATTTTACGTACACAAACAGTATATTTCTTTTCTCTATCAAGAACTTCCATAGGAACAATCATAGTATGAACTTTAACCTCTGAACGCATTATGCCGTTACTTGCATCGTAATAGCATTTATCTCCTACTCGAACCCACATCAAAGTCGGTACACTAACAGGTACCATAATATGATAATTCTTTCCCGCTGCAAAAACTGCCGGTTTAGTTCTTAACATAAAAAGCTTCCTTTCAAAACAAAATCCCTTAGTATAATAATAACACAGCAATTTTGTTTTTTCAATGTTCACAATCTTTCTCAGTATGCAATTTCCAACAAAACAAGGGATTTATATTGACATTTTAAGGTAACTGATATAAAATTTTCTAAAAGAGAGGTGTTTAACGTGATAAATCACGTTAAACACCTCCGGTGGAATTAATTGCACCGCAGAGCTTTTGTGACTAAAGTCACAAAACGGCGATGTGCATAATTTCCATTACGCCTTATCTGCCCACAATGAGAAGCGTAAGTATTTTTAATTACTATTTGTGGGCAGAAAGGCTATGGAAATTAGAATGAATATTAAAAATTTCGAATTAGGATTAAGAGCGCACGATATCGCAGACAACTTTTCGGATATGTGCACCTTAGCAAACGAAAATAATGTCATTAATTTGCAATTCGCGCTTGCAAAAACTGTAAGTGATGTAAATTTTGATGAAGTAGGTTATGATGCAAATTTATCAAAAAAAATTAAAACAGAGCTTGATAATCACAAGCTTTCTGTTTCAGTTTTGGGATGTTACATAAATCCTATTGCAGAAAATGAGGAACTGCAAAAATCTCAGCTTAAACGTTTTGAAAATTTTATTGACTATGCAAAAGATTTTGATGCAACAGTAATAGGCACAGAAACAGGTGTTTTGGTATGTGCTGACAATCCGCACAAGGTTGATATTGAAAGGACACATTCTGAAGAAACTTATCAGTTATTTTTAAAGAATTTAAAGCCTTTGGTAAAAAAAGCCGAAAGACTGGGTGTTACAGTCGGCATAGAGCCAGTATGGGAATGCCCCATTTGCACGCCTAAAGTTATGAAGCGATTGATTGATGATATAAATTCAGATAATCAAGAGGCAATTTTAGATATTTCAAATATGATTAATTTAGAAAACCACACCAAACAACGCGATATGATTGACGAAGCATTTGAGTTGTTTGGTGAAAAAATCCGCATTATTCATTTAAAGGATTTTATAATTGATGAAAAAGGCAAAAGATTTGCAGCCGCAGGCACAGGTGATTTAGAAATTGCTCATATGTTTAAACGCATAGATGCACTTAAGAAAAAACCCGAAATAATTTTAGACGGTTTGCCGCTTGCAAGTTATAAAGAAACTGTTGAACGGTTAAAGGGAATAATTAAATAATTTTTTCTAAGACAAAAACCCACCAAAAGGTGGGTTTTTGCTTTGAAAACTCGTGTGGTAACGAAGGAGCCTGCTCGGCACACCTTAACTCATATGTAAAAATACAAACAAAAAAAGTGCACCGAAAGTCGATGCACCGAAAAATGCATGACTTTTGTTGCGACACAAATCCTTTTGACATACACGTATGCGAAAAAGAGCATGCATTTTTACCATAAGGTATAAAAATACACACGTATATATCAAATATTCAGATTTATGTCGCAAATCAATAATATCACAAACAAAACCAAAAATCAATAAAATTTTGGTTTACTCAGTTAAATTTTGGTTTATATTACAAGGTAGGGGCGATTCACGAATCGCCCGATATAAAATTGTGCTAATGCAAACGGGCGAATCGTGATTCGCCCCTACAACATAAATTAACACCTTGTGCGCTAAACCAAAATTTATCTTAAACACAAAAACAACTGCCGCGTTGCGGCAGTTCAGACTGTCGAAAAAGTCGTTCCACCGCAAGTAACACGTCGTTATATTTGAATTAAGAACTAAAATTTTAAAAAGTTTATTATATATAAAACCACGCATCTTTTATTGAAAAAGCGCGTGGTTGCTTGCTTTTTACGAATTTGAACTCTACCGTACCAACGTACGCCGACGAATTCAAATTCGTAAAATCTAACTTCCTTTTTCGAAGCCTGCCAGTGTGTCGATAGTTTATCGACACA
>JAZOBB010000138.1:0-2464 GCA_045595745.1 Clostridia bacterium | reverse complement strand
AGACCTAATTTATATCCGTCTTTGGTATTTACAGGGGATACCTCGCGAGTTAAATGCTTTTTGTCACGTTCTATTTCAAAGCTGATTTTGTTGCCGCTTGAAGAGTCAACGATGTCTGCCAATTGTTCTGTCGTCTCTAAGGCTGTGCCGTTTGCCGAAAGCAATATATCACCCTCGTGTATTCCAAAGTCTAGTGTTGGGCTGGTAACTTTGCCCTCGGTGCTTTTAATTTCAGATGTTCCTACGCACACCAATCCTTGTGTGAAAATTTTTATTCCTATGGTGTTGCCGCAGGGGATAAGCTCTTCTTTAGGATGAACGTCAACCTGTATTGTTCGAACGGGTATTATTCCGAACAGCTTTAGTTCAGCATCGAAGCTGCCCGATAGCATTGCGGTATCAGATGCCAGGGTGCCGTCATCCTGCAGGACACCTCCGTTTGCCGCAGGTATTTCAAATGTAAAAGATGAGGTGCAGTCAGGTGTTAAAGATTCTCCTTCAAATATATTAATGCGGTTTGGAAATCGCAATTTGCAATCGACGGTGAGTCCTGCTGATAACAGCAAAAACAGACATAAAAAAATCACCGAACGCTTTTTTAGTGAAATTGGTTTGCGCAATAGTTTTACCTCCAAGGTTTTTATGATATTAGATTAACCTTGAAGAAAAAGAATATCCCAGTTAAAAAATCTATTGCATTCCAAATTCATCTAATGAGCGAAAGCTGTAGCCTTCGCTTTTTAAGTCCTTTATAACGCGGTCTAATACCTCGGCATTGTCCTTTGATACGGCGTGGAGCAGAAGAATACATCCGTCGTGTATGCCATCGGTTATCTGCTTATAGGCATAGTCTGTGCCGCGTTGTTTGTCAGTTTCCCAGTCTTTATAGGCAAAGCTCCAAAAAACACTTGTATATCCCAAATCGTTTGATAAAGCAAGTGTGCGCTCAGAATATTCGCCTTTTGGTGGACGTATGTATTTCATATTTTGCCCAAATTTTTCATTAAAACTGCGGTTTAGGTCGGTTATTTCCTTCTTTAGTTTTTCATCATCTGTTACACTCGGCATAGACGGGTGATTTACAGTATGATTTCCGACAATATGCCCTTCATCGACCATGCGTTTTACCAAATCGGTTTCCTTTTCTAAATATGGCCCTGTTATAAAAAATGCAGCTTTTACATCATTGTCGCGTAAAACGTCTAAAATTTTTGCGGTATAGCCATTTTCATATCCCTCATCAAATGTCAGATAAAGACTGCGCGGCACGGTGTCTATATAAAAGGCATTATATTTTGCAAGTGTTTCGCTCACACTAAGAGGTATATCAGGAGCTGCTCTTACATTTTTTTTTAGTCCCCAGCCATTTAATTTGTTCGAAAGACCGTTGTAAATGCTTGCAGACGATGTTGTTTTTGAAACATCTGTTTTAATACTGCATCCGCTAAAGATAAATACGATAAAAATTAAGCAAAATAATTTTTTCAAACAATCACCCTTTTCATATTTATATTTTTCAATAAATTATATTTTATAAAGGTAAAATTTATCATTAAAAATAATTTATTTTTTGGTGTCAATTTAACACTATTTTAATAATTTTATGATATTCTAAAAACATAAGGGCTTTGTTATAAAAAAATAAGCGGAAAGGCTATGTTGTAAATATGAGAAAGAATTATAAGGCGACGTATACCAGAAAGGGATATAAACCAAGAAAAAAATTAAATATAGGTAAATTTTTCATACGTGTATGTCTGCCTGTTTTGATAATTGCGGCATTAGTCAGCGGAGTATGGATTGCAAAAAACCTGAGCATTCCTAAGTATGATGAAACAATTATCGGCAGTCCGTATAAAAATCAGGAGCTATCAATGCCTACGCCGACACCTACACCAAAACCGCGTGAAGACGGAGTTGCACCTCAGTTCGAGGCTGAACTTGTAGAGGCATATAACGGTTATGAGGGTGAAAAAATAGCATATCTTACATTTGATGACGGTCCTACTTCGAATATAACTCCCAGAATACTCGATGTTTTGAAGGAAAAGGATGTAAAAGCAACGTTTTTTGTGTTAGGCAAAATGGTCGAGGCATATCCTGAAATGGCAAAAAGAGCCGCGCAAGAGGGGCACATTCTGGCGAATCACTCATACAGCCATGACTATAAATCAGTTTATGATTCGAAAGAATCATTTTTTGATGAAATTAAAAAAGCGGAAGAAGTTGTTATAAATGCCGTAGGCGAAGATAGTTATGCACGGGTATTCCGTTTTCCCGGAGGCTCGGCAGGCAAGGATGATGAATATAAAATTGCACTAAGTGAAATAGATTATTCATATGTTGACTGGAATGCATTAAACGGCGATGCAGAAGGGCATAATGTGTCGGTAGCAACACAGCTTGCAAATATACAAGAAACAACAAAAGGTCGCTCGGGAGCAGTAATTTTAATGCACGATGC
>JAZOBB010000137.1:0-6485 GCA_045595745.1 Clostridia bacterium | reverse complement strand
TTCGTAAAAAGCAAGCAACCACGCGCTTTTTCAATAAAAGACGCGTGGTTTTATATATAATAAACTTTTTAAAATTTTAGTTCTTAATTCAAATATAACGACGTGTTACTTGCGGTGGAACGACTTTTTCGACAGTCTGAGGAATTCGTCAAGTGACGAATTCCTACATTAAGTTTTATGTTATTTTAACTTTATTGCTTTAATTAAAAGGTTTAGTTATCCTTTTAATTTGCCTTGTGTGGTGTGCGCATTTTGCTACAGCCACATATTTTTGAATGAATCTCATTTATTCTCTAACAAACGCTTAGTATCACGTGCAATGGTAAGCTCTTCGTCTGTTAAGATAACGAAAGAACGAACCTTAGAGCCTTCGCCGGTAATTTCTGTTTCTGTTCCTTTAACAGCATTTTTAACCGGGTCAACCTTAATTCCCATCCACTCGTGATTTTTAAGTACGTTTTCACGAAGAACAGCATTGTTTTCACCTACACCGCCGGTAAATGCTATTGCATCAACGCCTTCCATTTCTGATGCATACCAACCGATGTAGCGGCGAACTGCATATTCGAACATATCAAGAGCAAGCTGAGCACGTTCGTTGCCCTGAGTTGCAGCTTTTTCGATATCACGGAAGTCACTGCTTACACCTGAAATACCGAATACACCGGATTTTTTATTAAGCAATTCGTCCATTTCTTTTAAAGAAAGGTTTTCTTTTTCCATAATATATGTAACGATAGCCGGATCTAAAAGACCTGAACGTGTGCCCATTAAAACACCCGAAAGAGGAGTAAAGCCCATTGATGTATCAACAGATTTACCGTTTTTAACAGCACATACAGAAGAACCGTTACCTAAGTGGAAGGTAATAATTTTAAGCTCTTCAATCGGCTTTCCGATAAGCTCGGCAACACGGTTTGATACATAGTAGTGCGATGTGCCGTGGAAGCCGTATTTACGGATTTTATACTTTTCGTAATATTCATAAGGAACACCGTACATAAATGCTTTTTTAGGCATTGTCTGATGGAAAGCAGTATCAAAAACAGCAACCATCGGAACACCCGGCATAGCTTCTTCACAAGCAGCAATACCCATAAGGTTTGCAGGGTTGTGAAGCGGTGCTAAATCACAGCATCTTTTAAGTGCATCTTTAACAGCCTCGTCAACGATAACAGAGCAAGCAAAATCTTCGCCGCCGTGTACCACACGATGACCAACTGCCGAAATTTCGCTCATATCGTCGATTACACCGTGCTCTTTATCGGTTAATGCTGCCAAAACGTGCTGAATTGCCTGAGAATGGTCCTTCATAGGAATTTCTTTTTCAACAGGGTCTTTGCCGGTTGGCTTGTGCTTAATTCTCGGTCCTTCAATTCCGATACGTTCGCACAGACCTTTTGCCAAAACTGTTTCGGTATCCATGTCGATAAGCTGATACTTTAAAGACGAGCTACCTGTATTAATTACCAATACTTTCATTGTTAACCCTCCAACTTTATTTCATATAGAATTAAATTACTTATTTTTTGCCTGAGCCTGTGCCTGTACACAAGTGATTGCACAAACACCTACGATATCTTCAGCTGAGCATCCGCGTGATAAGTCGTTAACAGGTTTAGCGATACCCTGAGTGATAGGTCCGTATGCTTCGGCTTTAGCTAAACGCTGTGTAAGCTTGTATGCGATATTTCCGCAGTTTAAGTCGGGGAATACCAGAACGTTTGCGTGACCTGCAATTTCAGAACCCGGAGCCTTTGACTGACCGATTTCCGGAATAATTGCGGCATCTGCCTGAAGCTCACCGTCGAGCTTTAAGTCGGGGCGTTTTTCTTTAGC
Organism: Clostridia bacterium; assembly: GCA_045595745.1. Lineage (GTDB taxonomy): Bacteria > Bacillota > Clostridia > UBA1381 > UBA9506 > RGIG1666. The sequence goes on along the minus strand of JAZOBB010000137.1, from coordinate 4,646 downwards.
AAGCTTTGTAGCTAACTGCATTTTGTCAACCAGCTCACTCTTCGCACTTCCGTAAGTGGAGTAAGACAGCATAGCGATAACGGGGTCAGCCTCAACCAAGGATTCAAATGATGCAGCAGATGAAATTGCGATTTCAGATACTGCGTCAGCATCGGGATTTTCGTTAAGACCGCTGTCTGCATAAATAAATGTGCCGTTGTGACCGTATTCACAATCGGGAACAACCATTACAAAGAATGCACTAACGAGTTTTGTGCCCGGTGCTGTTTTTAAAATCTGCAGGCACGGACGAAGAACATTTGAAGTAGAGTTTACTGCACCTGCTACCTGACCGTCAGCTAAATCGAGCTTAACCATCATAACACCGTAGTAAAGCGGATTTTTCATTGTTTCAAGAGCCTTTTCAGGTGTCATACCCTTAGCTTTTCGCATTTCATAGAATTTGTCAGCAAAATCCTGTAAGTTATCAGCCTTTTCGGGGTCAATAATTTTTGCGGCACTGATATCAAGACCAACTGCCAGTTCTTTAATTTTGTCCTCGTTACCTAAGATAATAAGGTTTGCGATACCTTCCTTTAAAATCATATCCGCCGCTTTTATGGTGCGGATATCCTCGCCCTCAGCCAAAACAATTGTTTTTTTGTCTTGCTTTGCACGTTCTTTAATTCTGTCTAAAAACTTGCTCATTTCATTCGTTCCTTTCTATAATATTCTCTCTTAAAAATTCATATTAACTTAATTATTATACAGTAATAAAAACAGATTCGCAATTTGTTTTTGTGTTGTTTTTGGTTTATTTTGTTAAAAACTAACATTTTTACTCAAAATATGACAAAAAACGGCAAACAAATCAGCTTATTTTTGTTCCATCGGGGATGTCTTTGTCAACGGTTAAAACAGTTAAATCTTTTTTGGTCGATGCCGCTAAAATCATACCCTCTGACAACACACCGCGCAGTTTAACAGGCTTTAAGTTGGTAACTACAACAACCTTTTTGCCGATTAAATCTGTCGGAGCATAATATTTAGCTATGCCCGACACAATCTGACGCGTTTCGTCACCAATTTTAATCTGCGAAACCAGAAGCTTATCAGCACCCTCAACAGGCTTTGAGTCAAGCACTAAACCCACTTTAAGCTCTACCTTTGCAAAATCTTCTATGCCGATAAAGTTTTCTTCTTTGGGCTCTTCTTTTTTCTCAGGCTCGGCTTTTGCTGCAATTTCCGCCTCGATTTCTTCAAGCTTTTTCTTTTCATCAATTCGTGCAAACATTACTTCGCCTTCGCCTACTGTATCACCTGCGACTGTTGCACCAAAGCTTTGTATACTTTCCCAATCAGTCTTTTTAGCATTGATTTGCTTAAAGATATTTTCTGCGGTCTCTGGCATAAACGGAGAAAGCAGAACACCTAAAATTCTTATTGTTTCGGTTAGGTTATATAAAACTCCGCCTAAACGTTCGTGGTTTGCCTCATCTTTGGCCAATACCCAAGGTGCAGTTTCGTCAATATATTTATTTGCACGGCGAGCTAAAGCAAAAATTTCGCTCAAGGCATCGGCTGTGCGGTATTCATCCATTTTTGCAGCTGTTTTTTCGACTGCAGCCTTAGCAGTGGCAATTAAATCATCATCAAAATCGCCTGCACACTGCGGTTTTATAACTCCGCCAAAATATTTTTTAATCATTGCAACGGTTCTGCTTACTAAATTTCCTAAGGTGTTTGCAAGGTCAGAGTTATAACGTTCGATAATTGTTTCATAAGATATTGTGCCATCCTGAGCATAGGGCATTTCGCTCAATAAATAATAACGGATTGCATCAACACCGAATAAACGTGCCAAATCATCGGCATACATAACATTGCCGCGCGATTTACTCATTTTGTCTGCACCGGCAAGCAGCCACGGATGACCGAATACCTGCTTAGGAAGCGGCTCGCCGAGTGCCATAAGCATAATAGGCCAATAAATAGTGTGAAAACGCAGAATGTCTTTTCCGATAATATGAACATCTGCCGGCCAGTATTTTTTGTAAAGTTCAGAGCTTTCACCATCAGGGTCAAAGCCGAGAGCAGTTATATAGTTAGAAAGAGCATCAATCCACACATAAACTACGTGACCCGGGTCGAACTCAACGGGAATACCCCAGTTAAATGATGTACGTGATACACACAAATCCTGAAGTCCTGGTTTCAAAAAGTTATTAATCATTTCGCGTTTACGGCTTTCAGGCTGAATAAACTCAGGGTTTTCTTCAATGTGCTTCATTAAAGCATCCTGATATTTGCTCATTTTAAAGAAATATGCCTCTTCTTTTGTACGGACAACCTCACGTCCGCACTCAGGGCACTTTCCGTCTACTAACTGAGTATCGGTAAAGAATGACTCGTCTGGCACACAGTACCAGCCTTCGTATTCACTCTTATAAATATCGCCCTGCTCATAGAGCTTTTTAAAGATTTTCTGAACAGTTTTTTTATGATAGTCATCGGTGGTACGTATAAACTTATCGTATTTAGCACCCATCAAATCCCAGATAGAACGAATTTCACCTGCAACCTTGTCAACATACTCCTGAGGAGTGATGCCTGCTTTTTTAGCTTCCTCCTGAATTTTTTGACCGTGCTCGTCTGTGCCTGTTAAGAAAAATACATCATAGCCCATCATTTTTTTGTAACGTGCAATTGCATCGGTTAAAACTACCTCAAAAGTATTACCTATATGCGGTTTTCTCGAGGTATATGCAATTGCGGTGGTTATATAAAATTTTTCTTTTTCCAAATTAATCGCCTCCGTTTTGTTTCGCTACCTATATATTATATTATCATATCACGAATTAACCGGATTGAAAAGGTTTTTTTCAAATTTTGTTATTTTTTTATAAATTTTTCTTAATACTATCAGTAAATTGATTATACGGAGGGCAAAAATAATGAATATAAGAACCGATTTGGCAATGGAGGCATACGAGCTGCTGACCGAGGCGGCAGAAGAAATTTCTGGAGTAGGGGTGAAAAAAGAGGACCACGGCGATACAAAAATTACACGCGTTTTAATTGAAACCGAAGAGGCAGCTAAAAAGATGGGAAAACCCATTGGAAACTATATAACAATAGAAATTCCCGATGTAAAAACTGCCGATGCAGAAAAAATGGAAAAATTGTGCCGTCTGCTTGCAGATGAGATAAAGGCATTGGGGCAGTTAAAAAAAGACGATACAGTTTTGGTTATCGGGCTTGGCAACCGCAGTGTCACACCTGATGCGTTAGGACCTGAGGTTATATCGTGTCTTATGGTTACCAGACATATGCTCGAGTATCTTCCTGAGCATTTGCCCGAGGGCATACGTTCTGTTTGCGCAATATCGCCCGGAGTATTGGGAATAACAGGAATTGAAACAGAAGAAATTGTGCGCGGAGTTGTCGAAAAAACAAAACCCGATTTGGTAATATGCATTGATGCTTTAGCGGCGAGAAGTATGGAGCGCATCAGCCGAACAATTCAGCTGTGCGATACAGGAATAGCTCCCGGTGCAGGAGTAGGAAACAAAAGACGTGCTTTAAACCGCAAAACTCTTGGCATACCTGTTATAGCCATAGGTGTTCCCACCGTTATTGATGCTGCAACCATAACAGCAGATTCATTAGGTGCTGTAACTGATTCTTTGTCAACCGCTTTAAAAAATAACAGTGATTTTTATAAAATGCTTTCGTCACTCGACCGCGACGAGCAGTTTAGGCTTATAAAAGAGGCACTTTATCCGTCAATAGGCAATTTTATTGTCACACCTAAGGACGTGGATTTAATGATTGAAAAAACAGCAAAAATCGTAGCAAACGGAATTAATTTTGCTTTGCATAAGAATATAAGTTTGGAGGATATAGAGATGTACGTGGGATAGAAAAAAGTCAGCGGCAAAAGGATTTTCATTTTGCCGCTGACTTTTTATTAGCACATCTTATCTTTTAGATATTCACAGCAAATAACCTTTTCTGCCATCATACCCTTATTAAAGTAGTAGTGATTTGCTGCTTCATATCCCATAAGCGAGTTTTTGTTCATAAGCTTATACATATTAAATGCTAAGTCTCGTTCTTCTGATAATATTTTTGCGAGCTTTTCTTTGTCGCCGCTATCACGACTTAAAATAAATTCACTTTGCAGATATGAAGAATAGAACAGAGCATATCCTGCCCAGGCAGCCTGAGTAAATTCACAGTCGGGCATATTTTTAATAATTTCCAGTCCCTCGCGCCATTTGTCACTTAACTTTTTATACTGGTTTAAATAAACCTCACGCGGATAATTTGCTCTCCACGTGTCGATATCGTCATACGAATAGCCGGTCATTGTAGCGGTAAAGCCTGTCGGCTTTTCGAACAAAAGATTAGATGAGCCTGCGTTTTGCGGACCATGATATACACTGTCTAAGTGGAATGGGAACTCACGGAAAGCATCAGAGAATATTTTTGCCGCTTTTTTAACTGTTTCAGCATACTCTCCGTATTCGCTTTTTAAAAGTTCATTATACTTTTCTTCACTCGGGTCAACCAGACACTGTGATGCGACCTTTAAGTTTACAGACGGATATCCGCCTAGTGTCCAGCTGAGCATTAAGTGGCGCACTCCCTCGGCTTTAAGACCG
>JAZOBB010000136.1:0-5698 GCA_045595745.1 Clostridia bacterium | reverse complement strand
AGCTATGCGCCCATCAGCATCACCCGTCGCTTAACGACAAATAGTATTATACACGAATCAGACCATAATGTCAAGAACTTTTTTTAAATTTTTTTAATTTTTTTTAAAATACTTAAAATGTCTGCAAAACAGGCGGTTTTCGGGCTATAAATTTTGGTTTTGGAGCATTGTCCAAATCTTTGATTTGGCTAACAATGCCCACGCAAGGGTATCCCAAGAGCGCAAGCTATGCGATGTGCGATTGGTCTATACCTACTGCGCTTGTTAGATTTTATGCTGACTTTAATTAGATAACCCAAAATTTATCTATATTCCCAATAAAAAATTATTAAAATTCAGTTTCTAATTTATCATCTAAGAAAAGACAAATATCTTCAAGGGTTTCTACTGCAGTTTTTCGCTTTAAGGTATAGAAAAATCCGTGTTCAACGCGAGGATAAACCTTCCAATGTGACTTTATTCCCAGCTCGCGATGTTTTTTAGCAAATTTTAAGGTATGCTCTGAAAGGAATAAATGCTCAAGCTCTGCCTCAATAAAGAATATAGGCGGATTATGTGCACCAATATAATTCTTTAAAGAAAGTCTTTCATAACGCTCGGGGTCTTCATCATAGGGTGCACCTGCAATATTCTGCATCGTATTCCAGAATTGCGGCATCATACCCTCCCAATACAGAAAGTCGGCAGGGGTTGCGTGAAGCATTGCTCTGTACGGCACAACCCACTCGTTTTTAAGCTCAACCTCTTCGCCGCATTCGCCGGGTTTTGCACAAACCAATAATGATGCTAGGTGTGAACCTGCCGATTCGCCGTATACAGCTATTTTAAGCGGTCTGTTTTTTTCTTTTAAAATAGATACAAATCGGTCATATGTCTCTCTTATATCCTTAATCTGTTCAAAAGCATCCTTTGCATAAAGGCGATAATCTGTTGATGCTACAATATAACCGCGATTATTAAACTCTTCCATTATTTCGTGAAAGCTTGCACGTGTGCCGCCGCGCCATCCGCCGCCGTGAACTATAAAAATGGCAATATCCTTTGTTATTTCTTCAGGTTCAAAAACGTCGAAAACACGACCGGTAACCAAAGGACTGTCAAGATAATAAGATTCAAATTTATGCTTCATAATGTCACCTCATTGTTCAAATTAAAGAAATTATATCAAATTTTTAAGACTAACGCAAGTAAAAAGGGATGTAAAAAATCAGTTTTTTTACATCCCCATAAATATTTATTTTTCTTCTTTTTTAACAGGCTTTACAAAAACCATACTTAAAATAAGTGCTACAATGTAGAGAGCAATGGTTACATAAAGCACCATCTGATAGCCTATCGGATTAAGTGCCTCGGTAGGTGTTCCGAAGTTGTTTACAATCCAGGTTGCAAGCTGATTACCCGAAAGACCTGCAAAAGCCCACGCAGAGAGTGTAATTCCGTGAATCGCGCTTATATTACTCATTCCATAGTGGTCAGAAAGCAGGGTAGGAACATTTGAAAAACCACCGCCGTAGCCTGCGTTTACCATCATAATAAGCACTAAAACAAGTGCTGCTAAAACAATGTTGCCTTTGCCGTTTTCTATGCCTCCGGTTAAAATAACCAGTGCTGTTAAAGCGATTGAAATTACAAATATCATTTTATAAATGGTATTTCTGTCCTTCATTTTATCGCCCCAGGCAGAAAAACCAAGTCTGCCGCCTGCGTTAAATATTGCCGATACTGTCGAAACAATACCTATTGCACCCGCTAAGCCGATGCATTTTACAATCATTTTTTCCTGAGAAATTAAAGCCAGACCGCAGGTAATGTTGATGTAAAACATAAGCCAGATGCCTATATAGTTTTTAATCGGACGGGTTTTTAAAACAGATATAATGCTCTTTTTCTCTTCAGCATTAGTAGGCTCGTGCCAATCGTCAGGTTTTTTAAGCAATAAATGTCCTACAAACATCATAACAAAATATACTGCGGCAAGAATTAAAAACATTTTATAAATTCCGCCTTCGCCAAGGCCGCCTAGCATCCATTGCATAATGGGGCTTGCGATAGCCTTTGCCGCACCAAAGCCGGCAACCGCGAGACCCGTGGCTAAGCCTTTTCGGTCAGAAAACCACAGCATAAGTGTTTTAACCGGTGAAAGATATCCTGTTCCAAGACCGATACCCATAATAAGACCGTAGCAGAGGTATATGCCAACTAGAGCCAAAATGCTGCCCTGATTAAGTCCGCCGTAATAGATAAATCCGCCTGTTCCTGCCATACCGACAGCAAAGCAGATAGCGGCAATAAGTGATGATTTGTGAATATCCTTTTCAACTACGTTTCCTAAAAATGCAGCAGACATTCCCAAAAAGAAGATTGCAAAGCTGAATGCCCATTCGGTTGCGCCCTTAGAAAAGCCTATGTAATCAGCGATTTCCTGACTGAAAATGGACCAGCAATAAACCGTTCCTATACTGCAATGCAGCAAAAGTGCCGGAATAGCCGCTCTTACCCATTTGTTGCTTCGCCAACCGCCTTTTTTTTCTGATGAATTTGCCATGATAAAGATCCCTTCTGTGCCTAAATTGGTTAATTTTATAACAATATATTAATACTATCACAAAAAAAAGACAAAATCAAGATTATGAAGCACTTTTTTGCGCTTTGTGTCGAAAAAATTTTAACAAAAAACTATTGTTAATTTTGTGTGAACATATTGAATTTAGTACTATTCTTATGTTATACTGTTTTGTGATAAAATTTATAGGATTTGAGGGAGAATAACGTGTTAAAAGGTCTAAATTCGCCGACAGACTTAACAGTCGGCACTCCGTGGAAGGGCATAGTTTCGTTCACACTGCCCATGCTGATAGGAAATATCGCACAGCAGCTTTATAATACTGTCGACAGTATTGTCGTAGGTAAATATATCGGCGACAATGCCTTGGCAGCAGTTGGAAGTGCTGCTCCTATTTTAAATATGCTGCTTGTTTTATTTATCGGCATATCAGCAGGAGCAACCATAATGGTTTCGCAGTATTTCGGTGCTAAAAACCGAGAAAATCTTTCTTATACCATAGGAAACAGTATAACCATAACCGCAATTGCCTGCTTGCTGTTAATAGCGGTTGCCACACCGCTTATCAGGCCGGTTTTGGTAATGCTTAATACTCCGGATACCATTATTGACGGATGTGCAGACTATCTTATTATCTCGTTAGTCGGCATGGCCGGTATGGGTTTTTATAACATTTTAAGCGGAATTATCCGCGGAATGGGAGATTCATTTTCAGCTCTTGTTTATCTTTTGGTTGCTACAGCAATAAATATTATTCTGGACATATTCTTCGTAGCATACGTTAAGATGGGCGTTGGCGGAGTTGCGCTCGCGACCGTAATTGCGCAGATTGTATCTTCAATTTTGTGCTTTATAAAGCTTTCTAAAATGAAAGAATTTTTTGATTTTAAACCAAAATATTTAAAACTGAAAAGCTATTTTGTTAAAACCACCATTAAGCTCGGCTTGCCGTCGGGACTTACTCAGGCGATTTTCTCGTCGGCTATGATTGTTGTTCAATCGCTTACAAATCAGTTCGGCGAACAGTTTATTGCGGCAAATGTTGTTATTATGCGTGTCGACGGCTTTGCAATGATGCCTAACTTTTCTTTTGGTATGGCTCTTACAACATATGCAGGTCAGAATGTTGGTGCTGGACTTTATGACCGAGTAACAAAGGGAGCTAAACAAGGTACACTTATTGCAGTTGGCTGTTCAGCTGTTATAACGGGCATAATTCTTTTGCTCGGAAAACCGCTAATGAGTGTGTTTACTGACACCGCCTCTTTAGTTGATATGAGCTATTATCTGATGAAAATTCTTGCCGCAGGTTATATCGCTATGGCGGTTACACAGAGCTTAGCAGGTATAATGCGAGGAGCAGGCGATACAATGACACCAATGTGGATTTCGCTTATTACAACTGTATTAATTCGTGTGCCCGTAGCATACGGAATATCGTTCTTAACAAGAACACCCGAGCTTCCTGTCGGCAGATGCGAATGTATCCAAATTTCGCTGTTGTTCTCGTGGGTACTCGGTGCAGTATTAACGGCGATTTTCTACAGCAGAGGCAAGTGGAAAACTAAGGCATTGAAATAATACAAAAACGGTGTAAAAACTAATTGTTTTTACACCATTTATTTTTGTGCTCCATAATACTATTCAGAGGATTAAAATTTAAAAAGTTTCTGGATTTTATTTTTAATATTTTGCCTTTTGTGTTCCGGACTATTTTTACATCCCCTTTATATACTTCTGAATCCGCGCCCTACTATTTCGCTCGTAGTGGTTATAACAATAAATGAATGCGGATCAATTTTTTTAATGGTGTGCCTTAAGCGCACAGCCTCAATTCGTTTGCATACGGTATGTATCATATATTTCTGACCGCCTGTATAGCTACCGACACCTTCTGTTACAGTTGCACCATGGTGTAGTTCTGTCATAATATATTTGCTTATTTCGTCTTTCTTTTCGGTTATTACGATAAAATATTTGCAGCTGTTAATGCTTTCAATAATTGAGTCAACTAAAAAGGCTTTAGCAAACAAGCCTAAAAGCGAGAACAATCCTGCCTCAATACCAAAGGTGAAGAACGAACACGAGGCAACAATAAAGTCTGTGACTAAAAGAGCCTTGCCAATATCTAAGCTTGAGTATTTTTTAAGTATTAAAGCAACGATATCAGTACCGCCTGTCGATGCATTGTTATTAAACAAAATTGCCGAGCCTGCCGAGGTTAGCAGCATTGCATACACAAGCTCTAAAAGCGGCTGGTCGGTAAGCGGAGCGGAAATAGGAATTATAAGCTCACATATGTATGTTGAAAAAGAGAACAAAAGACTGCAATAAACGGTTTTTATGCTGTTCATTTTTCCTAAAACAATAAATCCGACTATCAGCAAAAGAACGTTTATAATCATAATCCACTGACCAGAGCTTATAAACGGAATCGCTTTTCCTAAAATTGTACCGATACCGCTTACTCCACCTGTTACAAATCCGTTGGGGATTTTAAAGAAATACACACCGACAGTCATTAAAATCGTTCCAAAGGTTATCAAAAAATAATCAACAATTCCTGCAATAACAGGTTTTTTAAGAAGTCCTGCAGTCTTTGGCATAGTTCTCTTCTCCTCTTGCTTTATTATTAAACTATAACAATCATATGATTTTGTCAAGTTAGGGACAAAAAAATTTAATAGTTTGTCGGCACATTTTTATCGGCACTTTTTATCGGCGGTTTTTATCGGCGGTTTTCAAAACCGTCAATAAATTCATATGATTAAAATGTCTTTCTAAAGGCTTCCCCTTGAGGAGAAGCTGTCAGCGTCAGCTGACTGATGAGGTGTAGGATACGCAGTATCCGTCAAAATCTTTTGCTATTTTATTCTCTCTATTTCCACCTCATCCGAGTTTTGCTATGCAAAACCCACCTTCCCCTCAAGGGGAAGGCTTTTTGTCCCTTGTATATCAAACTTTATAATTATTGTAGTATTTAAAGTTAAAAAAGTAAATATTTATTTTAACATTTTTTTATATATTTCAAAACTGAAATTGACAGACTATCTTTTTTTTATATACAATTAAATACTCTCTGTCCTATATAAGTATTAGTGAACAAAAAATATACAATTTTAAATATAATTATGC
>JAZOBB010000135.1:0-15439 GCA_045595745.1 Clostridia bacterium | reverse complement strand
TCGTAAAAAGCAAGCAACCACGCGCTTTTTCAATAAAAGACGCGTGGTTTTATATATAATAAACTTTTTAAAATTTTAGTTCTTAATTCAAATATAACGACGTGTTACTTGCGGTGGAACGACTTTTTCGACAGTCTGAGCTTCCCCTCAAGGGGAAGCCTTTTATACATTGCAAGTTACACCGCTGACCCAAAATTTATTTCTTACTTAAAATGTCCGTTTTTCTCTTGTTAAAATTCCTTAAATATGATATTATACAAGTAGAGACTTATGCCGATATAAAAATAAGGAAAGGAAGTGGGCAAATGGAGCTTTTAGCACCTGCAGGTGAATTTGATTCGTTGGTTATGGCTGTACAAAACGGCGCAGATGCCGTTTATGCAGGCGGCAATATGTTCAGCGCGCGAAAAAGTGCGAAAAATTTTGACTCATCAGAGCTTGAACGAGCAGTTGATTACTGTCATTTGCGTGGGGTTAAACTCTATCTTGCCGTAAACACTTTAATAAAAGAGTTTGAGCTTTCTGACCTTTTAAAATATTTAGAAAATATTTATAAAATTGGTGTCGATGCAGTAATTGTTCAGGACTTGGGCGTTTTACGTTTGATAAAAAAATATTTGCCTGACCTTCCCATAAATGCAAGCACACAGATGAGTGTAAACACATCGGGCGGGGTTTTAGAGCTTGAAAAGCTTGGTGTTAAACGTGTTGTGCTCTCCCGCGAGGTGTCGGCAGAAGAGATTAAAAAAATCCGCCAAAATACAAAAGCAGAGCTTGAAATATTTGTTCACGGTGCCCTTTGTATGAGCTATTCGGGGCAATGCTTAATGAGCAGTATCTTAGGCGGCAGAAGCGGCAACCGCGGTGCTTGTGCTCAGCCGTGCAGACTGCCCTATACACTTTTAGAAAACGGAAAGCCGACAGGCAAAACAATGCCGCTCTTAAGCCCTAAGGATTTGTGCTTAGTGCATCGCTTAGACGAAGTTAAGGCAAGTGGTGCCGATTCGTTAAAAATTGAGGGGCGAATGAAAAGCCCCGAATATGTTGGAATGGTAACACGAGTGTATCGTGCGGCACTGTCAGGTGAACTCAAAGACGGCGATGCAGATGATATGCTTAAATTTTTCTCGCGCGGGGGTTCATCCTGCGGATATTTTGATGGCAAAAAATTCCGCGAAATGATGGACTATGAACAAAGTGCCAAAATTTCGGCAGACAAAAGCTTAGAGAAAAAGATACACGAAACCGTGCGTCGCGAGGTCAAGCAAAGCCCCATAGATGCCAAGTTTTATGCATCGGTAGACAAGCCGATTCGTCTTAGCTTGTCAAAGGGCGATATATCGGTAAGCGTTACGGGCGATAAAGCGGAGCTTGCGCAAAACCGTCCGCTTGATGAAGAACGTGTCAAGGCACAGCTTGCAAAGCTTGGCACTACTCCGTTTTATCTTGAAAACTGCAAAATTGATTTAGATGGCAAAGCGGTAGTCAGTGTTGGCTCTATAAACGCGTTAAGACGCGATGCGGCAGAAAAGCTGTGCGAAGAAATCTGCAAAACATTTAAGCGGAATACTGAGCCGTTAAATCTTATAAATAAAAAGATAAATCATAAAAATAACGAGCCTGTGCTGTGTGTGCAGGTCACAAACAAAGAGCAATATATGGCGGCAAAAAAGATGGGCATAAAAGAAATATATTTGCCATATAGCCTGTATAAAACAGGCATAGATTCAGATGCCGTGTGCGTTCTGCCCGAGATTCCAAAAGAGGGCGAGACCTACGAAATTCCAAAGGGCGCACGCGTTATGGTGAACAATTTAGGGCAGATAAATATGCTTGATAATGCTGAGCTTTTGGGTGGGCACAGACTTAATGTGTTCAACTCAAATGCGGCAGAAATGCTGGCTGAGATGGGGTTAAAAACACTTACAGTATCGCCCGAGTTAAACCAAAAAGAGATTAAAAGCCTAAGGCAAAGCACCGATTTACCGATAGAAATTATCGCATACGGCAGACTCCAGCTTATGCTTATGGAAAACTGCGTAATTAAAAGTGCTTACCGCTGTGCTTGTGACAAAGCAACCTTTTCGCTTAAAGACCGAAAAAATGTCGAATTTCCGATTATTACACAAAATTGCAGAAACATAATTTTAAATTCGTGCCCTGTTTATATGGCAGACAGAATTGACGACATAAAAAATTTACAAATTGACAGGATAAGATTGTCTTTTACGGTTGAAAATCCCGATTTGTGTTGTATAATAATAGATGAGTATAAAAAAGCTCTTTCGGGTCAAAGGGTATCGACTCCGAAATTTGACTATACAAGAGGGCATTTTTACAGGGGGGTATTGTGATGGGCTTTAAGGTTAAAATTATGTATGTTAATGATATGGCAAAAAAACCGTTTTATGCTACCCAAGGTGCTGCGGGAATGGATTTATCCGCCGCTATATCTGAGCCTTTAGTTCTTAAAAAGGGCAAAAGAGCACTTGTTCCTACGGGCATCGCAATAGCACTGCCGTCAGCTGAGAGTGTTGCATATATTTATGCACGAAGCGGACTCGGAATAAAAAAAGGAATTTGTTTATCAAACGGTGTCGGTGTTATCGACAGTGACTATCGTGGCGAAATTTGTGTGGGACTTATAAATTTAGGTGACGAGGATTATACAATCGAGCCCGGTGAACGTATTGCGCAAATGGTGTTTGCTCCTGTTTTAAAAGCAGAATTTGTTGAGTGTGAATCGCTTGAAGAAACTGAAAGAGGTGCAGGCGGATTCGGCTCAACGGGCAGGTGAGACTATGACGCGGCTCGATAAGCTGATTTTTTGTGTGCTTATTGCCTTTTCTGTTTTGTCTATTTTATTTACTAATATAATCTTTGCCAAAAAAACGGCAGATGAGGTTATTATTGAGGTTGACGGAGCTGAATACGGCAGGTATCCGCTTTATGAAAAAAACGGAAAAATACTTGATGTTAAAACCAAGTTCGGATATAATAAAATAGAAATTTTAAACGGCAAAGTACGCATACTTGATACAGATTGCCCCGACCGCTTAGAGGTTAAATCAGGCTTCATAGATTCATCTGGCGAAATGCTTGTGTGTTTGCCAAACCGCGTGGTAGTACGAATAGGCGGCGAAAAGGATGTGGACAAAGTTGCGTATTAGCTTGCCAAAAACAAAAAAGCTTACTGTTTTTTCAATGCTTTTAGCCGCAGGAACAGTTTTAAATTATTTAGAAGCAATGATTCCGATTTTTAACATACTTCCGGGTGCTAAGCTTGGCATCGCAAACGTGGTAACAATGCTTGCGATGGTATGGTTTGGTCCTTTTTATGCTATTTGCCTCGGCATTTTGCGCTCGGCTTTGGTGGGCATAATGTCGGGTGCGGTTACAATGCTTATTTACGGCGGCGTCGGTACGGTGCTGAGTGTGGGCGCAATGTGGATTTTTAAAAAGCTTTTTAAAGATAAAATAACTATGGCGGGCATATCAATGCTCGGTGCATTTTTCTTTAACGTTGGTCAAATTGCCGTTGCGGCGGCTGTGATACATAATATACAAATGTTTCGTTATCTGCCTGTTTTAACTTTAATATCAACCGTAAGCGGTCTTTTAACGGGGATAGCGGCGAAGCAGATATCTTTAAAACAAATGATGGGGGAATAATAGCTATGGCAAAGCGCAGAGGATGGATTTATACAATTGCACTAATCGGCGGACTTTTAATCGGCAGTCTTATAGGCAAGCTGTGTGCCGACAGTCAGTATTTGTGGTGGCTCGGCTACGGCATTGATTTTGGCTTTAGTCTGCCCGAGGATGTAGCCATAGATATTTATATAATGGAGCTTGCATTTTCGTTTGGTGTATGGTTTCATTTTAACGTTGCAAGCATTTTGGGAATGGTCACATCGTGGCTTATTTTTAAAAAATGGTAGGTGATAGCTGTGTATGATATAGTTTTAGCATCGGGCTCACCAAGACGACGCGAAATTTTATCTGATTTAGGCATAAAGTTTCGAGTTGAAATTTCGGGAGCTGACGAATCAATCCCCGAGGGCACATCGCCTGATTTGGCGGTGCGCAGACTTTCGCTTTTAAAGGCGGCAGATGTGGCAAAAAATCAGCCCGAAAATGCGCTGGTTATCGGCGCCGATACAGTAGTTGTTTTAGATGGCGAAATATTGGGAAAACCTACCGATGAAGAAGATGCCGTAAAAATGCTTAAAAGCCTTTCGGGCAGAGAGCATAGTGTTTTAACGGGCATAAGTGCCCTAAGGCGAAGCGACGGAAAGGGTGTTTCGGTGTATGAAGAAACAAAGGTGCGTTTTCGCAAGCTTTCAGAAGAAGAAATTTTAAAATATGTAAAAACAGGTGAGCCGATGGATAAAGCAGGAGCATACGGCATTCAGGGGCTTGGCAGTTTATTGATTGAAAAAATTGACGGTGATTATTTTAATGTTGTGGGTTTACCCGCGTGCAGGCTTGCCCGTCTTTTGGCAGAGGAATTTGATTTTGATATTATTATGGAGGTATTTTAATTATGGCAGCAAGAGACATAGGTATTGATTTAGGAACGGCAAACACCTTGGTTTATATGAAGGGCAAGGGCATCATTTTGCGTGAGCCATCAGTTGTTGCCGTAAATAAAATGACCGGAAACGTGTTAAAGGTCGGTAACGAGGCAAGAGATATGATAGGCAGAACTCCGGGCAGTGTTGTTGCAATCCGTCCGTTAAAAGACGGTGTTATTGCTGATTTTGACGGTGCTCAGGCTATGCTTAAATATTTTATTAAAAAAGCATATTCGGGCGGAATTTTTAAGCCGCGTGTGGTTGTTTGTATTCCCTACGGCGTAACTGAGGTTGAGCGTCGCGCGGTTGAAGATGCAGTAGTTTCTGCAGGCGGAAGAAATGCGTTTTTAATCGAAGAGCCTATGGCGGCGGCAATCGGCGCGGGTCTTCCTGTAAGCGAGCCTACGGGCAGTATGGTAGTTGATATCGGTGGCGGAACTACCGAGGTTGCAGTAATTTCGTACGGCGGAATTGTTACCAGCCAGTCGCTTAGGGTTGCAGGTGATGAATTAGACACCGATATCGTAAACTATATAAAACGTGAATACAATCTTATGATTGGTGAAAGAACTGCTGAAGAAATCAAGCTCACTATCGGCTCGGCACACGAATATGAATACGAAGAAGAAATGGATGTTAAAGGTCGTGACCTTATTACAGGTCTTCCCAGAACCATATCTTTAACAAGTAAAGAAATCCGTTCGGCAATGTCTGAATCTATTTTCGCAATTGTCGAGGCTATAAAGCAGACCTTAGAAAAAACTCCGCCCGAGCTTGCGGCAGACGTTATGAACCGAGGAATTATATTAACAGGCGGAGGCGCACTTATAAAAGGTCTGGATGTTTTGATTTCAGAAGAAACAGGAATCCCCGTAAGAGCGGCAGATAATGCCTTAGACTGTGTGGCAATTGGAACAGGAATGGCAATTGCTACACTCGACAAGTTAAATGATGGCGGAAGAAAAAGAAAGTGGCTTTAATATTTTATAAAATAAAGAAGGGAGTGAGCCGCAACGGAAGGTAAAAAGAAAACAATGCTGATTATAACCTTGGTTATAACAGTGATAATATTTATTTTAATGGGTGTTTCGTTTGCTATGCTAAGGGGCGGTTCGTCTCTTACAGGAACTAATGCCGCGGGGGTTGTAGTATCGCCCGTGCAAAAATTCTTTTCTTCGATAGGAAACGGCATAGGTGGATTTTTCGAATTTATATCAGATGCTAAGGACTATAAAGAAGAAAATAAAGCTTTAAACGATAAAAATCAGCAACAGGCGCAGACAATACGTGAGCTGGAGTCATATAAACAGGAAAATCAAAGGCTGAGAGCTCTTTTAGAGCTTAAAGACAGCCATCAGGACAAGGATATGGTTGGCTGTGAGGTAATAGCAAAAGACCCTGGTAACTGGTTTGATGCATTTACTATTGATAAAGGAAAAAACTATGATATAAAAACAAACGATGTTGTTGTTACAAATGGCGGCTTGGTTGGCCGCATAACTGAAGTCGGAAACAACTGGGCGCGAGTCGTTGCAATAATTGATACAGACAGCTCATTAGGCGCGGTTGTAACACGTACGCAGGATATCGCAATAGTTGACGGCGACCTTTTATTGTCTGACAGCGGTCAATGTAAGCTGAGCTCGCTGACAGATACAACGGGTCTGGTTGTGGGCGACGAGGTCGAAACCTCGGGTCTTGGCGGAATTTATCCCAAAGGGATTTTAATAGGAACTATAAGAGAAATAAAAAATGATGTGTCGGGATACTCGCAATACGCGATTATCGATACGGCAGTTGACTTTGAACGCATACGCGAGGTAATGGTTATTCGTATGCACAGAGAAGAAAATATACAGTAGCAAAAGGGGGGCGATAACGTGAAAAATCACGTTATTGCCTCCGGCGGAATTTATTGCACCGCCGAGTTTTTGTGACTTTAGTCACAAAACGGCGATGTGCATAATTTCCACTATACGCCTTATCTGCCCACGATAAGAAACGTATGTATTTTTAATTACTATTTGTGGGCAGAAAGGCTGTGGAAATTAGTATGCAGAAACAAAATGCGGCACGTTATGCACTTATGGTTGTTTTTATATTTGTGCTTACGGTAATTCAAACCACCGTGCTTCACTCAGCAGAAGTGTTTGGAGTTATTCCTAATCTGCTGTTTTCCTGCGTTGTTTGCTACAGCCTTATAAAAGGCGACCCTAAGGCGATCGTGTTTGGCATTGTATGCGGTCTTTTATTGGATTTTTTTGGCGGAAGAACTGTCGGCATAAACACTCTGCTTTGTATGTATACCGCTCTTTTGTGCGTAATGCTCCACGGTGGGCTTTTTAACAATAATGCTTTGGTTGCAATGCTTTTTGTTTTTGTAATATCTGTTGCGTATGAGACAATTATATATTTCTTTAATATTTTCATCTGGGGATATCGCGGAATATGGCATGCGTTTATTTATAAGGTTTTGCCCAGCTCGGTTTATACCGCGCTTACGGCACTTATAATTTATCCGATTATACGTATTTTAGCAGAGGAATGGCTGCCAAAGCCAAAGCGGCGCAATTTTCTTCGTTAAATTCGCGTAATTCACTATACTAAAGATAAGGTGTGAAATTTGTTGCAGGAGAAAGGATTAAAAAATCGTTATAACATTCTTTATATCCTTTTGGTTTTATTGGTGCTGTTGGTTTTGCAGCGCCTTTTTGTGCTGCAAGTTTTGCAGGGTGATAACTACCGCGAAATATCGGACAGCCGCCTGGCCCGAAACATTCCCGTTAAAGCTCCCAGGGGCGAAATATTGGACCGCTACGGAAGAGCACTTATTACAAACCGAATGGGTCACTCTATTGCGATTGCAAAAATTGATGACGATACACAAAAACTCAATCAGGTGGTATTAAGCCTGGCCGAGCTTTTCGATTCGGTTGGTCTTTCTTATGCCGACTCGTTTCCTGTAAGCAAGTCACAGCCGTACTCTTTTGAGTTCACTGACGATGACGACAAGGCAAAAGAAAAAGCCTTTAAGAAAAAATATAAGTTTGATGAAAATTTAACCGCCCAAGAGGTTATAGATAAATTTAAAAAGCGTTATAAAATAGCGGATAGCTATACAGACGATAGAATGCGAAAGCTTTTGGGCATTCGCTACGAGATGGAGCAACGTAACTTTTCTTCGAACAATGCATATGTGTTCGCAAAAGATGTTGATATCTCACTGGTGACGCAAATAAAAGAACAACGTGATAAATACAGCTGTGTAACCGTTTATCAGGAGCCGATTCGTGAATATACGAGCGGAACAACCGCGGCACATATTTTAGGATATATAGGAATTATAAATGCCGAAGAATATGCCGAGTTAAAAGACAAAAACTATGGTATGAATGATTATCTGGGCAAGCAGGGTGTCGAAAAAGCATTTGAAGAGTATTTAAAGGGCACTGACGGCACGAACAGCATCGAGCGCAAAATAAAAGAGGGCGAAAGTGAGCTGGTTTATTCTCAGGACCCAATACCGGGTAATTCGGTAATGCTTACTATTGACCTCGATTTGCAAAAAGCGGCAGAAGAGGCACTTAAAACACATATAAACCGCATTGCGACTACATCCAGATACAACAATGGTGCTGATGCAAACGCAGGCTCGGCTGTAGTTATTGATTTAAACAGCGGCGAAATTTTAGCCTTGGCAAGCTATCCTACCTACGACCCGTCAAGGTTTAATCTTGACTATAACGAGCTTATAAAGGCTGACGGCAATCCCATTTTAAACCGCGCCTTAAGCGGTGTTTACGAGCCGGGCTCAACGTTTAAACCGGTTACGGCAATTGCCGCACTCCAGGATGGTCAGGTAACCCCTCGCGAGACAATCGCAACAAAAGGACGTTATAATTATTTAGGACACAGCTTTGACTGTAATATTTACCGTTCATCAGGGGGCAATCACGGAGTTATAAATATATCAGAGGCTCTTCGTGATTCGTGTAACTACTTTTTCTACGAAATGGGAAAACGTGTAGGAATCGAGCCGATTAATTTCTATGCTCAGAGCTTTGGCTTAGGAGAATATACCGGCATTGAGCTGTCTGAAGAGGTAAAAGGTCAGCTGGCAGGCCCCGGTGTGCGAAAGGCTCGCGGCGGAGAATGGTATCCCGGTGACGTGCTTCAGGCATCAATCGGGCAGTCCGATAACCTGTTTACTCCCATTCAGATTGCCAACTATATTGCAACAGTTGCTAACGGCGGAACTAACTATAAAGCACATTTATTAAAAGCGGTAAAATCGAATGTTGACCAGGAGATTATTAAAGAAGTTCAGCCTGAGATAAAACACAAGGTAGACATAAAGCCTGAAAATCTTGAGGCGGTTTTAGAGGGTATGGGCTTAGTTACCGCTACAGGTGGAACGGCTAGTGCATCGTTTGCCGATTTTCCGATAGCTACCGGAGGTAAAACAGGCTCGGCGCAGGTCAGCCGAGGCAGTGCAAACGGTATATATGTAGGCTTTGCACCATATGACGAGCCGCAAATAGCGGTTGCGGTTGTTGTAGAGCATGGTGCTTCAGGTTCGGGGGTATCGCCCATTGCACGCGATATTTTCCAGCAATATTTTTACGGCAGTGGGGATATTTCGGCAGTAAACACTCCTAAAAATGAGTTGTTGCCGTAAGGCATCGGTTTTTGTATGAACAGAAAGGATGGTAATATAAATGGTTACAATTAAAGGCAGCAAAGAGGGAATTAATGTCGTAATAGGTGAGGATACCACCGTCGAGGCGGCAAAAGAAGAGCTTATTAAAAAATTTGAAGAGGCAAAATCGTTTTTTAAGGGCGAAAAAATAAATATTCATTTGTCTAGCGAAACACTCTCTGAATTTGAGTTGTTTTTATTGCAGGGAACTATCGAAGAGGTGCTTTCGGGCAACGAAATTACTTTTATCGAAAAGCCTGCTATTGATAAGGCAAAGGCAGAAGCAGAGGAAAAGGCTAAAAAAGAAGCTGAGCTTTATGGCATTGACGAGGGTATGACACGTTTTTATCAGGGCACAGTCCGTGCGGGTCAGCTTGTAGATGCACGCGGCAATCTGGTTGTTATAGGCGATGCAAATCCAGGCTCTGAGCTTGTTGCAGGCGGAAATATAATTGTAATGGGCGCGGCACGAGGTATGGTTCATGCCGGAGCAAACGGCAACCGCGGAGCAGTTGTTGTTGCGCTTAATCTTTTGCCGACGCAGATAAGAATTGCAGATATTATCGCGCGTTGTCCCGATGATGAAATTGCTCGAAGTCAATGGATTCCCGAAATTGCATACATTAAAGATGATGCAGTATATATTGAGCAATATTTAACAAAAAAAAGCTAAAAACCTCAGCGTTTTTTATATAGACTTATCAAAAAAAGTGTGTTATTATAATAATTGGTAGATTATCTAAGGAGGCAAACAATGGCGGAAGTTATAGTAGTAACATCAGGTAAGGGTGGAGTAGGAAAAACCACCACCACTTCAAATATAGGTGCAGCATTAGCATCTTTGGGCAAAAAAGTAATTTTAATTGATACCGATATCGGACTTAGAAATTTAGACTTGGTTATGGGTCTTGAAAATAGAGTTGTATTTAATCTGGTTGACGTTGTAGAAGGCAGCTGCAAAATTAAAAATGCGGCAATAAAGGACAAGCGTTTCCCGGGTCTTTCGCTACTTCCTGCGGCGCAGACCAAGGATAAAGATGCTGTTAACGAAGAACAGATGAAAAAGCTTTGCGAAGAGCTTAAGGCAGATTATGACTATATTTTGCTCGACTGTCCGGCAGGTATCGAGCAGGGCTTTAAAAATGCAGTTGCAGGCGCAGACCGTGCAATCGTGGTAACAACACCCGAGGTATCGGCTGTTCGCGATGCAGACAAAATTATCGGAATGCTTAATGCATACGGCATTACCGACCACAAGCTGTTAGTAAACCGTCTGCGTGTAGATATGGTTAAGCGTGGCGATATGTTAAATCTTGAAGATATGATTGACGTTTTAGGTATTAAATTAATCGGTGTTGTTCCTGATGATGAAGAAATCATTGTTTCTACAAACAAGGGCGAGCCGGCTATTTTAAACACTAAATCGCAGGCAGGTACTGCGTATTCTAATATTGCACGTCGAATTTTGGGCGAAGACATCCCTTTAATGGAGCTTAAAGACAGCAATAGCTTTTTTGGTAAGCTCAAAAAGCTGTTTTCAAGATAAGGGGGTCTTTAAATTATGGATTTTTCAAGCTTAATAAATAAATTTTTTGCTAAAAACAAATCAAAGGATGTTGCAAAAGACCGCTTAAAGCTTGTTTTAATGGGCGACAGAGGTGTTAGCCCCGAGCTTTTGGATAAAATTAAAGGCGAAATTATGGAGGTTTTATCCAAGTATATGGAAATAAGCGACGATGGTCTTGAATTTAAAATGACAAAAACCGATAGTGAAGACGGAACTGCTATGATTCCGGCACTAATCGCAAACATACCGATTAAACAAATGAGAGCGAATTCAACCGGTGAATGAGAACCCTGAGGAGGTAGGTTATATTGAATATTGCATTAATCGCTCACGATAAAAAGAAAGAATTAATGGTACAGTTTTGTATCGCGTACCGCGGAATTTTAGAAAAGCATATGCTGTGTGCAACAGGAACAACCGGCGGCTTGATTAGCGATGCAACCGGGCTTGAGGTGCATCGTTTTCTGTCGGGCCCTCAAGGCGGCGACCAGCAAATCGGTGCCCGCATTGCATATAACGAAATAGATTTGGTATTGTTTTTCCGTGACCCGCTCACAGCACAGCCGCACGAGCCTGATGTATCGGCTCTGTTCCGCCTGTGCGATGTACATAACATACCCTTAGCAACAAACGTTGCAACTGCCGAGGTTTTGGTGCGCGGCTTAGAGCGCGGCGACCTTGACTGGAGAGACATAGTAAATCCGAAAGAGTAATATAAAAAGGTCTGAAGCATTTGCTTCAGACCTTTTTATATTACAATTTTAAAAACACAACTGCCGCCAAGCCGCAGGCAAGACCGATTAAGTGATTTTTCTTTAATGATTCTTTAAGTATAAATCTGCCGCATAATAAAACGGCTAAAATTGTTCCTGCTGAAATAAGCGGATAAAGCACGGAGGCGTGTTCAAGCCCTGCAAGAGCCAGAGTCGAATAGTTCGTAATAGCATTTGCCGCACCAGATACAGCTGCGTGAGTTTTGCCCTTTGTCTCTTTAAGCTCTTTAAACGATACCCTAAAAAGAAAAACAATAACAAAAGCCAGGGTCGATAAAATCATTGCCGAAAGCATAAACTCGTTTAAATATTCACCGGGATAATAATTCTGATGCATTTTTTGCAATACCGAGCAGGTGCCGTTTAAAACAAATGTCGCAAACACGAATAACGACCATTTTACATAGTTTGTTTCTTTTTCAGGGTTTGTTCGTATCTTATCAATGTTTGCAAAAATAAGTGCCAAAACAAGAAAGAACATACCTGCCGCTTTCGGCGCGGTCATTGCCTCGCCTAAAAATGCAATTCCGTAAACGATAGGAATTATAACCGAAAACGAAACCAGCACACTGGTTAGTGATGCAATTCCCAAGGATATTGCTGTGTAGGCGGTGTACATAGCAAGACTTAGCGATATTCCGTATAAGCATCCGAACAGAATAGAGGGAATATGCATTCTTACTCCGCCGATGCTTATTAAACCGAAAAACAAAAGTGCAAAAACCGCCTTAATGGTATTAAATACAATGGAATTATCACTTTCTTTTGCATAAATTTTTGTTGTTACGGTCTGAGTTACAGTAAATAAAACACTACATATATAAATTAATGCTATCATTTAATATCTGCTCCTTTTGCTGCCGAACCAACAAATTCAGATTTTACGTTAGTTCCGCCAAATTCAGGCAAGGTTTCCTCGGGCAGATTCTTATTTTTTCTGTACTCAAACACTATATTTTTACAAACTGCGGTATTAAACTTCATATCTTCGCTTTGGTCAAAAAATCCTCTGCTGTAAATTATCTTAATATTTTCGCTGTTCATTATGTTTGAGTGAAAATCTATGCGCTTATCTGTGGGCAGCTCTACGCTCATTGTTTCGTGACCTGGAATATCGCATGAATATTCCATATAATTATGATGCCATCTGTTTCGGTCGCCCATTCTGGCATCAAGCATCGCTCTTTTAAAGCCTTTAATTACGTTATCGCAGATTTCAAAGTCGGTAGTATCGCTGTCGAGATAAATCGCCCAGCACATCTGGCTTATCTCATCAGGTGCCTTTTGGCACAGACACATATTTCCGCGCACTACGCATCCTTTGTTTATGTGCATATAAATACACGCACCGTCATTTAAAACCAGCATAGGATTTATACAAATATTATTTTCAACTACGCAGTAATCACCGTTAGCAATAATGCTGGTGTACGAGGTTTCGGCAATATAGTTGCGGCGTAGCATTGCGCTGTTAGAGAAAATGCCGACCGCGCCCAGATAATCAAGAGCGATGTTTTCTATTCGGCAATCCTCAACGCAGGATACCCACTCTTCGTCTCGGTTTTCGGGGGTGAGCAGATTTTCTGAGGATATTCCTATACCGCCTGCACCGCACTTTCTTATGTTACAGCGGCGCACGTGCAAGGATTCGCCACGCAGCATAATGCCGTATCCACCTGTGTTGTAAATCTCAACATCTGTTATTTCTATATTTTTAAGCTCGCTGCCGTAAATTGCGCCGTCCTGCTCCATAACACCAAAGCCTGCGCCGCCTCTCTGACAGGGGTGCAGATACTTTTCATTCACAACAGGGGTAGTCGCTGCGGTCAAAGATAATCCTTTTATGGTTATGTTTTCGCAACCGTCTTCCATTTCGATAATTTTTGTGGTAACGGGAACAAAGCAAGCAAAGTTTTCAACTGTTTCGTTAGGATAGGGACGATAATAAATTTTGCCTGTGCCTCTGTCGCAATACCAGCGACCGTCTTCTGCCATGCCCTCTTTGGTGTTATACACCGCATAGGCACTTACATAAAGCGACCCGGGAGGATAAGTACAGTTAGGTGTAAGCCAGAACACACAGTTTTCTCGATCGTGCTTAGAAATTTTGCAATAAGATTCGTTCCACGAGTGATAAACCTGAATTTCGGCGGATTCTGCGTCAAAATCGTCAGAAATATCTTCCTTTTTATATGTAAAATGATTAAGCTCGTCATCTAAAAGCGGTCTTTGCCAGCCACCTGCGTGTGAGCCAACCCACTCTCCCGCGGTAAATACGGTTTCGTGCTCAAGTCTGCCGCTTAGGGGGTATCTAGCCTTTTTCAAATACGTTCCGTCGGTTTTTAAAAGCAGTCTGAAATCCGCTTGCTTTCCGTCGATTGTGGGAACGTCGGCAACAAACCATCCTGTTTTTTCGTCGCGGCTCCAGTCGCTTACTGTAACTGCGCCCGACAAAACAGGCTTTTCGCCGCCTGCCGCCTCGATGGTAAGACCATTATCTTCTTTTGTAAGTGTTATTTTGCAGGCGGGATATGTACCTCCGTGAATAACTATCTTTTTTTCTCCGCTTGCTTTGCGTAAAATATCAAGAGCCTCGTCAAAAGAGGCGACTGTTTTTGCATTGATTTTTATTTCGGATGGGCTATTTGAAACGTGAACGATCATAAAAATTCTCCTTTTGCATATTTTTAATAATATTATAACACAACTTGCAAAAAAACAATGCAAAACATGTAGTTTTATTTGCAAAATGTGCAATTTTATAATTTGTTTCTGTATTCCGAGGGAGTAACGCCCAACGCAAGCCGAAATGCTTTATAAAAAACAGAGTAGTCGTTAAATCCTGACTCAAAGGCGATTTCAGTCATTTTTTTTGATGTGCTCATCAATTCTTTTGCATAAATAATCCGTTTTTGGGTAATATAACTTTTAAGCGAAATCCCCATCGACTTTGAAAACGAATGCGAAAGCTGACTTTTGCTTAAGAAAAATTGTTGGGCAATACTGTCGACGGTTATATCATTTGTGAAGTTGTTATTTATATAGGAAATAACATCTGCAAGAGCGTGCTTTTGCGGAGTAAAAATATTCTTCCTTATTATATGGTCAATTCCGTGCAGCAAAACTAAAAGGTTTGCTTTAATTAAAGCTTCCTTTCCGACGCAATCGTCCAAGAACAGATTTTTTATGTTATTCATACTTATATCTAAGCTATGCTCCGTTGCTAAGTGTGCAGGAATCAGATTTTGCGTTCCTACCTTTCTCATACTTAAGCATTGGGTGGGGTTGTAGCTTTCACTTATAAATTCCGATAAAAAAGCAGAGCGAAAGCTTATATGCCATCTTTCGCTGTTTGCGCACATTGATATAGAGTGAACCTCGTTGGGATTGGTTATAATTAAATCTCCTGACGTAAATTCATATTTTTCGCCCTCAATAAAGCAAGAGCCGCTGCCACTTGCAATATATAAAATCTCATATCCGTCGTGAAAATGCATCGGGAAAAATTGATTCTCGCCAGACTTTGAATAGCGTACTCTGTAATTGCTGCGTGACAAAGCTTCTTTAATATACAAATTATCACCGCCTGTTGCAAATAATTTAAAGCTTTTATTTAATTGTAAGCATAACAAAAAAGCATTTTTATGTCAACTTTAATGAGAGAATTATTTTTTCAAATTTTTTCAAAAAAGGTGTTGACAAGAGAAGAGGTAGGTGGTATAATAAACAAGCTGTCTTTCGGAGCGGTAAAGCTCGGAAAAAGTCGAAAAAAACTTTTAAAAAAGTTTAAAAAAAGTATTGACAAGACAGTAAAACGGTGGTA
>JAZOBB010000134.1:0-5160 GCA_045595745.1 Clostridia bacterium | reverse complement strand
TTTATGCGTAGTTCGGCTCCCGGATTCCAAAAATATCCCACTGTATCGCAATGTGCGTCAACTATCGTATACGGATATTTCATAATTATCCCTCCACATAAAATGCATTTTTTATATGATTAATTTCATTTACTTTTCCATTTTTGTGATACACTTCTATAATATCAAAGCTATAATTTGCATCCAGCTCTTTTTCGACTATGTATGCATACGCAGTACGTATCAGCTTTTGCTGTTTTGCCTTTGTAACGTATTCACACGGCAAACCGAAATCATCATTTTTACGGGTTTTTACCTCGATAAAAGAAACCGTTTCGCCGCATTTTGCTATGATGTCTATTTCACCATAGGTTTTTTTATAATTGCAGTCTAATATTTTATATTTATTCTTTTTTAAATATTTGCATGCCGCCTTTTCGCCCAGTTCGCCGATTGTTTTTGTGTTCATCAGCATTCCTCCGCATTTTTCTTGGCTAAAATTTTAGTAAGAAAGGTCATGCGATGCTCGGGGCAAGGTCCCAATTCCAAAATTTTTTCGGTGTGTAGCTTTGTGCCGTATCCTTTATGCTTTTCAAACAAATATTCAGGATATTTTGTCGCAAGCTCATCCTTGCAAAATCTGTCACGCGTTACCTTTGCAAGAATTGATGCCGCGGCTATGCTCTGACTTTTTGCATCACCGCCTATAACACATTCGTGCGGCACTAATAAGCCTTTTGAACGATTGCCGTCAACCAGTACATAATCAGGGGTAATTTTAAGCCCCTCGACCGCTTGTTTCATTGCTAAAAATGTAGCATTTAAAATATTTATTTCGTCAATAGTTTTTGCACTTACCGCACTTATACAATATGCCAAAGCATTTTCACATATTACATCATAAAGCTTTTCGCGCTTTTTTTCGGTCAGTTTTTTTGAGTCATTAATCTCTTCAGAATAAAATCCGTCAGGTAATATTACCGCAGCCGCATAAACCGGTCCTGCTAAAGGTCCTCTGCCCGCCTCGTCAACCCCTGCGAGAAATTTTATATTTGCACTTTTATATTGCTCGTCAAACTCATTTCTAAGCATCAATATCATCCTCCGTATTTGGTGTTTCTAAGCTTATTCTGCCTATTCTGCACATACGAAATTCATCAAGCACAATGTTTGCCGCACGAAGTAAATCAATTTCGCCGCCCGATATAACAAACCCGCGCTTTTTACCAATCAGTTCTAAAAGTTCATAACCCGCCAGGCCTTCGGTATCGTCAAGCTTATATCTTGCACAAAGCTCTGCTTTATACGTGCTGTTTAAAAATTCTAACAGCTTGCAGGCTAAGGTTTCGACATCAATAATTTCGTCCTTAATTGAGCCTACATAAGCAAGGTTAAGACCCGTTTGCTCATCTTCAAATTTTGGCCATAAAATTCCGGGAGTATCTAAAAGCTCGATGCCGTTTTTAAGCCGAATCCACTGCTTGCCTCTGGTAACACCCGGACGGTCGCCAGTAACAGCACTTGCTCTGCCCGCAAATTTGTTTATAAACGATGATTTACCAACGTTTGGTATACCTACAACCATAACCTTAACAGAACGTCCTGCCATGCCCTTTTCAGCCTGTTTTTCGAGCTTATCTTTTAAGACCTTCCTTATTTTATCAGCTATAAAATTAAGATTTTTAGCATGCACACTGTCTAAAAGCACAGCCTCTATTCCATTTTTCTTAAAATACTCTACCCACTTGCGATTTATTCCTTCATCGGCAAGGTCTGCCTTGTTCAATATTATAAGTCTGGGTTTTGCACCTACGATTGTATTTATTTCGGGATTTTGCGAAGATACAGGAAGTCTGGCATCTAAAAGCTCGACCACAATATCAATTAAACCTAGCTGTTCCGTCATCATTCGGCGGGTTTTTGCCATATGTCCGGGAAACCATTGTAAATTCATCAAAATCGTCCTTTCAGATAAAAATAGGGGTAGGCATACCCCACCCCTTACTATTTGTTTATTATTTTGCGTTTTCGGGCAAATCGTTATAAAGACCGCCGAATTTATCAAGCGGCAGGATTCTTAAAGATGCCTTTCCGACTATTTCATCAAACTTCACAACACCGATAGAACGGCTGTCCTGTGAGTTGTTGCGATTATCGCCCATCACAAAGACCGTATCTTCGGGCACAACAAAAGGATAATTATATTTTGATCCAACTCTTAAAGGATGAATTTTATCCTTAATATAAGGCTCATCAAGCATTACACCGTCAACATATACATCACCTGTTTGCGGGTCGATATCAATTTCCTGTCCAGGGACTGCAATTACTCTTTTAACAATGTGCTTACCTAAAGCCTCTGATTTTACAATTACAATATCGTGTTGCTCGGGCTTGTATAAAAATTTGGTTATTACTAAGCGTTGTTTGTTAACAAGTGTAGGCAGCATCGAGTCACCCTCTACCTGAACAATTGCAAAGAAAAACTGATTTATTATAAGTGCAACAACAATTGCAATTGCTATCGCCTGTGTCCACTCATAAAGCTCTTTTAACCAAGCTGATTTTTTGACCTCTGGTTTTTCTTCTTCATATTCTATCGCATCAAATGTCATATATTCTTCTGTGATTTCGTCAGTAGCATTTTCTGTTTCGTCAGTATCAAACACTTTTGCAGTAAATTCTTTTTTTTCTGAATCCATAGCTGTTTTATCCTCCTTTAACTAATCAATGGGATAAGAAAACACAGGCAAATCCTATGCTTTATTATCCCCTTAATAAAATGTTCGGATTGTATAAATCGGGACGGCAAAAACCGCCCCGATTTTACATTTTCGTATTGTTGGCAATCATTTTGCCAAAAGAGCTTACAGACGCTCTTTAACTTTTGCTGCCTTACCAACTCTGTCACGCAGATAGAACAGGCGAGCACGTCTGATTTTACCTTTTCTCACAACCTCGATTTTATCGATTTTAGGAGAATTTACAGGGAATGTACGTTCAACACCTGTACCGTAAGAAATACGTCTTACAGTAAAGGTCTGCTGAATGCCGCCATGCTGAATTTTGATGATTGTTCCTTCAAACACCTGAATTCTTTCGCGGTTACCCTCTTTAACCTTAACATGCACTTTAACGGTGCTACCAACCTCCAGCTTCGGAAGATCAGTTCTGATTTGGTCTTTTGTTAATTCTTTGATGATGTCCATTTTTATCCTCCTCTCCGTCCAAACGTTCATACCCAAAATTAAATTGGCAGAGGACCGTTCGTATTACCCAAGCAGGCAAACATACCTGCACAATCTAGTATTATACAATAAAAATTCCCAAATAGCAAGAGTTTTTTTAATATTTCTAAAAATTTTTTATTCATTATAAATATTGCCCGAACATATAAATATAAAGAGCCAAAAAGGAGTGATTTTATGTTTATATATATAAAACGAAAAACTGCATTTATTGTTTGCCTTATTCTCTCTTTTTCGCTGATTTTATGTGGTTTGATACCTTATGCCACAGTCGTTAATGCCCCCGAAAATGAAGAAAACAAAAAAGACTATATTAAATGGGTTGATTTTAATATTCCATACGAGGCTCTTTCTGACACCTTAGATGCAGACATAAAATCGCATTCTGAAAATATACATTTTAACTGGATAGAGCTTTTGGCATATTTAGCATCTAAGTATGGCGGAAATTGGGAGCGGTATAAAAAAGCTGACCTTTTAAAGCTGACCGACGAGCTATCTTCCGGCAAGGTGATGGACGAATTAAGCGAAAGCTTGGCTAACTATAACTATTTCTTCGAGGCATATGGTGCCGTTTTGGGCGGATTTGTCGGAGAATATGAAATTGAAACACCTGATAAGGATAATCCCGAAAAGACCGTTATGGTTAAAAAATATGGCTTAAAGGCATTTTCGCCTATTGCTCGCGGATATCCTTACAATCATTACGACGATTTTGGTTCTTCACGTTCTTATGGCTATCGCCGTAAGCATTTGGGGCACGATTTGATGGGCGGTGTGGGAACTCCGATTATAGCAATTGAATCGGGCATTGTTGAATGTGTCGGATGGAATCAGTACGGCGGTTGGCGAATAGGCATTCGCAGCTTTGATTCTAAACGGTATTACTATTATGCACATTTGCGCAAAGACCACCCATATAATGATATATACGAGGGCAAAGTTGTAGCCGCTGGCGATGTTATAGGATATTTGGGTATGACAGGATACAGCACAAAAGAAAATGTGAATAATATAAATACCCCTCACCTGCACTTTGGGATTCAGCTTATTTTTGACGAAAGACAAAAGGACAGCACGAACGAAATATGGATTGACCTTTATGCGATAACAAAGCTATTAGAAAAAAATAAATCCGCAGTCGCAAAGGACGCGGATAAAAATGAATATTTCAGAAAGTATAAGTTTGACGAGCCAATTTTACATAATTTTAAGAGTTAAATTTAAACAAATATACATATTATTTATGTATACAATGTAGGGGTCGGCGATTTTCGAGAGTCTGCCCCTTGGCACGCGCCGTCTGGTTATTTAAGTTGCGGATGGAGCAAGCCCCATCCCTACACATTGGCATTCTGCACTCCCTTTACTTCGTAGGGCAAGGGCTTGCTCTTGCCGTATTTTAATCGGAATGCATAAATGCATTCCCTACGATTATATAATTTATTTATGATAACAACGTAGGGACAGACGCCCACATCTGTCCGCTTTTTTCGGGTCGATGTAGGCATCGACCCCTACGTTAAAATGCAAAATTTAAATATTAGTTTGTTAATCCGTTTTTATTTTTCTTTCTTAAATAAACAACCATACCTACCCCGACAAGCACACAAACACCTGCCAAGAGCTGTGATATTCGAACAGGGCCGAGCATTAAGCTATCGAGTCTTAGACCCTCTATCCACAGTCTGCCAAGACCGTAGCCTGCTAAATACGCAAAAAAGATTTCGCCGTCTGTTTTCTGTTTTTTTCTGTACCATAAAAGCACTAAAAACACCGCTATGTTCCAAAGCGACTCATATAAAAAGGTAGGATGCACAAAAACACCTAAATCTACAAGCTCCATTCTCCACGGAAGAGTTGTTTGGGCACCATATGCCTCGGCATTTACAAAATTGCCCCATCTGCCGACCGCCTGACCGATTAAAAGACC
>JAZOBB010000133.1:0-4765 GCA_045595745.1 Clostridia bacterium | reverse complement strand
AACATTTGGCTTAACGATACATCTCCATAAATTCTCTTAATCGCCTCTGCAAAAGTAGGAGCAACAGATAAAACCTTAATTTTGTCAATCTGCTTGTCTTTCGGCAGCGGAATTGTATCAAGAACAACCAACTCAGAAATCGGGCTGTTTTCGATTCTTTCAATTGCAGGACCTGAAAGAACACCGTGTGTACAGCAAGCATAAACGTTTTTAGCACCGCGCTCTTTAAGTGCAGCCGCGCCGTTTGTAATAGTTCCTGCTGTATCAATCATATCGTCAACCAAAATAACATCTTTATCTTTTATGTCACCGATGATGTTCATAACCTCTGCAACATTTGGCTTAGGACGACGTTTGTCGATAATAGCAATCGGTGCATCAAGTCTTGAAGCAAAGGTACGTGCACGGGTTACACTTCCCAGGTCAGGAGAAACAACCACCAGATTTTCGGTTTTGCCCTCAAACTTTTTCATATAATAAGAGGTTAAAGTTGTGCCGCCAAGCAAATGGTCCATGGGAATATTGAAAAATCCCTGAATCTGTGCAGCATGTAAATCCATAGTAAGGACTCTGTCGGCACCTGCTGCTGTAATAAGGTCAGCAACCAGTTTAGCAGAAATCGGGTCACGAGCCTTTGATTTTCTGTCCTGACGAGCATATCCAAAATACGGAATAACTGCTGTAATTCTAGCTGCCGATGCACGTTTAAACGCATCAATCATAATAAGCAGCTCCATAAGATTATCGTTTACAGGATTGCAGGTAGACTGAACGATAAACACGTCAGAGCCTCTGACTGTTTCATAAATATTAACGGAAATTTCTCCGTCAGAGAACATGGAAACCTTTGCATCTCCAAGTCCCAGTCCCAGATGCTCTGCAATTTTTTTTGCAAGCTCCGGATGTGAATTACAAGTAAAGATTTTAACATCTTTTCCATGAGTAATCATTTGTACAACCTCTCCCTTTTATTCGTTCTATTGTGCCCTAAGGCTTATTTACTATTTGTTAACTGACTTTAAAAGTCTTATATCGCTACCGATGAACTTTAATGCCTGATAATTTCCTATTATACGTGAAAAAACACGTTCAGAATACTTTTTGGCAAGCTCTTCGGGGCTTAAATTTGTATTTATAATAGTTTTTTTGTTAGCAATTAATCGCGAATTTAAAATGTCAAACAATGCCGCATTAGTATAATTTGTAGAAAATTCTGTGCCTAAATCATCTAAAATAAGCAAGTCGCATTCATAAAGCTTTTGAGTTTGTCCTCTTAGCTTTTCTAAGTTATCTGTGCGTCTGAATTTAAAATCCTCGAGCATAGAAAATATCTTATATGCTGTTTCATAAATTACAGAATGACCTTCTTTTATCAATTCTTTGGCAATGCAGGTTGAAAGGAATGTTTTTCCCAATCCCGGTGCACCCCAGAATAAAAGATTTGTGTTATCTAAATCAAAATCATAAACAAATTTGCGACATATACTAACAATATTTGACATATAATCATATGGAGATATTCCGATATTTTCATCAATTTCTTTGGAATAAAGCTCCATATCAATGGTTTTAAAGCTCTGGTCGCGAAGCTGAAGTGACAAATTTGATTTTTCAAAAGCCTTTATAATAAGTCTGCGCTTAAAGCAATCACAATCGCGGTCATTATAAACTCCCGTATCCTGACACTTATCACAAAGATAACGCATCGACAGCTCATCTTCGGCAAAGCCGTTTTCTAAAAGCAAGGCCTTTCGGCGTACTAAAAGTGCTTTTTGACGGTCACGCAAAGCATAAACTCTCTCTGTTCTGTCCCCTGTGCCGGTTGCAGCCAGCTTAATAATTTTAAGACCTGCATTTCTGATTTCATTTTCTATTTCACGAAGCTCAGAAACAGCGGCAAATACCTTTTCGCGACGTTCCTCTAAATCTTGTCTGTCGTGTCGGCGGATTTCCTCATATTCAATTGCGACCTGCTGATACAGCTCTTTATCATATGCCATTTGTTCCGCCCCCTATCACTTTACGCATCGCGGCTTTTTCAAGCTCTGCAAAATCGTATCCGCCCTTAGATTTTTGACTCTGACCCTTTGATACAATCTTTTTATCTTTTTGAAGGTCAGTCGGCTTTTTAATTTCCTCCTGCTTCCACGATTCCAATATTTTATTCATATATGCAAACGACAGTTTTCCGGTTTGATTCACCGTTAATTCAAATGCCGTTTTTACCATATCGTAATCCATTTTAAACTCATTTTGCCAACGGTTTATATATTCAAGCTCTTTTGTTGTAAGGCTGCGTTCGTTAATACCCATTATACTGCGCACCCGATAGGCATAGCTTAAAAACTCTTCACGTTTTTTAATGTGCTTTCGGGCTTTTTCAACGGTATCAATTCCGCCGGATGCCCATTTTGCCGCTTCTTTTTCGATTGTGCGCATCGAACGTTTGCCCTTAGATACAAAATACTCGACCATAACTAAAATGACCTCTGCAGGAAGCCCATAATAGTCATAAAGCGAATATAAAAGCTCGGTATCAGCAGTTGACAAGGTTTTTCCCATAATTTGCCCTACCATTCGATACATTTGGCTTACCTTTGGATTATCAGAAAGCTGGCGGCTAATTTCAGACGGCTTGTAATGTGGTCTGAACTCAACATTACTGCTTTTTGATATGGTAAAGCAAAACTCTATGTCAAAATCTACATCATCAACACTCGTAAAATTATGTATTTTTATAAGACCTTTTGAACTGTAGAATAAAAATGCATTTACAACATCTATCTCGCTGACTCTTAAATCTTTGGCTATTTGCGAATTTGAAATTGACAAATTGCCTGCTTCAAGTTGGCGCAACGCAAAAAGGTAGACCATTAAATAAACGGGGCTACCCTCGCAAATGCAGCGGTCAACCACCGCATTGGGAACTTTAAAAAACTGTTCCTGTGCACCTTCTTGCGTTTGATTAATAATCATTTATATCCTCTCTTGCTTTTTAACATAGATATTGCTTTTGCAACAAGCGATAAAATCGCCTGTAATTATTCTACCACGAAGCAAAAATACTTGCTTGCAAGGGTATTTTTGCGAGGCCGTCAATGTTATCATAGGCAAAACGAAGTTTTGTTGTTGCTTTTGCAACTAGTGACGTAGTCACCTATGATAATATTATACCACACTTTTAACTAATTGCAAATACTTAATGACAAATTCCGATATATTTTTTGACAAAATTCTGCTTAATTTTTTATCAACATTTTTCAAAAGAAAAGTACCACG
Organism: Clostridia bacterium; assembly: GCA_045595745.1. GTDB lineage: Bacteria > Bacillota > Clostridia > UBA1381 > UBA9506 > RGIG1666. The sequence continues at coordinate 1,486 of JAZOBB010000133.1, read as the reverse complement.
TCAGCGGCAAGGCAGTAACGTGGCACCTTAAAGGTAAAAAAAGCAAAAAGCTTATTTTCTTAAGTTGAGTTTTTCAATGATTGCACGGTATCTTTCGATATCAACCTTTGTCAGATAGTTTAAAAGTCCTCTTCTCTGTCCAACCATCTTTAAAAGTCCGCGACGAGAATGATGGTCTTTTTTGTAGAGCTTAAGATGCTCGTTTAAGTGGTTGATTCTTTCTGTTAAGATAGCAATCTGTACTTCAGGAGAACCTGTATCTCCTTCGTGGATTGCATACTTTTTAATGATTTCCTGTTTAACTTCCGGTCTCATTAGAAACCCTCCTCTAAAAAATTTTAATTTTCACCATATCCCGAGCAGTCGGTCACAAAACGAGGCGACGCCAAACACCCAGAAATAGGTACGGAAGATATTTTAGCACAAACAAGCACATTTGTAAAGACTTTTTTAACAAAAAATTAAATTTTTTATATATTTTTTAATATACAAAAATAAGCCGTCGTATGCGACAGCTTATTTAAGTTTAACTTATTCACAGCATCCGTGTCTGTAATCACGCATTTCATCAAATCTGCAGTCTTCGCGTTCCGGCGGGAAGAACTCATCAAACGGGAACTGTATCTTTTCAAACAGTTCGCAAGGACTGTCATCAGTTGATGCAACGCATTCTTTTTGCGGAACGCAGAAATCATATGCAGGAATTAAAAGCTGAACATTTCGTTCGATTTTTACAATTGAGAACAAACCGATTGAAACAAACACGCGTTTTTTCTCTCCGCCCAGCACAAGGTTTCCGTCAAAAATTTTGCATACACATTCAGGGATAGTCGAAAAATCAATATCATCGCCGCAGCAGCACATTTTGTCGTGAATATCAACTACCTTTGCACCTAAGCACAAGGGGTCAACCACCTCGACAACAGCCTTGGGCATATTGGTTTTCTTCCACATCTGTTCGTCAAAGCTGTCATAGCTGTATCTTGATTCAAAGACCTTAGCCGAGCCTTCTGAACCAAATAAAATTACTTTTTTGTCAAAGGATGCCAAGCCTTCGACTTGTGTGGGCTTTCCTACTCCCAAATATGCATCTAAAGTTATTTTGAAAAAGAATTTTAAATCTACCGTGTAGTATCCGCGGTTAAACGGTACCGGCTCAACATCAGGAAAAACCCAGATAATTTCTGCCTTACGGCACTTAACGTTAACCGCACAATCAATAATTTCCTGACCGGCAGCAGTTAAAAATACTCTGGCATCCTCAATGCAGTCTTTATCTTTACACGAATCATATACTTTATCTGTATGTACACACACCGCGTCTTTGATTTCTCTTTCGCAGTCGGGTGTGCATTGACTGAATCTTTCGCCCATATAAAAAACCTCCTTTATATATTACAGTTTTGCGAGAACACGTCTCTATACAATATAATATGCAAAAGAAGGTTTTATGTGATGTTTTTCTTTATTTTTATTAAATTTATTT
>JAZOBB010000132.1:0-18624 GCA_045595745.1 Clostridia bacterium | reverse complement strand
CAGGAACGCTTAGAGCGAGAATATAATTTAGACTTGGTAACAACGGCTCCCAGTGTTATATACAAGGTTATGAAAACCAACGGAGAGCTTTTAGAAATATCTAATCCTACTAATCTTCCTGACGGCAGCGAAACGCAGTATATGGAAGAGCCTATCGTAAAAGCCGATATTATGGTTCCGACTGAGTTTATCGGTAATATTATGGAATTGTGTCAGGACAGACGCGGTGTGTATATAAACACAACCTATATAGATTCAAGCCGCGCTCAGCTTCACTATGAATTGCCGCTTAACGAAATTATTTATGACTTTTTTGATGCACTTAAATCACGCACAAAGGGTTACGCATCTTTTGACTACGAAATGAAAGGCTATCAGCAATCAGAGCTTGTAAAGCTCGATATTCTGTTAAACGGCGATATGGTCGATGCTTTGTCGTTTATTGTTCATTCCTCAAAGGCATACGCAAGAGGTAGAAAAATAGCCGAAAAGTTAAAAGCATCAATTCCGAGACAGTTGTTTGAAATACCGATTCAGGCGGCTGTCGGGAATAAAATAATAGCTCGTGAAACCGTAAAAGCTATGCGTAAAGACGTTTTGGCAAAATGCTATGGCGGTGACATAACACGTAAGAAAAAACTGCTTGAAAAGCAGAAGGAAGGAAAGAAACGGATGCGTCAGGTTGGTTCTGTCGAGGTGCCGCAAGAGGCATTTATGTCCGTGTTAAAGCTTGATGAAGATTGATAAAAATGCGGTATATGGAGTTTACGTCCATATACCGTTTTGCTTAAAAAAATGTGCATACTGTGACTTTACTTCATATCCCGGATTATTATCCAAAGCAGATTGCTATTTAGAGGATGTAGCAATTGAAATGGAGCAATATAAGGGGATATGCACAAATTCTGTTTATATAGGCGGCGGAACGCCTACCTGCTTAAAAAAAGAACAGCTTTTAAAGCTTATTGATAAAATCAAATCTACTTTTTTACTTAGCGATGACTGTGAATTTACGGTCGAATGCAATCCGAAAACAGCAGATTATGATTACTTTTGTGCGCTGCATAACGCTGGTGTAAACCGTCTGAGTATTGGTGTTCAATCCTTTAATAATGACGAATTAAAGCTTTTGGGCAGAGTGCATAACGCAAACGAGGCAAAAGACTGCATACAAATGGCTAAAAAAGCAGGCTTTTCAAACTTTAATTTAGATTTAATGTTTGGCTTGCCCAATCAAACAGTTGCCGATTTTGAAAAATCAATCAGCGAAGCACTATCTTTAAAATCAGCTCATATATCCTGCTACAGCCTTATTTTAGAAGAAGGAACAAAAATGCACGAAATGGTAAACAGCGGAACGTATGTTTTACCCGAGGAGGACGAAGAACGCAAAATGTATCATACCTTAATAGAAATGCTTTTAAAAAACGGGTATGAACATTATGAAATATCTAATTTTGCGCTTTCTGGTAAGCAATCACGACACAACAATAAATACTGGGATAGAGAGCCTTATATTGGCATTGGTGCGGCGGCACATTCAAACATTAATGATTTAAGGTTTGGAAATCCTGTTGAGCTTGATTTATACAGTAAAATTGTGCAAAATAATGTGCCTATCGGCAGAGAAACAGAAGAACTGACACAAAAGGATAAAATGGCTGAGTTTGTATTTTTGGGCTTGCGCAAGATAAAAGGTATTAGCAAAATTAAATTTAAAGATACTTTTGGAATTGATATTTATAAAATATATGGTGAGCAGATTAAAAAATTCTGTGATTTTAAGCTTTTAGAGGATGATGGTGATACTATTCGTCTGACTTTGGCAGGTATAGATGTATCAAATTCCGTATTTTGTGAGTTTTTGTGATTCGAGGTGAAAATTATGAACGTACGTGTTCACAACATAAAACTGCCACTAGATGCCGAGGTTGATGAAATAAAATCGGCGGCACTTAAAGAGGCTAACGCAAAAGAAAAAGATTGCGTAGCCTTTAAAATAGTAAAACAATCGATTGATGCACGCAAAAAGCAGGTTTCTTTTGTGTATAGCATAGATTTAGAGCTTACTAAAAAGGTCAAAGTAAACGGGAAAAACATAATTGAATTAATAAATGAAGAAGAAAAAGAAATTACAAGCGGTAATAAAAAGCTGTTGCACCGACCTATTGTTGTCGGCAGCGGTCCGTGCGGTCTGTTTTGTGCTTTAACCCTTGCCAAAAGTGGTTATATGCCACTACTTTTAGAACGCGGAGCGGATGTTGACACACGAACTAAAGCTGTAGAGAGCTTTTGGAAAAACAGGGAGTTTTCATCTGATACAAATGTGCAGTTTGGCGAAGGCGGAGCAGGCACATTTTCTGACGGAAAGCTTACAACAAGAATCTCTGACCCAAAAATAATGAAAATTTTAAGAGATTTTGTAAAATTTGGTGCACCTGAAGAAATCTTATATAAAGCTAAACCGCATATTGGAACAGATATTTTAAAAAATGTAGTAAAAGCAATTAGAAACGAGATAATAAATCTTGGCGGAGAAGTAAGATTTAACTCTAAAGTATCTGATATAGATATAAAAGGCGAAAAAATCAGAAGTGTAAAATTATCATCTGGCGAAGAAATCCCTTGTGATGTACTCGTTTTAGCATTAGGGCACAGTGCGCGAGATACTTATAAAATGCTGTTTGACAAAGGAATTTTAATGCAGGCAAAAGCATTTTCTGTCGGAGCGCGTGTTGAACACAAGCAACAATTAATTAACGAAGCAATGTATGGTGATTTTGCCGGACATAAGCTGTTGGGTGCTGCTGATTATCAGCTTTCGTACAGAAATGGCGATGATGCTTGTTATTCTTTTTGTATGTGTCCGGGCGGAGTAGTAGTTGCCGCGGCATCTGAAGAAAATACCGTGGTAACCAATGGAATGAGTTATTTCGCCCGCGATGAAGAAAACTCTAATGCAGCTATTTGTGTGAACGTAACGACAAAGGATTTTGAAAGCGAACACCCGCTTTCTGGTGTAAAATATCAGCAGGAGCTTGAAAAAAGGGCATTCTATTTAGGATATAAAAATTATAATGCACCTGCACAATTAGTTTCTGATTTTTTGAACGGAAAAATAACTAATAAATTTTCATCTGTAAAACCAAGCTATGCACCTGATATAACACCGACAGATTTAAACAATCTGTTTTCTAAAAGAGTAAGTAAAGTTTTAGGCGACGGTCTAAGACAATTTGAAAGAAAAATTAATGGCTTTACTAAAAATGGTGCTGTTTTAACCGGTCCGGAAACAAGAACATCGGCTCCGGTAAGAATTTTAAGAAACGATGAACTTGAGAGCTGCTCGGTAAAAGGAATTTATCCTGCCGGAGAGGGTGCCGGATATGCGGGCGGAATTATGAGTGCCGCAGCTGACGGAATAAAGGTTGCCGAAAAAATAATTTCGATATATTGCATTTAAGAACTGAAACAGAATTTGCAATTTTGTGTTAAAATGTCACAGTGTGTCACAGTTTAAAGTTAAAATTGAAAATATAAAACAAAAATTATAATTTTCTTGTCTTAAAAGTGTAACTAATTTGTAAATATTTATCCACTTTTTGCAATTATACTGTAATGTTTAATATAATCTTTTTATAAAATACTTTAAAATCGGCAACTGAAAAAATTAAATAATACAAATTAAAGCATATTGTAACACTTAATAAAAATCGTGTCATTTTTCGCGTAAATTAGTACTGGATTTTATTGGTTTAATACTATATAATGTAGTTGTAAAATAAAGAGGTACGAGATTTGGAGGAAAATGAATGGCAAACAGAAAGTTATACAAAACGGTCCACGTAGACAGAAAAAGCGATGCGGCAAATTATGATTTTGATTTGGAGTATTATATTTTAGAAAAGGAAATTAAGCTAGACAGTATTTGTGTTAATACATATGGCGTGGAAATATGTAAAAGCAAACAAGATGCAGATGGTGTTACCCAAAAGGAATACAGAAAGGTATTTGACGTGTTTTGTACACAAAAGGAAACAGAAGAAGTATTAGAAAAACTGGCAAGAAATACAGTTACACCAATAAATCTTTTAGATGTTCTTGAAAATCTTATAGGCACAGGCGATTTAATAAACGAAGAAACATCATTTCAAGCGGTATGACAATTTAAAGCATTTATAACAGTCATAAAAATAAAAAGTGTTTAGTATATATAGTACTGACACTTTTTATTTTGTTTTTGGACATGTAGTTAAGGAAGGATGATAACAATGGAGCGTTCATATCGCAGACGAACTTACGCAAGACAAAAAAGGGATAACCAGAGTTTTATTTATAGTTGCAGACGCAGTATTATAAAGCAATCAGCGGTTAGTTTATTAATATTTGCGGTGTTACTTACGATTAAAATGTCTGCAAAAACTTTGTCTGATGAAATGATAAATACCATAAGTTATACCGTCGATGCCGATACAGATTGGAAAGGTATAATAACGGGAGCACATAGCTTTGTAAAAGAGGCAGTTGGAGCAAATAAAGACTTAAGCGAGCACGAGGTGTTGACTAAAATGCAGATGCCGACTGATGGAGAAGTAATATCCGAATTTGGGATGCGTACCGATAGCAAAACCGGAACGGATGATTTTCATTACGGGGTGGATTTTTCGGGTGGTATAGGTGATAAAATTCACTGTGTGTCAGAAGGAACTGTCAGTGAAACAGGATATTCCGATAATTACGGAAATTATATTTTAATAAAACACGATGATAAAATATCAAGCTTTTATGCTAATTGCGAAAAGGTTTTACCTGCAATAGGCGATAAGGTAAAAAGCGGACAAGTTATTGCAACAGTAGGAAATAGCGGAAATATAACCGAACCCTGTCTACATTTCGAAATAAGAGAGGCAGATGTATCTTTAGACCCGATGGTGTTTTTAAAAGATAAATAGAATATAGGAGGAACAAATGATAAAAATAACACGTTTTTTTTATATACATTTTTTAACTGTTCCGCTATTGTTTTTATCTTATCTGGTAAAAGCTCATCACACTTTGCTCATGGCATATGCAATAGTGACTGTGCATGAGCTGTTCCATCTGTTTGCTGCCTTATTACTTAAAATTCGCATAGGCTCTATAATTGTTATGCCGTTTGGAATGACCTTGCGGCTTTCGGGAAATGTTATTAAAAATCCAGTAAAAGAAAGTCTGGTAGCCTTAGCAGGGCCGTTTGCAAACGCTCTGATGTTGTTAATTGGTAAGGTTTTAAGTCATTTTTATATATGGGCAGAGGAAAGTATGTTTTTGTATATGAGTTTAAACTGTATTATAATGCTTGTAAATCTTATGCCCGTACTTCCTTTAGACGGCGGCAGAATATTCCGTTCGGTTTTGGCGCATTTTTTCGGGTATCTTAATGCTATGAAGATAATGCGCAAATGTACCGTTTTTACAGCTGTGTTATTGTTAGTTATAGCACTTTTATTAACTGCATTTATTGGTGTTAATATATCTTTTATTATGATTGCGGCATTTTTAATTTTTAATTTGATTGAAGAAAAGAAAAGCTCTGATTTGTTTGTATTAAAAGAACTGTTGCGTTCTAAAGAAAAGCTTTTAGAGCAAAAGCTTATTCCGTCTAAACTAATTTCGGCATCTTTAGATACATATGCAAAAAAAATTATTCCTAAAATTAGCTACGACAGCTTTTGTCTTATATATGTCACAGACGGAAATAATAACGGATATTTTATTTCAGAATCAGAAATAATCGAGGCTTTAACTACCAGAGGATACCGAATAAAAATGGGACAAATTTAATTTAAAATAAATTACCTGTATTTAAATTATATATCTTGAAAAAAATAGTAATGTTTGATATAATATCTAAGATAATATAATTTTAGTAAAGAGGTATTGTTTATGAGTCATGATGTTTATAAATGCAAGGTAATATCTAAAAAAGAAATTGCGCCAAATATTATTGACGTAACTGTAGAAAGTAAAGAGATTGCATCTAATGCTTTAGCAGGTCAGTTCGTGCATGTAAAATGCGGAGATGATATTTCTATGCCGCTTCGAAGACCTATAAGCATTTGCGATGCCGAGGGCGACAAATTGCGTTTTATTTTCGAGGTAAAGGGCAGAGGTACAAAAAATCTTCTTTTAATAGATGATGAAATTGATATTATGGGACCTTTGGGGACACCGTTTACCATTGATAATGATAAATATAAAAATCCTGCCGTAATCGGCGGAGGAATCGGAACATATCCGCTGTTTAAGCTTACAAAGGAGCTTGATAATCCTACTGTATATTTAGGATTCCGCTCGAAAGCTCAGGTAACGTTAGAAGATGAGTTTAACTCAATCTGCGATATGACAGTTGTTGCAACTGATGACGGCAGCTACGGATATAACGGATATGCAATTGATTTGTTAAAAGGAAAAATTCAAAACGATGTTGTTGATATAATTTATGCCTGCGGCCCTAAACCGATGCTAAAAGCAGTAAAAGAGCTTGCAGAGGCAAATAATATACCGTGTCAGATTTCGCTTGAAGAACGTATGGGCTGCGGAATTGGTGCTTGCCTTACCTGTTCGTGCGAAACTAAAACAGAAGGAACGTGGAAGTATAAAAGAGTTTGTAAAAACGGTCCTGTCTTTTGGTCTGAGGAGGTTGTTTTATAATGAATATGAAAGTAAATATAGCGGGTGTTGAGCTTAACAATCCAATAATTACTGCTTCTGGAACTTATGGTTTTGGAAGAGAATATGGCGAGTTTTACAGCTTAAACGAGCTTGGCGCAATATGTGTAAAGGGTTTAACCTTACTGCCCAGAGAAGGTAATCCACCGCCAAGAATTACCGAAACCTATGGCGGAATTTTAAATAGTGTAGGTCTTCAGAATCCTGGTGTAGATGCTTTTATAGAATATGAACTGCCTGAACTTAAAAAATACACCTGTAAGGTTATTGCCAATATGTCGGGTAACACCATTGAAGATTATTGCAAGATGGCAGAACGACTCTCTGACAGCGATGTTGATATGCTTGAAATGAATATATCCTGCCCGAACGTAAAGGCGGGCGGAGTTGCGTTTGGAACAAATGCTGATACAATTTTAAATATAACAAAAGAGGTTAAAAAGTATGCAAAAAAACCTCTTATAGTAAAATTATCACCTAACGTTACTGATATTACTGAAATGGCAAAGGCAGCAGAAGCAGGCGGTGCCGATGCCTTGTCGCTTATCAATACACTTTTGGGTATGGCAATAGATATTAAAACCCGCAGACCGATACTGGCTAACGTTACCGGCGGATTGTCAGGTCCGGCTGTAAAGCCTGTTGCTGTCAGAATGATTTATCAGGTAAGACAGTGCACCAATCTTCCTATTATAGGAATGGGTGGTGTTACCACCGGCGATGATGCAATTGAGATGATGCTTGCAGGAAGTAACGCAGTTGCTGTAGGAACAGCAAACTTTATGAATCCGTATGCGTGCGTTGATATTAAAAAGGGTATTATTGATTATATGGAAAAATACAATATCGATGATGTAAACGATATAAGTGGCAAAGTTATTGTAAAATAGAGGAGAGATTTAAATGGCAAAATTAACTTTAGATTATTCAAAAGCACTTGGTTTTATATCAGAAGAAGAAATTGAAAATATAGCGGGTCAAATTCGTGATGCCCACGACAAATTAGTCAATAAAACAGGTGCAGGAAACGATTATTTGGGTTGGGTAAATCTACCGACAGATTATGATAAAGAGGAATTTGACAGAATTAAAAAAGCTGCAGAAAAAATTAAAACCGATTCTGACGTTTTAATTGTAATAGGCATTGGCGGTTCATATTTAGGTGCTCGTGCAGCAATTGATATTTTAACAAATTCGTTTTATAATTCTCAATGTAAAAAGGACAGAAAAACTCCTCAGATTTTCTTTGCGGGTAATTCAATCAGCTCCACATATTTAAGTGAGCTTTATGAAATGGTTAAAGATAAAGAATTATCTGTAAATGTAATTTCAAAGTCGGGAACAACAACTGAGCCTGCAATTGCATTCAGAATTTTTAAAGAGCTTTTAGAGAAAAAATACGGAAAAGAAGGAGCACGTGAGCGAATTTATGCAACAACCGATAAGGCTCGCGGTGCACTTAAAGAGCTTGCCGATAAAGAAGGGTACGAAACCTTTGTTATTCCTGATGACGTTGGCGGTCGTTATTCTGTTTTAACCGCAGTAGGTCTTTTGCCGATTGCCGTTTGCGGAGCAGATTTAGACCTTATGATGAAAGGTGCAAAGGATGCACAGGATGAATTTTCAAGCTGTGATTTAAAAGATAATATCTGTTATCAGTATGCAGCAATCAGAAATTGTCTGTATCGCAAGGGTAAGACAACCGAAATTATGGTTAATTATGAGCCACGTCTGCATTATTTTGCAGAATGGTGGAAACAGCTTTTTGGAGAAAGCGAAGGAAAAGACAATAAGGGTATTTTTCCGGCTGCTGTTGATTTTTCAACCGACCTTCATTCTATGGGACAGTACATTCAGGACGGAATGAGAAATATTTTTGAAACCGTTTTAAATGTTGAAGCTCCTAAGGCAGACCTTACAATAGGAACAGACCCCGAAAATGTTGACGGATTAAACTTTTTAGCCGGAAAGACTATGGATTTTGTTAATCATAAAGCATTTTTAGGTACAGTTTTGGCACATAATGACGGCGGTGTTCCTAATCTTATAATTAATATTCCTGAGCTTAACGAATATTACTTCGGACAGCTTGTATATTTGTTTGAACGTGCTTGCGGAATAAGCGGATACGTATTGGGGGTAAATCCGTTTAATCAGCCGGGTGTTGAGGCATATAAAAAGAATATGTTTGCACTTTTAGGAAAGCCCGGATACGAAAATGAAAAAGCAAGTCTTGAAAAAAAGCTCGGCTTGTGATATAATTGACACATAAAGAATTTTATTTTATAAAATTCTCAAGAGCTAACGCTCTTTTGTGCTCTTGCGAGCACAGTGTCAATTGACGGCGTCGCAAAAATGCCCTTGCAAGCAAGCATTTTTACTCCTGGTAAAATGATTTTGCGGCATCTAAATTGTTCACTAATTTTATAATCGGTAAATAGTGCAAAAAACGATTAGTAAATTTTGGAGGTTATATAAATGCAGTATCAAAGTACAAGGGATAAAAGTGTGCGCGTATCATCAGCATATGCCATAAAAAACGGATTGGCTGCCGATGGCGGACTTTATGTTCCTGAGCAGATTCCACAGCTTTCGCTTGATGAAATAGCGGCTTTAGCTCCGCTTAGCTATAATGAGCGAGCAATTAAGGTATTAAGTCGCTTTTTAACAGATTTCTCTTTAGAAGAAGTTGCAAGCTGTGTAAATAAAGCATATAACAAAGAAAAATTTGAAACATCAGAGATAGCACCTATCTATAAGCTTGATGAAAAGGTGTATTTTCTTGAGCTTTGGCATGGTCCTACCTGTGCGTTTAAGGATATGGCACTTCAGATTTTGCCGCATCTTTTAACACGCTCTATCGAAAAAACAGGCGAAACCAAAGAGGTTGTAATTTTGGTTGCAACATCTGGCGATACCGGAAAAGCAGCTTTAGAGGGATTTCGTGATGTTGAGGGAACACGTATTATTGTATTCTATCCGGCTGACGGAGTCAGCGATGTTCAAAAACGTCAGATGGTAACGCAAGAGGGTAATAACGTTGATGTTGCAGCTGTTTGCGGCAACTTTGACGATGCACAAAGCGGAGTAAAACAGATATTTACAGATACCGAATATGCCGATGTTTTAGCACGTAATAATTTTATGCTTTCAAGTGCTAACTCAATCAACTGGGGAAGATTAGTTCCGCAGATTGTTTACTATTTCTCATCTTATGCAAGTATGCTTAAAAACGAAGAAATAACCTTAGGCGAAAAAGTTAATTTTGTTGTTCCTACCGGTAATTTTGGCGATATTTTAGCTGCATATTACGCTAAAGAAATGGGTCTTCCGGTTGGTAAGCTTATTTGTGCATCTAACGAAAATAAAGTTCTTACCGACTTTATAAACACCGGCATATATGATAAAAACCGTGAGTTTAAAACTACAACATCACCGTCTATGGATATTTTAATTTCGAGCAACCTAGAACGCTTTTTATATCACGTAACAGGTGGTGACGATGTTCGAGTTTCTGCATGGATGAATGAGCTAAAAACAGAAGGCCGTTACGAGGTTCCTGAGCTTACTAAAAATAAAATTAAAGAAATTTTCTGGGGCGGTTGCTCAGACGATGCCGAAACCTTTGCAGAAATTGAAAAGGTTAACAACAAATACGGCTATGTAATGGATACTCATACATCTGTTGCAAAAAATGTTTACGAAAAATATCTTGCAGAAACAGGCGATAATACAAAAACTGTCATTGTATCTACTGCTAGTCCGTTTAAATTTAGCGATAGCGTATTAGCTGCGATAAAGGGCAAAGAGGCGATTGAAGGAAAAGACCCGTTTGATTTGTTAGACGAGCTTGCCGAAAGTGCCGATTTAATGATTCCTGCAGGACTTTGCGGATTACGCGACAAGCAGGTCATCTTTAATGCAACTTGCGAGAAAAACGAAATGTATGAAGTTGTGAGCCATATGCTCAATCTTGCTTAGGAGGAAAGCAATGGACTGGATTCAGGTTACTGTTTACACAACAACTGAGGGAATCGAGCCGGTAAGTGGCAGACTTTATCAGTTGGGTGTGACAGGTATAGAAATCGAGGATGAAAGTGAATTTTACAGCTTTTTAGAAGAAACACGCGGCACTTGGGACTATGTTGATGATGACTTAGTTGAGCGAATGAAGGGCGAAACTAAAGTTAAAATCTATTTAAGCGACAATGCTGCAGGTCGCGATATGCTTCACAGTGTTCGTGACAGTATATCTCAGCTTGCTTTAATGGATGAAGAGAAATTATACGGCAGACTCGAAATTTCGCTAGATAACGTAAATGAAGAGGATTGGGCAAATAACTGGAAACAGTATTTTAAACCCTTAACTGTTGGTGATAAAATTTTGATTTTGCCCGAGTGGGAAACCTTAAGCGAAGAGACTGACAGAACTGTATTTACAGTAAATCCCGGAATGAGCTTTGGAACAGGCTCTCACAATACAACTCAGCTTTGTATAGAAGAGCTTGAAAATGCAATAAATAAAGATACCCATGTGCTTGATTTAGGCTGCGGCAGTGGTATTTTATCAATTATTGCATTGCTTTTAGGTGCTCCTGATGCTACTGCTGTTGATATTGATCCTAATGCCGTTGATATTGCATATCAGAATGCAGAAAGAAACGGAATTGATAAATCAGTATACCGTGCTTTTGCGGGCAATGTGTTAGATGATGCTGAATTAATTAAAAAAATATCTGATAAAAAATATGAGGTAGTTGTTGCTAATATTGTTGCTGATGTAATTATTGCTTTAGCAGATATTGTACCTGAATTAATAGCACCAAACGGTATATACATAACCTCGGGAATTATTACAGACCGCAAAGAAGACGTAATTGCCCGTTATAAAGAAAGTGATTTTGAAATAATAAATATACGTGAAAAGGGCGATTGGGTTTCAATTGTAATGAAAAGAAAATAAAACTTAAAGGCTGCGACAAAATGCGTGAGCATAGTTTGTTGAGCCTTTTTGTTAATTAAGGAGAATGATATATGAGAAAAACTAACGAACGAAAGTATATAGGTCATTTATCTCAGGTTGAAAGAATTGAAGAACATATTTTAAAAGGCGGAAAAGGTGAGGGAATGCGTCTTTTAGAAGTAAATAACGGTAACGGGCTTGAATTTACCATATCGCTTGACAGATGTGCCGATTTGTCGCGCTTAAGCTTTAAGGGAGTAAATTTCGGTTATTTTTCGCCTTGCGGATATGTAGCACCCAGCTATTATGACGCAGAAGGTCTTGGCTTTTTAAAATCATTTACTGCAGGATTTATGACAACCTGTGGTTTTAATAATGTAGGCGGCCCTTGCGAGGTTGATGGAGAAAAATTACCTCAACATGGCACAATATCAAACACACCTGCAGAAAACGTTAGCTACTGGACAGACGATAAAGGTCAGCACATAATTGCCGATATTCGCCAAGGTCAGCTTTTTGGCAACCAGTATTTACTCAGAAGAAAAATTGACTGTCCGAAAGGAGAAAATTATATTGATATAACCGATACAATAGTTAATGAAAGTGTGCGTCCTGCTCCTATGATGCTTTTATATCATTGCAATATAGGCTATCCGCTTCTTACTGAAAATGCCGAAATGTACATTCCGTCTGCTAAATGCGACCCAAGTGGTGAGCACGCAGCAAAAGATATTGATACTTGGGACAAGGTATTAGCACCTCAAGAGGGTTTTGAGGAGCAATGTTATTTTCATAAGGTAAAAGATGAAAAAGGAAAAAGCTTTGGAGCAATATATAATTCCGAAGAGAAAATGGGTGTTGCTATCGAATTTGACACAAACGAGCTTGATTGCTTAACCGAGTGGAAGATGATGGGCGAGATTGAATATGTAATGGGCATTGAGCCGGGTAATACATATCCCGTAGGCAGAGCAAAAGCAAAAGAGGATAATATGCTTAAAATGCTTATGCCGGGCGAAGAAAAAACAATAAAACTAAGGGTACGTATTATAGAAAACGAAGAGCAGGCAAATGCCTATAAATCGAGACTTAAATAAAACTAAAGGGTGTGACAAAAGTCACACCCTCAGGGTATTTCCCCGATTTTGTGTAAACTCCAAAATGGTAATATAATTTAAGTGATTTTTGAGGGATGAAATCCATAATTTAGGATTTCGTCCCTTAACTCATATATAGCATAAAAACACAGGCATGTCAAGGGCGCCCTCGTTTCGAGGGCGTTAATTTTACCCTTGAGTTGCCTGGGGTTTTATGCTATTAACTTAATCTGTCGGCAAAGAAAATCTCAAGCTGTGAGTGAATTTGTCCCCATTCACGGCGTTTGCCTGTCCATTTCTTGGTAATATCCATCATCGCAAGATAAAGCATCTTGAGCAGGCTGTCGTCCGTAGGAAATACACCTTTGTTTTTAGTAACTTTACGAAGCTGACGGTTAAAGCCTTCTATGGCATTTGTGGTGTAAATTAGCGTTCTGACCTCTTGCGGATATTTGAAATATGTAGATAAATTTGCCCAATTGTCACGCCATGATATCGCTATCTTAGGATATTTGTTACCCCATTTTTCATCAAAATTTTCAAGTTCAGATAGTGCAGTCTGTTCATCAATTGCTGCATACACTTTCTTTAAATCTGCCATAAGTGCCTTAATATCCTTGTATGACACAAACCTTGTTGTATTGCGTATTTGATGGATAATGCACTGCTGTATTTCTGTCTTTGGATATACTGCCTCAATGGCGGCAGGAAAGCCTGTAAGTCCATCAACACAAGCAATCAATATGTCTTGCAATCCTCGATTCTTTAAGCCGTTCATAACAGAAAGCCAAAACTTTGCACTTTCGTTTTCTCCTACCCACATACCGAGAACCTCTTTAAGTCCGTCCATATTGATACCAATTGCTATGTAGACAGCTTTTTTAACTATTTGTCCTTCACTTCGTACATGAAAGTGTATTGCATCCATAAAGACTACTGCATATACTTCTTCAAGCGGTCTTGACTGCCATTCTCTGACTACAGGAAGAATTTTATCTGTAATTCTGCTTATGGTTGAATCAGAGCATTCTAATCCGTATATATCTTGTATGTGTGTTTCAATATCGCTTGTTGTCATTCCTTTAGCATACATAGAGAGAATCTTTTCTTCAATATCGCCGGTAAGGGTAGTTTGGTTTTTCTTTACGAGTTGTGGCTCAAATTCTCCGTCACGATCTCTGGGAACTTTGATTTCTGTTTCTCCAAAGCTTGTCTTTAAAGTCTTTTTAGAATACCCATTACGACTGTTTTCGCCTTCCTTGTTTCGATAGTCGTACTTGGTGTAGCCTAATTCGTCATCAAGCTCACCCTCGAGACCGTTTTCAAGCATTTCTCCGACCATGAGTTTGAATACATCTTTAAGGTCATCAAAATTTTTTACATCAAGACCTTTCATAATGTTTCGTAAATTTTCTTTTCTTTCCTTTTCTGCTGCCCGTTCTTCGGGACTTAATTTGTACTTTGGCATATTAAAAACCTCCAAAATGATATTTTTATTATATATCATCTTGGAGGTCTTGTATAGACTTTACACAAAATTTGGGATAGTCTCGGGCACTCCCTTAAAAAGAGTAACAGTCCTGTTATCCGCACCAATTTTCAAAGTGCTTACGAGTTTTTCGCAAGCACTTTTTCTTTGCTTAATTCTGCTTACACCGCTATCGGTTTGTAATCACCATTGTGTGCTAGCTTCACATCACCGTTTTCGGCGAATACCTCTCCATACTCATTAAACTGTCCGTTTATCACTATGACTGCTGCAATCTCACCGTCTCCCACATCCAGAATCTGAATTTCCTGAACCAGAAGTCTTAAGTTTACGTTACTGATTGCACCCTCTGCTACGATGCTATCGAGCATATCGATATTTTCCTTGATTGCTTTTCTTCGTTTCTTTACTGTTTCTTCAAGGTTTATCAGCTCATTAATTTTAACCTTAAGGTCTTCAATCTGTGCCTTCTTTTTTTCAAGCATTCTGTCATAAGTGGCACGGTTTTCCTTATCGTTAATTCTCTCCATCAGTATGTTTTCCACATCTATTTCGAGATTTGATACAGCAGTTCTCATTTCAGCTATCTGCTTTTCTGTACCTGCCTTATTCCGTAACCACTTTTTAACATCGGCTTCTATAGCAGTCCAATTCTTCTCCGACTCGGATTTCAGCCTTAATATTTCCTTATAGACTAAGTTATCCAAATCCGCCTCCTGAATTCTGTGTGAGGTGCAATAGCCTTTGTAGCGATGATAACCATTGCAGACATATTCAACTCGCTCAGGCTTGTCTCTCCATCTGCGAATCTTTGCCACGAAGGTGCAACCGCAATCTCCGCACTTTAATAATCCTGTGTATCGATGATATGGTTTTCCGCTTGAGGCTCTGACCTTAGTTTCCTTTTTAGCTTCAATCAGGCTTTGTACCTTATCCCATATTTCCTTTGGAATTATCACAGGAGCAAAGTTTTCGTGCCTGAATTGTTCTTCTGTCGGAACCTTATGTCTGATTTTCTTTGCCTTATCGCTTTCTTCTACATGGCATATCAGTGTTCCTGTATAGAACTCATTTGTAAGCACTCGCTTGACTGCGGTTGAATCCCACAGGTACTTAAGTGTTATTGCAGGTTTGTTATAGCCTTGATTTTTATCGTTGTATAGCTTTTGATAATATGACGGCGATTTCTTGCCATCTTTATTCAGCTTTTCCGCAATCGCCTTAAAGCCGAAGCCATCAAGATACATTGAATAAATTTCTTTAACTATACCTGCAGGCTCATTCTTGATTATGATTTTGCCGGAGTTTTTATCCTTATAGTAACCCATAGGTGGCATATTGCATATACCCTTGTCCTTTTGCTTCTGACGATATCCGTATCTTATCTTTTTGCTGACATCTCTTGCATACATATGATTCATAAACTGACTCATTTCCATACGGAATTCATCATCCGTGTTGAAACTGTCGGTATTGTCTGTAATGCTGATTACTCTTATACCCTTGCTTCTTAAGTATTCGATGAACATAGAAGTCTGGATTTTCTCTCTGCCAAGTCTTGACAAGTCTTTTACCAACACTACATCCATCTTATGCTCTTCAGCCGCTTTACAGATTTCATCGATTCCGTTTCTCTGGAAGGTCATTCCGCTGACATTGTCATCATAGGATTCTCCTACGAATATGTGACCTTCCCGTTCTATGTAATCCATGAGAATTCTGCGTTGATTTTTGAGTGAATTCATTTCCTTGTCTTCATCTCTTGACAGTCTGTAATAAATCCATATTCTCCATGCTTGCATTATGTTCATAAATAATTACCTCCTTTCAGCAACAAACAATACCACACTAATTTCAATATATCCAGCAAAACATTTACAAAAGTTCTAAAGGTTTTTTCACCTTTATTTTAGCCTTAATGTCATCCCTATACATGCGCTCCGCAATAATCTTAAACCCCTGTTCCAAAGTTAGTTTTTCCATTTCTTTTATGGCTTCAATAACATAAACCGGGTTTCTGATTTCCTCATCTGTAAATCTTGTGTAAATATATGTTTTCATAATTCGTAGCTCCTTCCTTATTGGTTAGCTGCAGCAGGCTTTTCCTGCTCGTAACTTTCTTCGTGGGTTTCAAATTTATGACCTAAATAATCAAAAATTGTAGCCCTTAAAAATTTGTTATACTCTTCATTAGTTCCGTTATATACATACAGAACCTCCCTGATTCTCGGATAATCACTTTTTCTCGGCATAAATATGCCCCCTTTCATTATTATAATTAGCACCGACTTCCGCTACAGTTCCTGACCTCCTGCCTTGCTTGACACCAACGTCGTATTTCATTTTCTTGGTGCGCTCATATCGTGGCGGCACTTCCCCGAAAATGTATCCCTTGCGGTACGGCTATTCAGTTTTAGAAAATCCATTTTGTTTTGAATTGATTTTACAACTAAATTATAACAAGGCATTGACATCTCGGCAATAGTTTTGTATAATGTTTCTTGGAGTAATGTGAATTTTACAAAACTGAACATTTTTACATTTTACAAAAATAAGGTGGTGTATAAAGTGTCTAAAAGAAGGATTATATCAGAGTTCAAATCAAATGATAATGCTGTTAAATTTGATTATTTTGACAACGAAGCAATGACACCTGATGATAAATATTTTTTGATTACCGTTGACCACTCGAAAGAGGATTATGCGGCTAACAGTAATTTGTGGATAAGAAACAACAGAAAAGTATTCCCTAAAATGAAAGAAAAAATGGATATCGATTCAAAGGACATTGCTGAAAGAAGGAAGAAGATTCAAAGCATCAGAGAAAAATTTGCAAAGGATTTTACTGTAGAACTTGGCAGCAGAGAACATCTAATGGAAGATTTTCTAAAGAATATGTTTGAGGAAATTCCTGATGCAACAACCCATGCCCTTGGCGGGGCAATAGTAACCGGCAAATACGGTGAAGGTATCTTGGATTTCGTGTATGCTGATTTTGATAAAATATATAACGAACTCAAGGACAAGGAATTCATTGTAAAATATCCTCTGTCTGACGGAGATAGTATTCTTGATCAAATGTACAATCAGTACATCAACTATTGCAATACACTTTATAATTATGAGGATTTATTTGCAGCATCTCTATATACCTATATCTGTCCTCCGTTATTTGTAAATGCAGATAAGCAAAATTCATATTTGCAATTCTATATGATACAATTAAAATATTGGCAATCGGTCTATCGTGATATGCTTGAGTTTTGTTATGATGAGAATTATTATCCTGAATTTCTCGGCAATCTATGTCCGCACGAAAGATATTATTTGTATTGTGAAATGCAGAGATTGCCGACTTCGGTTACTTTAAGACAAAAACACAGTATTGTTCACAATAAAATAACCGGTAATAAGATGCCGTATGGGTTAACAGAAGAAGAAATAGACGAGAGATACAATAATGCAATTAAACTAACTAAAAGCTTTAAGAAATTTGCAAGAGAGTATGAATGTCGTCCGGATATTTTGCATATGCTTTTTGAATCTCCTCGATTTATTCATATTTGTTATGAGTTCTCAAGAATTGAGGAAATGCTGAATATTGAATTTATGCGGATGCTTGAGCTGAATTTAGGGTTTATAAAATGTCAGCGATGCGGAAAATACTTTATTCGTAAAACAGAAGGCGGAGCGAGATATTGTGATCGTATCGAACCGGGTACAAATAAGACCTGTAAGGATTTAGCTGCCATCGACAATTTCAAAGAGAAAAATAAGGATAATATTCCATTGCAGATATATAACCTTTATTACAAGCGATATTCTGCAAGAATTCAGGGGAGTAAAAAAAGAAGAGACGAATTCAAAAAGTGGAAATTTGAGTCTTCTGCAAAAAAGATTGATTGTGAAGAAGGCAGAATTACCGTGTATGAATATGATGATTGGAATTATGATTATTTTCCTAACAGACCGGGAACAAAATTCTTTAAAGACAAAAAATGAGGTTAAGCATTAAAAGTATGCTTAACCAAAATGTAAGAGGATAGGCGGGTTTGCCTATCCTCTCGATATTTTATTCCATTGTTCCTACCATTTTGTTTATATCACCATCTGAGTCTACGATAATGGTTTTTGTTTTAACAGGTGCTACATAGCCGAAACCATCTATGTAGGCTTTATTTTTCTCCTCTATGATTTCGTTCCTTTTTACAGTTTCCTCATCGGTGAGGTAGCAGGTATCTTTGCTCATAATTTCGTCCTTTGGATTTATGGGTTCTTCTGGATTCTTTTCCCATTTTGCATAGAGAACATCGGGCTTTGTAAATTTGAATGTTGTTACCTGATTCTGCTTTGTTCTCGGATCG
>JAZOBB010000131.1:0-3298 GCA_045595745.1 Clostridia bacterium | reverse complement strand
ATATTAAATAACCATTTTTAAGAGGTAAAATATGATATACACATTAACAACAAATCCTGCGGTTGATATGCACATAACTACCGAGGAGCTTAAACTTGATACGGTAACACGGACAAAAAATGCGGCACTGTCAGGCAACGGCAAGGGCATAAACGTTGCTCTTGTTTTAGAACATTTTAATGTAGCAACGGGAGTTTTAGGTTTTTTTGGTGGATTTACGGGCGAGTACATCGTAAAAGAATGCGAAAAAAAGGTTGCTAAAACTATACCTACATGGATAGATGGCGAAACACGGATAAATGTATTTTTAGTTGATAAAAACGGCGAATACAATATGGTAAATGAAGGTCCTAAAGTATCAGAAAAAAATCAGCAGGAGCTTTTAGATACAATCGCATTGCTTTCAGACCTTGACATTTTGGCTATAAGTGGCAGTATGGCAAGGGGAGCAACTGATGATTATTATGACAGAATAATTAAAACGGTACTCAATAGCGGTGCACAGTTTATTCTTGATATAAGTTCATCTAAATTGAAGGACTTGCTTTTATACAAGCCTCTTTTAATAAAGCCTAACGATGACGAGATAGAAGACATTTTTGGCATTAGAATTACAGATGATAAAACTGCTAAAGCAACTCTTAAAATGCTTTATGATATGGGTGCTCAGAACGTGCTTATAACAATGGGCGCAAACGGCTCGTATTTTTATGATGGAGATAGCTATTATTATTGTGAATCCTATCCAATCAAGCTTAAAAGCACAATTTGTGCGGGCGACAGCTTTTTAGCAGCATTTATAAAATGCAGATTCGTAGAAAATTTAAGTGTAGAAGAATCGCTTAAATTTGCTTCGGCAACAGGTGCTAATGTTGCAGAGCATGATGGTATTGGACCGCTTGATATGGTGGATTGCTATAAAAACAAAATAAAAGTTAAAAAAATATAATTAACAAAGGAGATATAAAAATGTTTAAAACAACACCAGCAGTATTTGCAGCAGGAGAAAATTATCACATTATGGTTCCCGTAAGTTGTCCGGTTTTGATGTGGGCAAAAGTGGGCGACGAAGAATATTACGATGAAGATAACGGTATTATGCGTTCGGATGTAGATGTGCATCGTATGATAGTTCCAAAAGATGAGCTTGACAAGGCTCGCAAATATACAATTTGTGTAAGAAAAATTATTGAGCGCAAGCCTTATTTTACCGAAACTGAAGATGCACAGTTTTTTGACTATGAATTTATACCCGTAGAGGGAGAAAATGTGCGTGCATATCATATTTCGGATGCACACAGTATGGTTGACCTTCCTGTAAGTGCAGCTAAGGCATACGGCGATATAGATTTTCTTATTTTAAACGGAGACATACCTAATCACAGTGGTGATGTTGAAAATATATTTACGGTGTACGAAATAATCGAAAAGCTTACCGAGGGTAAAATTCCTGTTGTTTTTGCACGCGGCAATCACGATATGCGCGGAGTTTGTGCCGAGCATTTCGCAGAATGGACGCCTAATAACAATGGTGCTACATATTATACTTTCAGACTGGGTAACATTTGGGGTCTTATTTTAGATGCAGGTGAGGATAAGCCCGATGACAGCATTGAATACGGATATACTATAAGCTGTCATTCTTTCAGAAAACGCCAGACTAAATTTATAAAATCTGTGATAGAAAATGCAGAAAAAGAATACAATGCTGAGGGAGTAAAGCACAAGCTTATAATTTCACACCACCCGTTTACCAAAAGGATGAATGAGCCATTTAATATTGAAGAAGATACATACACAGAGTGGGCAAGGCTGATTAAAGAGAACATAAAGCCTGATGCAATGCTTTGCGGACATCTTCATAAATTAGCTATCTTTGAGGTTGGCGGAGAAGAGGATGCATTCGGTCAGCCGTGCACGATTGTCATCGGCTCGCATCCGTTGGCAAATCACTTAAAGGATACAGACGAAACATGGTTTAAAGGTACAGGCTTTAGCTTTGGTGAAGACGGAATTGAGGTAACCTTTACAAAATCGACAGGCGAAATATTAGAAAAGCATATAATTTAATTTATATCTAAGAAATTGATTGAAGATATTAGAAAATGCTTATTGCAAAACAGGATTATGTAGTATAAAATTCTTATAATTAACATTATAGGAGGATTGCAATGCAGATTAAAAGCTATAATTTAGGTGACGTATGTGTTGAATATTTGATTGATGAAAACAATTACATATCTCTTCAAATGTTTCCTTTATCTAAAAAAGAATTAAGGACAAGCCCTTGGGAGCTCGAGCCACCACCGTTTAAACCCAATGAAAGATATTTAAACGGCTGGTTTTTGGGCAGACTTGCATATTATCATCTTGTTGGGCACGACTCTATGGCACCGGCATATACAATGAAAAATTTTGACCAGGACTTGCGATTAGAATTGCAAAATGTGTTAGAAAAAGACGGAAAAACCATTATAGAAACCCTTATGATGTCAGATGAGGGCTGTAAGGTTATGCATCGCTTGACTCATATTTGCGTTCTTGGCGGTTTTGAGGTTGAAACAGAGTTTATAAATGATAGCGGCATAGATGTTACACTCGATATGCTTACCAGCTTTACTTTAGATAATTTAAGTCCGTTTCAGATAGATGATGCTCCAAATACATATGCGTTTCATCGTTTTTACGGCGGTTGGAGCAAAGAAGGTAAGCCTGTTTCGCAGACAATAGAAGATTTATCTTTAGAAAAACCTTGGTGTCCTTGGCAGCAATGTGCCAATAATGAGAGATTTGGTGCCTTGGGCAGTTATTCTACCAGAAGATTTTTCCCGACAGCTGTGTTTGAAGATAAAAAAGCAGGTGTTATGTGGGGAGCACAGATGGCGAGCAACTCAACCTGGCAAATGGAGCTGACACGTTGGGATGATTCGCTTTCGTTTACCGGTGGCCCCGGTGACAGAGAATTTTGCGGCTGGAAAAAGAATGTGAAAAACGGCGAAAGCTTTAAAGCACCCAAAGCATATATTGCGGTTTCTGATAGCGGGCTTGAAGAGGTTTGTGCACGTCTTACCGATATGCACAAGCCTGCAAGAAAGGCATATGGAGAGCAGGGCATACCGACATCTTTTAATGAATACTGTGCTACTTGGGGAACACCTACGCAAGAAAAAATGCTCAATTTTTGTAAGCTTCTAAAGCCATACGGCATAAAATATCTGGTAATAGATGCAGGCTGGTGTAAAGCCGGATGTGAACAAGATGGTAATGGCGAATGGAATATTGATAAAACCATTTTCCC
>JAZOBB010000130.1:0-2020 GCA_045595745.1 Clostridia bacterium | reverse complement strand
TGGTTAAGACGATGTGCGAAGAGACAAACGGAGATTTGTATATTACCGCTTTGGTTGAAGACGGAATGTTTGAAGAAAATGTTATGTATCCTGTTGCAATTTATTCAGAAATGCTGTGGGATACAAATGCTGACATAAAAGCAATGATAAGTCAGGTTGCATTAAGAAGCTATGTAGAATTTGCATAAAAGGAGCAAGGAAAATGAATTACAAAAGTGATTTAAAAAACATTTTAAAGTTTTGGTTAGGCAGTAGCATAGACTATGAAAACGGCGGTATTTTTACCTGCGTAGACAGAGAGGGTAACATTTATGGCCGTGAAAAAAGCGTATGGTTTCAGGGAAGAGCTCTCTGGACATTTTCAAAGGCATACAACGCAATAGAAAAAGACCCTGAATATCTTAAAGCGGCAAAAAATATTTATGAGTTTTTACCCAAGTGTACTGATACAGACGGAAGAATGTTCTTTACTGTAACCGAGGACGGAAGAGAAATTCAAAAAAGAAGATATTATTTTTCCGAGACCTTTGCGGCAATCGGCTGTGCAGAATACTATAAAGCAACAGGTGATGAAAAAGTATTGGCAGATGCCGAAAAATATTTTGACGTGGCATATGAATGCTTTACGGGGGTAAGAAAAACTGCTCCTAAAACAAACCCTGAAAATGTAAATATGAAAGCACTTTCCCCTGTTATGATTATGCTTTCGACCGCACAGACAATGCGTAGCGCAACAAATAAAGAAAAGTATGCAACCATTGCAGCTGAGTGCCTTGACAAAATTTTAAATGGTGGCTTTTTAACCGAGAAAGCACTTTTAGAAGGTGTAAGTGCTGACGGAAAATTTGTAGATTCTCCCAATGGCAGAATAGTAAATCCGGGTCACTCTATGGAGGCAGCTTGGTTTTTGATGCTTGAAGGAATTATTACAAATAATCAGAGCGCAATAGATGCCGGTAAAAAGATTATTGACATAACCTGGCCTTTGGGTTGGGACGAAAAGCACGGCGGACTTATTGCCTTTACCGATGTTTTAGGTAAGCCTCCCGTTCAGCTTGAGTGGGATATGAAGCTGTGGTGGCCGCAATGCGAAACCATTATTGCAGTTTCGATGGCATATATGCTGTTTAAAGAAGAAAAATATAAAGAAATGTATGAAAAAATGAAAGACTATTGCAAAAAATATTTTGTAGATAGTGAGTGCGGCGAATGGTATGGATACTTGCATTATGACAATACTGTATCTACAACGTTAAAGGGCAACATATTTAAAGGTCCTTTCCACATTCCCAGACTTTATATGATTATGTCTGTTTTAGAAGAAGACGGCAAAATTGACAGATACATATAAACCATAAAAGAGGTGTTTAATTATGAAACTTACATATTTAGGAACAGCAGCAGCAGAGGGATTTCCGGCGGTGTTTTGCAACTGTGAATTTTGCCAGGAAGCAAGAAAATTAAGAGGCAAAAATGTTCGCACACGCTCGCAGGCTATAATTAATGATGATTTGCTTATTGATTTGCCTGCCGATACATACAGCCACTTTTTAAACAACAATATTGATGGTGATAAGATTAAGTATTTAATTATAACACATTCGCATCAGGATCATTTTTATCGGGAAGAGCTTGGTATGCGCCATGGTGCTTATGCTCATGATATGAGGGCCGAAAGACTTAAAATATATTGCAGCGAGGGCGCGGCAAAGGTAATGGAAAAAATAGACGGAATAGAAAATTACACGGTTGATTTTGCGGCACTTAATCCGTTTGATACCGTAACTATGGGCGATTACGAAATTACTGCACTTCCTGCAAGACATTTTAAGGGCGATGGTGCGTTGTTTTATATAATCAAGCAGGGTGAAAAAACTATTCTTTATGCACACGATACGGGATATTTCTATGACGAGGTTTTTGAGCATATAAAAAATAGCGGTTATGTGTTCGATTTGGTGAGCCTTGACTGCACAAATATTGATATACCCATTTCAGACGAGGGTTCGCATATGGGCAT
>JAZOBB010000129.1:0-6578 GCA_045595745.1 Clostridia bacterium | reverse complement strand
CCCTGATTAACAACACGTGAAATTTCTGTTACTGTATCAACATTTGTTACCAGACAGCCTACGTCCATAGGCAGTCCGCCGGAGGGTACTTCTTTGCCAGTAACGGCATAGATAAGTTGTTTTTCTGCTCCCTGAGGATATTTTTTCTTCAATGTCAAAACGTGAATACCCTTATGGTTTGATGCATATTTTGTTATCATTTCGATAGCATCAGGCTTATTTTCTTCAATTCCTATGTATGCCTCATCAAGCGAAAAAATCTTCATTATGGCTAAAAGTCCCGATATAACCTCGTCGGGATTTTCAAGCATAACTCTGTGATCCGAGGTTAAATACGGCTCGCACTCTGCGCCGTTTACTATTACGTGAGTAATTTTTTTCTCAGGCGGCGGTGACAGCTTTACGTGCGTCGGAAAGCCTGCTCCACCCATTCCGACTATTCCTGCCTCTCGCACGAGCTTTACTATCTCTTCAGGCGAAAGCTCTGACAATGGTTTTGTGTTAATAGACTCTTCTTTAGTGTCAAGGCCGTCATTTTCAATTACGATAGTCATAGCCTTTATGCCTGATGGAGTAAGGCAAGGCTCTATTTTTTTAACTGTTCCCGATACCGAAGAATGCAGAGGTGCACACATATATGCATCGCTGTCTGCAATTTTTTGCCCCATTTTTACAGTGTCGCCCACCGATACTAAAATGTTTAGCGGTGCGCCGATATGTTGCTGAACGGGATAATACATCAGCTCCGGTGGGACTACTGTTTTAATCGGAACACGATTTGTAGCGGATTTTGAATCATCAGGATGAATTCCGCCTTTAAAGGTTAATTTTCGCATTTAATCACTCCTTAAAATTTCAGGGGTAGATTGATAATCGTTTCACAAAGTCTGAAAACTACAAAAACGACGCATATGCGTCGTTTTTATTTTTAATCAACACTATAATTATAAAATAAAATACAACACTTTGCAACAGTTTTCGAAAAAAATTGTACAAGTTGTTTATTTATATGCTCAAAACTGAACAAAAAGAACATAACCGCCGTTTTTTCAGCAGTTATGTTCTTTAATTAACTTACGTCTGCCATATCAAGATAAAGATGCCCAACCTCTTGGATAAAGTCTTTTCTTGCCTGCAGGTTGTCACCCAAAAGCATATCAAACATATGGAAGGTTTTTTCAGCATCCTCTGACTTCACCTGAATAAGGCGGCGGGTTTCGGGATTCATTGTAGTCTGCCACATCATTTCAGGCTCGTTTTCGCCCAGACCTTTAGAACGCTGGATAGAATATTTTTTGTCACCTAATTTTTCTATAATCTCTTGCTTTTCTTTTTCGTTATATGCAAAGAATGTATCTTTTCCGCAATTAATTTCAAAAAGCGGAGATTCGGCAATAAACATCTTCCCTGCCTCAATTAAAGTAGGCATAAGAACATAGACCATAGTTAAAATAAGTGTGCGAATCTGAAAACCGTCAACATCGGCATCGGTACAGATAATAACCTTGTTCCAACGCAGATTATCAAGGTCAAAGGTATTTAAATCCTTGCTGTTTTTGTGCTTAACCTCTATTCCACAGCCCAGCACTTTGATTAAATCGACAATAATATCATTTTTAAATATCTTGTCATAATCAGCCTTTAAGCAGTTTAATATCTTACCGCGAACAGGTATGATTGCCTGAAACTCTGAATCACGACCCGTTTTACAGGAACCGAGTGCAGAGTCGCCCTCTACTATATAAATCTCGCGGCGACTTACATCCTTTGTTCTGCAATCGACAAACTTGCTTATGCGGTTTGTTATATCGACATTGCCCGAAAGCTTTTTCTTAACATCTATTCTGGCTTTTTCTGCCTTTTCACGACTGCGCTTGTTAATTAATACCTGGTCGGCAATTTTTTCAGCCTCTTGCTTGTTTTCGATAAAGTAAATCTCGAGCTGTTGACGCAAAACCTCGGTCATAGCCTCTTGAATAAACTTGTTTGTTATTGATTTTTTGGTCTGATTTTCATAGCTTGTTAAAGTCGAAAATGAATTTGTAACTAAAACCAAGCTGTCGGCTACATCTGCAAAACCGATTTTGCTCTCGTTTTTATTATACTTTCCGCTATTTTTTAAATACTGGTCTATTTCATAGACAAAGGCATTTTTAACAGCTTTGTCAGGAGAACCGCCATGCTCTAAAAAGCTTGAGTTATGGTAATACTCAATCATATTAATCTCGTTATTAAAGCAAAACGAAACCTGCATTTTAACCTTATATTCAGGTTTATCCTCGCGGTCACGACCCTTTCTTTCTGCCTCGAAATATCTTATTGGTGTGAACTCTTTTTCGGCAGATATTTCTTTAATATAGTCGGTTATGCCGTTTTCGTATATATATTCCGTCATATCCCAGCCGTCAGAGGTCTGGTTATACAGAATAAATTTAAGCCCTGCATTTACAACAGCCTGTTTTTTTAAAACATCGTGAAAATACTCAAGCGGAATGTTTATATCAGTAAAAACATCCATATCGGGTCGCCAACGAATTGTTGTTCCCGTCTGCTTTGAGCGGGTCGGCTCAACTAAAAGCTCGCCAACCGGCTCACCTTTTTCGAAATGCATTTTATATTTGTTACCATCACGCACAACCTCTGCATCCATATAAGACGAGGAATATTGCGTTGCACAAGTACCCAGACCGTTTAAACCCAAGCTGTATTCATAGTTTTCGCCACTGTTGTTCTGATACTTTCCGCCTGCATAAAGCTCGCAGAAAACCAGCTCCCAGTTATAGCGTTGCTCTTTTTCGTTAAAGTCCATCGGAATTCCTCTGCCGTGGTCCTTTACCTCGATGGATTTATCCATAAAACGAGTGATTTCGATTTCTTTTCCGTATCCCTCGCGAGCCTCGTCAATGGAGTTTGACAGTATTTCAAAGAACGAATGGGCGCAACCCTCTATACCGTCCGAGCCGAAAATAACACCGGGACGTTTTCGAACGCGGTCAGCACCTTTAAGTGAAGATATACTTTCGTTACCGTACTCTTTTTTTGCCATTCGTACTCTATTCCTCGCTTTCTGCCGTTGATTCTTCTACGTTGCCTTCGCCCTCATTAGCCATTGTTTCAGTATTTTCTGTTGTTTCTTCCTCGTCAGGCTCTTCTGCCTCTTCTGTAATCGCTAAGCTCACAACCGAAATATCATCGTCTAAACGCATAAGTCTTACACCCTTGGTTAAACGACCGATTCTGCTGATTTCGCTTGTTTTCATACGAATAACCATACCGTCAGAGGTAATTAACATAACATCATCGGTTTCTGCTACAACCTTTATGCCGGCAATGTTACCGGTCGATGATGACAGGCGGTATGTATTAACACCCTTACCGCCACGGGTTTGCGTTTTATATTCATCAAGCGGAGTTTTCTTTCCGTATCCTTTTTCGGTTACAACTAAAAGGTCGCCGCCCTCTGATGCCATACTCATACCAACGACATAGTCATCAGCTGCAAGCTTAATGCCGCGAACGCCGTGCGATACTCTGCCCATCGGGCGCACATCCTCTTCGCTAAAGCGAATGCACATTCCGCGATAGGTGCTGAGCATCATATCATTTGTTCCGTCAGTTAATGCTACGTTAATAAGCTCATCGTCATCATCTAACACAATAGCAGCCAAACCGCCTTTTCTTGCGGTATTATATGCCATAAAGTCTGTCTTTTTAACAACACCTTTTTTCGTTCCGAAGAACAGATATTTACCCTCTTCAAACTCTTTAACAGGGATAGCCGCCGTAACCTTTTCATCGCTGTCAAGCTGCAAAAGATTTACGATTGCGGTACCCTTTGCGTGTCTTGACACCTCAGGGATTTCATATGCCTTTAAGCGATACATTTTACCCTTCGAGGTAAAGAACAGAACGTGATTATGAGTCGAGGTAATAAACAGTCTTTCAACAAAGTCTTCTTCTCGGGTTGTTATTCCCGAGATTCCGCGACCGCCCCTGCGCTGCGATTTATAGGTATCAACAGGCAGACGTTTGATATAGCCGAAGTGTGTAAGAGTAATAACCATATCCTCTTCTTCGATTAAGTCCTCGATATCAATTTCGTCAGCCGAGTCTAAAAGCTCGGTCTTTCTTTCGTCACCATATTTATCACGGATTTCAATAAGCTCTTCTTTAATCTGTTCCATCAGCTTGCCTTTATCTGAAAGTAACAGATTGTATTCTTTAATTTTTTCTGCAAGCTCGTTATACTCTGCTTCGATTTTTTCTCCGTTTAATCGCTGCAACTGAGCTAAGCGCATATCTAAAACGCTCTGAGCCTGAATATCTGACATACTAAAACGTTCCATTAAGCGTTCTTTTGCATCGTCATAAGAATTTCTGATAATCTGGATAATTTCGTCAATATTGTCGAGCGCAATTCTTAAACCCTCTAAAATATGCATTCTTGCTTCAGCTTTTGCAAGGTCAAATTTAGTGCGGCGGGTTACGATTTCCTCCTGGAAGTTGATAAAGTGGTCAAGCACTTCCATAAGACCCATTGTTTTGGGCTTTCCGTCGCAAATAGCAAGAAGATTAACCGAAAAGCTGTCCTGTAGTCTTGTAAACTTGTAAAGCTGGTTTAAAACAACGTGCGGATTTGCATCACGTTTTAACGAGATATCAACACGAATACCGACACGGTCAGATGAATGGTCGTCAATATCTGAAAGTCCTTCGATTCGTTTGTCTTTAACAAGCTCGGCGATAGACTCAACCAGCATTTTTTTGTTAACCTGATATGGCAATTCTGTAATGATAATCGAAGATGTGCCGTCGCTGTGCTCTTCAATTTCGGTTTTGGCTCTTATGATAATCTTGCCTCGACCTGTTTCATAGGCACTTCTGATTCCCTTTTTGCCCATAATGGATGCACGGGTCGGAAAGTCAGGGCCTTTAATATATTCCATCATTTCGTCTAAGGTAATCATCGGATTATCTATTTTTGCAATTACACCGTCTAAAACCTCGGTTAAGTTATGAGGCGGTATGTTTGTTGCCATACCAACAGCAATACCCGAGCTTCCGTTAACCAAAAGTGTAGGGATTCTGGTCGGAAGTACAGTCGGCTCTACTCTCTTTTCATCGAAGTTAGGCAGGAAATCGACCGTATCCTTATCAATATTTTCAAGCATAGCATTTGCCAGCTTGCTCATTCTTGCCTCCGTATAACGGTATGCAGCCGGCGGGTCGCCGTCGACACTACCGAAGTTTCCGTGACCGTCAATTAACATATAGCGCATTGAAAAATCCTGCGCCAAACGAACCATTGCATCGTAAACAGATGCATCGCCGTGGGGATGATATCGACCGATAACATTACCGACGGTTGTCGCTGATTTAAAGAACGGCTTGTCATAGGTTAAGTGTTCTTCGTGCATTGAGTATAAAATACGTCTGTGAACAGGCTTTAAGCCGTCACGAACATCAGGTAGAGCACGACTTACGATAACACTCATCGCATAATCGATAAATGCCTCTCGCATACGCTGTTCGATATCTATATTAACTATTTTTTGTGTTTCTAAATATTCTTCAAAATGAGAATCCTCATACTTTTTATTTTTAGCCATTTAAATCACCCGCCTTTTACCTATACGTCAAGATTGGTTACATACTGTGCGTTTTCTTCTATAAATATTCTTCTCGGCTCAACCTCGTCACCCATTAATATGGTAAATATTTCGTCAGCCTTTTGCGCATCATCTAATGTAACCTTTAAAAGAATTCTGTTTTTCGGGTCCATAGTTGTTTCCCAAAGCTCTTCAGGATTCATCTCACCAAGACCTTTATATCGGCTTATATCGACCTTAGCATTCGGGTCGCCGCCTTTTAACTCTTCACTTATTAAGTCACGTTCTTCGTCACTGAATGCAACCTGTGTTTTCTTTCCTCTTGTCAGCTTGTAAAGAGGCGGTTTTGCAAGATATACATGCCCTGTTTCTACAAGCGGACGCATAAAGCGGAAGAAGAATGTTAACAAAAGCGTCTGAATATGCGCTCCGTCAACGTCGGCATCGGCCATAATTACAATTTTGTCATAGCGCAATTTTTCTAAATTAAATTCATCGGCAATACCTGTTCCTAAAGCCTGAATTACCGGTGTTAATTTATCGTTTCCGTAAACCTTGTCTGCTCTGGCTTTTTCAACGTTTAGCATTTTACCCCAAAGAGGCAGAATTGCTTGATATTTACTGTCGCGTCCGTTTTTAGCCGAGCCACCCGCAGAATCACCCTCGACGATATATATTTCTGTCTTGGTAGGGTCTTTTACGATACAGTCTGTAAGCTTACCGGGAAGAGAGCTTGAGCCTAAAGGTGTTTTTCTGTTAGCTTCTCTTGCTTTTCTTGCCGCGATTCTTGCACGAGATGCCATTAATGCCTTTTCTAAAATGGCTCTTGCCACAGCCGGATTTTCTTCCATATAATCTGCAAGCTTTTCTTTAATCATACTTTCAACAAAGCTTCGCATTACAGAGTTGCCGAGCTTGGTTTTTGTCTGACCCTCGAACTGAGGCTCCTCTAGCTTAACAGAGATAACT
>JAZOBB010000128.1:0-23515 GCA_045595745.1 Clostridia bacterium | reverse complement strand
AACAAAAGATATCGGCTGTGTTCGTTTTAGCTTTGGTTATTTTAACACCATTTGTGAGGTAAACAAGGCAATTTATGCACTATATAAATTAGCAAAACAATAAACAAAAAACTCCTATGCTTTATATAACATAGGAGTTTTACTATTTTTTAGAACAAATCATTTTTAATTAAATCTTCATATGATTCACGTTTTATTATAACACGTTCTTTTCCGTCTTTAATCATTACAACAGCAGGATTAGGCAGTCTGTTATAGTGACTTGCCATAGAATAGTTATAAGCACCGGTGGCTAAAACAGCAAGAATATCACCCGATTCTGCCTTTTGTAGTTTAACATTTTCGCCAAGTAAATCTCCCGATTCGCAGCAACGGCCTGCTACAGTAACCGTTTCGGTTTTAGCATCACCAGCTTTGTTAGCTATTTGAAAATCATATTCAGATTGATATAAAATATATCGTGGATTGTCAGCCATTCCGCCATCGACTGCAACATATTTTCGTATATTAGGAATTTCTTTTACTGAACCGATTGTGTAGAGTGTTGTGCCTGCAGACGCTACAATTGAACGACCGGGTTCCATTATAATTCTGGGCAATTCTAAATCATATTTTAATGCAGAAGCTTTTACAACCTTACTTACAGCCTCCATGTATTTATCGTAAGCAACCGGAGTATCACTTTCTGTATATCTTATTCCAAATCCACCACCTAAATTAAGCTCAGAAAGCTCAATTTTAAGCTTGTTCTTAATTTCAGCTATAAAACTCATCATCACATCAGCGGCCTGCTCAAAAGGCTTTAAATCGAAAATTTGTGAGCCTATATGACAATGAATACCAATAACATTAACTCCCTGCATTTTGCTTGCGGTTTTTATAATATCAAAAGCCTCGCCGGTCTCTAGTGCGACACCGAATTTTGAATCAATTTGTCCGGTCATTACAAAGCTGTGCGTATGTGCATCAATCCCGGGTTTTATTCTAAAAAGAATATTAACTTTTTTATTTTCTGAAAGGGCAAGCTCATTAAGAAGAGAAAGCTCAGATAAATTATCAACAACAATACGGCCGACACCGTTATCCAATGCCATTT
Source organism: Clostridia bacterium (assembly GCA_045595745.1). GTDB lineage: Bacteria > Bacillota > Clostridia > UBA1381 > UBA9506 > RGIG1666. Next base: position 22,419 of record JAZOBB010000128.1, on the reverse strand, counting down.
TAAGCTCTTCCTTTGTTTTGTTGTTGCCGTGAAAATATATTTTTTCGGCAGGGAAGTCGGCTTTTAAAGCCGTATAAAGCTCACCGCCAGATACAACATCAATGCCAAGACCTTCTTCGTTTACAATTTTATATATTGCAAGAGAACTAAAAGCCTTGCTTGCATAAAGAGCAAGACCGTTTCCTTTGTAATAATTATCTATCGAAGATTTATACAGTCGGCAGTTATCTCTTATTAAATTTTCATCCATAACATATAATGGAGTACCGTACTTTTGGGCAAGCTCTACGGTATCAATTCCGCCAACCGTCAAATGATTTTTTTCATTTACAGCCAGATTTTTTGATATAAACATACCTTTTTCTCCTTTTTTGCGCAATATGGTATCTATTTTAACAAAAAAACAGCAAGTTGTCAATTTTATATTTGACATTTATGGATTTTGTGATAAAATAAATAGTTGTACTATTTTTCTTGGAGGCTTAAAAATGGCAGAAAACATTCGCAATGTAGCAATCATTGCACACGTTGACCACGGCAAAACTACTTTGGTTGACGTTCTTTTAAAAAACAGTGGTATTTATCGTGATAATGAGCAGGTTGAAGAACGCGTAATGGACTCTAACGACTTAGAACGTGAACGCGGAATAACTATTTTATCCAAAAATACTTCTGTTCATTACAACGGAGTTAAAATAAACATTGTTGACACCCCGGGTCATGCTGATTTTGGCGGCGAGGTAGAACGTGTTTTAGGTATGGTAGAGGGTGTTTTATTAGTAGTCGATGCTTTTGAGGGTGCTATGCCTCAGACCAGATTTGTATTAAAAAAAGCACTAGAGCTTAACTTGAAGCCTATTGTGGTTGTTAATAAAATCGACCGTCCTCAAGCCAGACCATCAGAAGTCATTGACGAGGTACTTGATTTGTTTATCGAGCTTGGAGCAAGCGATGAACAGGCAGATTTCCCGATTATATATACTTCTGCTAAACAAGGCACAAGCGGATATGAAACATACGAGCAAGAAGACAATATGCTTGCACTTTTTGATACTGTATTAAAATATGTTCCTGCACCGGATGGCGACGAAAACGGTCCTCTTCAGATGCTCGTTTCAAACATCGACTATGATGAGTACATCGGAAGAATAGCGGTAGGAAAAGTTGCACGTGGCTCAATTAAATACGGAGAAAATATTTCCATTTGCCGCGCAGACGGCACAACTGCAAATGTTAAAGTCGGAAGACTTTACACCTTTGACGGTTTAAAACGTCAGGAAACCGAAATAGTTAAAGCAGGCGATATATGCAGCATCTCGGGTTTAGGCGAGGTTAATATAGGCGAAACTCTGTGTGATTCATCACACATTGACCCTCTTCCTGTTATCGAGGTAGATGAGCCTACTATATCAATGAATTTTTTGGTTAACAACAGTCCGTTTGCCGGTCAGGAAGGCGATTTTGTAACCAGTAGACATTTAAGAGAAAGACTGTTCAGAGAGCTAGAGACAAACGTTAGTCTTAAAGTGGAAGAAACCGACAGCGCGGATTGCTTTAAAGTGTCGGGTCGTGGCGAGCTTCATCTATCAATTTTAATCGAAACTATGCGTAGACAGGGATACGAATTTCAGGTGTCGCGCCCACAGGTTATATTTAAAGAAAAAGACGGGAAAGTTTTAGAACCTATTGAAGAATTAGTTATAGATGTACCCGAAGAATTTGCAGGCAATGTAATTGAAAAACTCGGGTCAAGAAAAGCTGAAATGACTAATATGCATCCGACCGACGGCGGATATATGAGATTGGAATTTAAAATTCCGTCAAGAGGATTAATAGGTTACCGAAGTGAATTTTTAACTGATACTAAAGGTAACGGTGTTATGAATTCCGTATTAGACGGCTTTAGCGAATATCGAGGCGAAATCGAAATGCGTGACCGTGGCTCATTAATTGCCTGGGAAACAGGCGATACAGTTACTTACGGTCTTGTAAATGCCGAAACACGTGGCAGATTATTCGTCGGTCCCGGTGTACACGTATATGAAGGAATGATAGTCGGCGAAAATGCTAAAAATGAAGATTTAACGGTTAACGTTTGTAAGAAAAAACATGTAACAAATATGCGAGCCGCCGGCAGCGATGATACTGTAAAGCTCACACCGCCGCTTATATTAAGCTTGGAGCAATGTCTTGAATTTATATCAGATGACGAGCTTGTTGAAATTACTCCTGAGTCAATACGATTACGCAAAAAAATATTAGCAAAAAGCGATCGTGATAAATTGGCAGGAAGAATGAAAAAGCAACAGTAATTATAAACCGTGTTATTATTTTAGGAGGTTTATCATGTTTAAAATAGCAAAAAAAGAAAGACTTAATGAGCAGGTTACTTTAATGGAAATCGAAGCACCGTTAGTTGCAAAAAAAGCACAACCGGGGCAGTTTATAATATTCAGAATTAAAGATGGCGGCGAGCGTATTCCGCTTACCATCGCAGATTATGACAGAGAAAAGGGCACAGTTACAATTATTTTTCAAAAGGTTGGCAAAACCACAAAAGAGCTTGATACATTAAACGAGGGTGATTATATTTTAGATTTCGTGGGTCCTTTAGGAACTGCATCACATTTAAAAGGATACAAAAAAGTTGCAGTTATCGGCGGTGGATTAGGAACAGCTATTGCATATCCGCAGGCTAAAGAACTAAGCCGTTTAGGAGCAGAGGTGCATTCTATAATCGGTTTTAGAAATAAAGATTTGGTTATTTTAGAAGATAAAGTAAATGCCGTAAGCGACAAGACAATTGTTATGACTGATGATGGCTCTAACGGCAACAAGGGATTTGTCACCAATGCACTTAAAGAACTTATTGATTCTGGCGAAAATTACGATTTGGTAATTGCAATCGGTCCGTTAATTATGATGAAAATGATATGCGAATTAACTCGTCCGTATGGTATAAAAACAATTGTTAGTATGAATCCTGTTATGATTGACGGAACAGGAATGTGTGGCGGTTGCCGTGTCGAGGTTGGTGGTGAAACAAAATTTGCATGTGTTGACGGTCCTGATTTTGACGGACATCTTGTTGATTTTGATTTAGCAATGCGTCGTCAGCAAATGTATAAAAAGCACGAAAGAGAATCGGATTGCCGTATGTTTGGAGGTTTAGAAAATGCCTAATATGTCGTTAACAAAGGTAGAAATGCCTGTGCAAGAACCTGATGTAAGAAATTGCAATTTTTCAGAAGTTGCTTTGGGATATACCGAAGAAATGGCTATAGAAGAGGCTCAAAGATGCCTTAACTGTAAGCATAAGCCGTGTATGCAGGGTTGCCCCGTTAATGTTAAAATTCCTGAGTTTATTCACTTTGTTGCAGAGGGCGACTTTGAAAGTGCATATCACAAAATTAAAGAAACCAATGCATTGCCTGCTGTTTGCGGTCGTGTGTGTCCGCAAGAAAACCAATGCGAAAAGCATTGTGTGCGTGCAATCAAGGGCGAGAGTGTCGGAATCGGCAGAATAGAACGTTTTGTAGCCGATTGGTATATGAAAAACGGAAAAAAAGAAAGCTCTGATACAAAACCTAACGGTCATAAGGTAGCCGTTGTCGGTTCAGGCCCGTCAAGTCTTACCTGTGCAGGTGATTTGGCAAAGCTGGGTTACGATGTTACTGTTTTAGAAGCATTCCACACTGCAGGCGGTGTTTTAATGTATGGAATACCTGAATTCAGACTTCCTAAAGCTATTGTTCAAAAAGAAATTGAAACCTTAAAAGAGCTTGGTGTTAAAATAGAGACCAATATGGTTGTTGGAAAAATTTTCTCGGTTGATGAACTGTTTGAAAACGGATACGAAGCTGTATATATAGGCACAGGTGCAGGTTTACCCAGCTTTATGAAAATAGAAGGTGAAAATTTAAACGGTGTATATTCTGCAAATGAATTTTTAACCCGTATAAATCTTATGCGTGCTTATGATTTTCCGAACACCGATACACCTATCAGTGTTGGTAAATCAGTAGCTGTTGTAGGCGGCGGAAACGTTGCTATGGATGCTGCACGTTGTGCAAAACGTCTTGGTGCAGAAAATGTTTACATTGTGTATAGACGTTCCGAAGCAGAAATGCCTGCAAGGCTCGAGGAAGTGCACCACGCAAAAGAAGAGGGAATAGAATTTCTTATGCTGACCAATCCGAATAAAATTGTTGGAAACGACGATGGCTATGTTACCGGTATGGAAGTAATTTCTATGGAGCTTGGAGAAGCTGATGCGAGCGGCAGACGCAGACCTGTTGCAATAAAGGGTTCAGAACATATTATAGATGTTGAAACTGTAGTTATTGCTATCGGTCAGTCGCCAAATCCGCTTATCAGAAGCACTACTAAAGGGCTCGATACTCATTCCTGGGGCGGAATAATTACAGACGAAAACGGTGCAACAAGCCGAGAAGGTGTTTACGCCGGCGGCGATGCCGTAACAGGTGCCGCAACTGTTATTTTGGCAATGGGTGCAGGTAAAACTGCCGCAAAAGCAATCGATGAATACATAAAAAGCAAATAATCAAAATTAAAAGGATCGCTCCGTGTATTTATATACTTTAGGTGTGATCCTTTATTATGCCTATTTTATTTAAAAATATTGTATAAAATTGTTTAAAAATGCAGATATATGGGTATTTATGTAATGACATTACAAAATGGTGGTGGATTTAATGTTGATAAGAGAAATGAGCGAACAGCTTGAAGATAAAACCTTGTCAAAATATGCGACAAAATCTGCAAATTCCAAGGGCAGAGAAACTGACATTCCGCTTTGTCCGGTCAGAACGGAATTTCAACGCGACCGTGACAGGATTATACATGCCAAATCATTTCGTCGCTTAAAGCACAAGACTCAGGTCTTCTTGGCACCTGAGGGTGATCACTATAGAACTAGACTTACACACACTCTTGAGGTTTCTCAAATTGCACGTACTATTGCAAGAGCGTTGCGTTTAAACGAAGATTTAGCAGAAGCTATTGCTTTAGGGCACGATTTGGGGCACACTCCTTTCGGACATTCAGGAGAAGCAATTTTAGATGAAATTTCCTCTTTTGGATTTCGCCACTATAAGCAAAGCCTTAGAGTAGTTGAAATATTAGAAAACGGCAAAGGCTTAAATCTTACTTATGAGGTTAGAGACGGAATTTTAAATCACGCCGGTTCTGACGAGGCAGAAACGTTGGAAGGGCAAATTATAAAGCTCGCCGACCGTATCGCATATATCAATCACGATATCGACGATGCTTTAAGAGGCGGAATAATCGAAGAAAAAAACATTCCCGAAGAATGCATTAAATATTTAGGAAAAAGTCATGGTGAACGCATAAATACACTTATATTGGACGTTGTAGAAAACAGTACCGATGCCAATAAAATAACTATGTCTGAGCCTGTTCATAAGGCGATGATGTCATTAAGGGAATATATGTTTGAAAAAGTGTACACAAGCAGCATTGCAAAAAAAGAAGAAGCAAAAGCTAAAAATATACTTCAAATGCTTTTTGAAATTTTTATGAAAGAGCCCGAACGTTTGCCCGATGATGACAGAGCAAACATTGATTTAATGGGAACGGAAAGAGTGGTTATAGATTATATAGCAGGAATGACAGACAATTATGCCATCTATAAATTTAACGAGATTTTTATTCCAAAATCGTGGAGCTTGCGATAATGCATAATTTGTCAATAATTGGATAAGATGTAATAAGATAAATTTTTTTAAAATAAAAAAGGATTTTAAACAATTCTGTCGAAAAAGTAAATTGTGGCTTTTTTCAGAATAAATCCACATTAACAAAAAGGAGAGAGTGCGTTGGCAAGATATTCACAGAATTCTATAAGCGAAGTGTCGCGTAGAAACAATATTGTTGATGTCGTGTCATCGTATGTTAAACTTAAACGAAACGGCAACAGCTATACGGGTCTTTGTCCTTTTCATAAAGAAAAAACACCATCATTTCACGTAAGTGAGGAAAAGCAGCTTTATTATTGCTTTGGTTGCGGTGCCGGCGGGAATATTTTTGATTTTGTAATGAAAATGGAAAACCTTGATTTTGTCGACAGTCTTAAATTTTTGGCGCAACGAGCCGGTGTTACACTCGAAGAAGAAAAAGGTGGATATGCACCAAACGAAGAGGAAGTTAACTTAAAACAACGAATATATGAAATGAATGTTGTTGCTGCCAGACATTTTGTTGATAACCTTTTTGATAAGAATTCAAAAACCGCACACGAGTATGTAAAAAAAAGAATGCTCACTAAAAATACTGTCGTTAAATTTGGTTTAGGATATGCAAAGGACGAATGGAGTGACCTCTGTGATTTTTTAAAGGAAAAAGGCTACACTGAGGATGAAATTGTCAAGGCAGGTCTTGCCGTAAAAAATGAAAAAGGCAGGGTTTATGACAAATTCAGAAACCGACTTATGTTTCCTATAATTAATGTCAGAGGAAGTGTAATCGCTTTTGGAGGACGTGCTTTAGGCGATGACCCCGCTAAGTATATGAACTCTCCGGAAACGCCGGTTTTTCATAAAGGGCGAAATGTTTATAATTTAAATCATGCAAAACAATACGGTCAAAAGGACGGGCTTATTTTAGTTGAAGGATATATGGATGTTGCATCATTAAATCAACACGGTATACCGAATGCGATTGCGGGTTTAGGCACTGCATTTACTGATGAGCAAGCAGTTCTTTTAAAACGATATGCCAGTATGATTTATGTCTGCTACGATGGTGATAATGCCGGTCAGACCGCTGCATTAAAGGCTGTTGATATTCTTACTTCAGCAGGAAATAAGGTAAAAGTTGTTCAGTTTGCCGGTGCAAAAGACCCTGATGAATATCTGCAAAAAAAAGGTGCTGAAAGCTTTAAACAATGTTTGTCACAGGCATTAGGTGCTGTTGAGTATAAAATTATGAGATTAAGGTCAGACTTTGATTTGACCGACATCGACGGCAAAGTTGCATTTGTTACAAAAGCCGCAGAAATTTTATCAACTATCGAAAACCAAATTGAGCGTGATGCATATGTAAGACGCATCGCGACCGAGACCGATATTTCTGATACGGCAATTTTAACTGAAATTAACAAGATAATTTATCGTGCCGGTCAAAAACAAGCACGAAATGAAAAATATGTTCAGCAAAATGAAATATCTGCAGATATTAAAGTTCAAGCGGATAAATCGCAAAGTACGGCTACATATAAGGCCGAACGTATGCTTTTAAATATTATTTTTTTCCAGCGAAAAGCATACGAGCTTGCTAAAGAAGAATTAAGCTCAGATTTATTTTCTGGCGAGGATAACAAAAAGCTATTTGAGGCAATTGTGTCTTATAAAAATGAAACAGCAGAAGCTCAGGCTTCGGGTTTCCTTTCTTATATAGATTCGTCTTTGAAAGAAAAGGCGGCTGCCATACTTTATCGCGAATATGAATGCGATAGTGTTCAGGCGGCAAAAGATATGATTAAAAAGTTGAAGGGTGAGTTAATGAACAGCAAGATAAAACAGCTTGCAAAAGAAGGCAGAGCTGAAGAGGTTAACGCGTTAATTCAAAAATATATGGGAAGGAGAGGGCAGTAATGGAAGAATTGGAAAAACAGAAACTTGCTATTGTTGAAGAGCTTGTAGCCAAAGGAAAACAAAACGGTATTTTAACCTTTAAAGAAATTATGGATGCCCTTTCTGAGGTTGAAATAGAAGCCGAACAAATCGAGCTTTTGTATGAAAAGCTCGAAAAAGAAGGTGTCGAGGTCGTTGCCGATATGGACAAGGAACTCGAAAAAATTGAAGAAGAAATCGGCGATTTAAAACCGAATGAAAACACCGACTTAAGTGAAGAGGTAATGGAAATCTCAAGTGTTGAAGGTGTATCCATTGACGACCACGTTAAGATGTACTTAAAAGAAATCGGTAAAGTTCCGCTGTTAGACGCTGACGAAGAACTTGAACTGGCAAAACAAATGGGAGAAGGCAATGCCATAGCCAGAAGACGCTTGGCCGAAGCAAATCTTCGTCTGGTGGTATCGATTGCTAAACGTTATGTTGGCAGAGGGATGTTGTTTTTAGACCTTATTCAAGAGGGTAATTTGGGTCTTATTAAAGCAGTTGAAAAATTCGATTATACAAAAGGATATAAGTTCAGTACTTATGCTACATGGTGGATTCGTCAGGCTATAACCCGTGCAATCGCTGACCAGGCTCGAACAATACGCATACCTGTTCATATGGTAGAAACCATAAATAAGTTAATTCGTGTTTCGCGTCAATTAGTTCAGGAGTTAGGTCGTGACCCACATCCGAATGAAATTGCAAAAGAGCTTAATATGTCTGTTGATAAGGTTCGCGAAATTATGAAAATAGCGCAGGAACCGGTTTCTTTAGAAACACCAATCGGCGAAGAAGAGGATAGTCATTTAGGCGACTTTATTCCCGATGATGATGCTCCCGCTCCGTCTGAGGCGGCATCTTTTATGCTGCTTAAAGAACAGCTTGGTGATGTTTTAGATACTCTAACTCCGCGCGAGGCTATGGTTTTAAAACTCAGATTTGGGTTAGAAGACGGAAGAGCACGCACTTTAGAAGAGGTTGGTAAAGAGTTTAACGTAACGCGTGAACGTATCAGACAGATAGAGGCAAAAGCATTAAGAAAACTGCGTCATCCCAGCAGAAGTAAAAAATTAAAAGACTATCTTGAGTAAAAAAACAACACCACTTTGACATTTTTTGTCGAAGTGGTGTTTTGCACGTGAAAAACTGCATTTTTTCTATATTTTTTTAATTTTTTTATTGCCAACTGCGCAGAAAAATGATACAATAAAGCAATATGGAATAGTGTAATTTTTCGCTTTAAGTTTTTAAAGGAGTAACCTTATATATGTTTAACGAAAATGTCGAAATAAAACTACCCGATACCGCCTCTTATTATGCCGGCGAGTATGACGTAGTAGTTATAGGAGCAGGCCATGCAGGCTGTGAAGCCGCTCTGGCTTGTGCGCGGTTGGGGTTTTCAACTGCATTGTTTTCCATTAATTTAGATGCAGTTGCCAATATGCCCTGTAATCCGTCTATCGGCGGAACTGCCAAAGGGCATCTTGTTCGCGAAATCGATGCACTGGGCGGCGAAATGGGAAAGGCGGCAGATAAAACCTTTTTGCAGTCAAGAATGCTTAATCGAGGTAAAGGTCCTGCGGTTCATTCACTTCGCGTTCAGTCCGACAGAAGAGCATATCAAGCCGTTATGAAGCATACTATTGAAAAAACTAAAGGTCTTGAGCTCAAACAAGCTGAAATTATTGATATAACCTGCGACAACGGCGCAGTAAGCGGAGTAGTTACTCATATTGGCGCATATTACCACACAAAAGCGGTTATAATTTGTACCGGTACATATTTGATGGGAAGAATTATTATAGGCGATGTTGCATACAGCAGTGGTCCTGACGGTATGTTTCCCGCAAACAGATTATCTGACGCACTGGTTAGAATCGGTGCTAAACTAATGCGTTTTAAAACCGGCACTCCTGCTCGAATTAACCGCGCAAGTGTTGATTTTTCAAAAATGGAAGAGCAACAAGGCGACGATGAAATAACACCATTTTCATTTGAAAATGATTATATCGGTGAAAATCAGGTTTCATGTTATTTGACATATACGAACGCAGAAACTCATCGTATTATAAAAGAAAATCTGCATCGTTCACCTTTATATAGTGGAAAAATTGAAGGTGTAGGACCAAGATACTGCCCATCTATTGAAGATAAAGTAGTGCGTTTTGCGGATAAAGAAAGACATCAGCTATTTATTGAGCCAATGGGTGCAAATACTGATGAAATGTATGTTCAGGGAATGTCGTCAAGTCTACCGGAAGATGTGCAGATTAAAATGTTGCGTTCAATTTCAGGACTTGAAAATGTGCAGATGATGCGCACAGCATATGCAATTGAATATGATTGTATTGACCCGACACAGCTTTATCCTACACTTGAATTTAAAGAAATCCCCGGACTTTACGGAGCCGGTCAGTTCAATGGCAGCTCAGGATACGAAGAGGCAGCAGCACAAGGACTTGTTGCGGGTATAAATGCAGCTTTAAAGCTTAAAAACGAAGCTCCAATGATTTTGGAACGCTCTAACAGCTATATAGGGACCCTTGTAGACGATTTGGTTACAAAAGGTACTAAAGAGCCTTATAGAATGATGACCTCTCGTTCTGAATATCGTTTGCTTTTAAGACAGGATAATGCCGATGAACGTCTCACGCCCACCGGATATAGAGTAGGCTTAATATCTCAAGAACGGTATGATGCCTTTTGTGCAAAAACAGCACGTGTTCGTGCTGAAGAAGAGCGACTTGAAAAAACAGTTATTTCTCCTGACGAAAGCGTAAATAAGTTTTTAGCTGATAACAATTCAACTCAGATAAAAACCGGAATAAAACTTGCAGATTTACTGCGCAGACCGGAGCTTAACTATAAGCTTTTAACTGTCCTTGACAAAAACCGTCCCGAGCTCAATCGTTTTGAAATCGAACAGGTAGAGGTGCGTATTAAATATGACGGATATATTTCCCGTCAGATGAAACAAGTAGAGCAATTTAAAAAGCTTGAAGATAAAAAATTGTCAGATGACATAGATTATTCTTTAATTGACGGATTAAGACTGGAGGCACGCCAAAAGCTAAGTGCCGTAAAACCATTATCACTAGGTCAGGCAGCCAGAATTTCAGGTGTTAGTCCGGCAGATATTTCGGTTTTGCTTATTTATTTAGAGCAGCAAAAAATGAAAAAAAATCAGGAGGAGTAGAATCATGCTAAACAGTATGACCGGCTACGGTCGATTTGAGCAAATAGATGAAAGTAAAAAAATTGTTATTGATATACGCTCGGTTAATCATCGTTACAGCGATGTGACAGTCAAGCTACCACGTGCTTACGGATACTTAGAAGATAAAATAAGAGAATATGTGCTAGAAAACATTTCCCGAGGAAAGGTTGATGTATTTATATACATCGAAAACTACACAAGCGATGATAAAGCCGTTATCCTTGACGAGGCTCTTTGTATGAATTACTATTCATTGCTTAACCAGATAAAAGAAAAATGCGGAATTAAGCAAGAAATTGCTGTTTCTGATATGACACGTTTTTCAGATATATTTGTTACAAAACAGCAAGAAGAGGATAAAGAAGAGGTATGGCAAATGTTTTTATCCTGCCTAAAACCCGCAATGAATGATTTTCTTTCTATGCGTAAGCGCGAAGGAGAGCGCCTTTTTAATGATTTAAAAGAAAAAGCTGAAAAAATCCAGGAATTGACAAATAAAATCGAGGAAATTTCACCAAAGGTTGTGGAAGAATATGCCCGCAGACTTGAAGAGCGAATGAAAGAGCTGCTTGGAGAATTTAAAGCCGATGAAGGCAGAATTTTAACCGAGGTAGGAATAATGGCAGACAGAGTTTGCATTAATGAAGAGTTGGTAAGATTAAAGAGCCATTTTGTCGAGCTTGACGATGTTCTTGCGCAAGATGAGCCCGTAGGCAGAAAGCTTGATTTTCTTGTTCAGGAGCTAAATCGCGAGACGAATACTATCGGTTCAAAGGCGAATGACAAAGATATAACCAAATTAGTAGTTGAAATGAAATCAGAAATTGAAAAACTGCGTGAGCAGATACAAAACGTGGAGTAGGGGGATTTACAAATGAAACTCATTAATATCGGATTTGGAAACATTGTTTCGGCAAACCGCTTAGTTGCAATAGTCAGTCCTGAATCCGCACCTATTAAACGAATTATTCAGGATGCACGAGACCGCGGAATGCTCGTCGATGCTACTTACGGAAGAAGAACCCGCGCCGTTATAATAATGGACAGCGACCATATTATTCTTTCGGCTGTGCAGCCTGTTACGGTCGCTCATCGTCTGGATGATTCTGATCTGTTAGACGATGAAGAGGAGGAAACAGAATATGACAAATAAAGGCTTGCTTTTAGTTGTATCCGGTCCGTCAGGCGCAGGAAAAGGCACTGTTTGCTCAGAGCTTTTATCGAAAAATCCCGATATTTTTCTTTCTATTTCTGCAACAACGAGAGCACCGCGCGATGGCGAGGTTGACGGCAAAAATTACTTTTTCTTATCAGAAAAAGATTTTAAAGATAAGATAAATAACGACGGCTTTATAGAATGGGCATGTTTTTGCGGAAACTATTATGGAACTCCTAAAGACGTAGTTGAAAAAATGCTAAATGATGGTAAAGACGTTATTTTAGAAATCGAAGTGCAAGGTGCGATGCAGGTAAAAAGCGAATATCCTGAAGCAGTTTTTATTTTCGTAATGCCGCCTTCGCTGGATGTTTTAAAAGAGCGTTTAATCGGTCGCGGTACAGAAGCGGCAGATGTTATAGAAAAAAGACTCGAAACCGCTAAATGGGAACTTTCTAATGTTACTAAATATAATTATATATTAATAAATGATGATTTAACTCTTGCTGTTAGTCAGCTTGAAAATATTATATCAGCTGAAAAAATACGCGTTGCAAGAAACGGAGAGTTAATAGACACTTTTATTGAAAACTAAAAAAAGAGAGGAATGTTTTATTATGATGTTATATCCTTCAATTATTGATTTAATGGAAAAAGCAGGTAGCCGTTACAGCTTAGTTATTGCAGCTGCTAAACGCGCCCGTCAGATTTCTGAAGAAACCTTTGCCGAAACTGAAGTAGGTATGGATGGTGCTCGCAGCATTACTGAGGCTGTAAAAGAAATTGCAGCGGGCGAGGTTGAAATTATTAATTCTGACAATAATGAAACTGTTGAAGCTTTGGAGGCTGAAATAAATACCGAGGAGTAGATGATAGTTTGAATACTAAAATAGGCTTTGTCTCTTTAGGCTGTCCGAAAAATCTGGTGGACACCGAGGTTATGCTGGGTATATTAGGAAACAGCGGTTATGAAATTGTATCTGATCCTAAAGAGGCAGAAGTAATTGTTGTAAATACCTGTGGTTTTATTGATGAGGCCAAGACAGAATCAATTGAAACAATTTTAGAAATGGCACAGTATAAAAACGATAAATGTAAACTTCTTATTGCAAGCGGTTGCTTAGCAGAACGATATCATGATGATATTTTAGAAGAATTACCCGAGGTTGATGCTGTCGTAGGTACTGGCGACTATACTAAGATAGCCGAGGTAATAAAACGTGCGCAAAACGGCGAAAAGCCGGTTTTATACGGCAATATGAATATGCCAGAGCCCGAGGGACAACCGCGCGTTGTAAGCACAGGAAGTGCAAGTGCATATCTTAAAATCGCTGACGGTTGTGATAACCGTTGTACTTACTGTATAATTCCAAAGCTGCGTGGCAAATATCGTAGCAGACATATCGAAGATATCGTTTCAGAAGCTAAAATGTTAGCCAAAGACGGAATACGTGAACTTATAGTTATAGCGCAAGATACCACTCGTTACGGTATGGATTTATATGGCGAATACCGATTGCCTGACCTTTTAAGAGAGTTATGTAAAATCGATGGCATTCATTGGATTCGTGTGCATTATTTGTATCCCGAAGTTATTACAGACGAATTAATTTCGGTATTTAAAAACGAAGATAAAATTGTAAAGTATATGGATATACCTATTCAGCACTGTAATAATGAAGTATTAAAACGTATGGGGCGTCACGGCAACAAAGAGCAGCTTTACACTCTTATAAATAAACTCAGAAAAGAAATACCCGGTCTTGTAATACGGACCACCGTTATTGCAGGATTTCCGGGAGAAACTGTTGAGCAATTTAACGAGCTTATGCAGTTTGTAAAAGATATGAAGTTTGAACGTTTAGGAGCTTTTGCATACTCGCAGGAGGAAGATACTCCTGCCGCTAAACTGCCCGAACAAATTGAACAAGAGGTAAAGGATGTCCGTGCTGCACAAATTTTAGAAATACAGACCGATATTTCTAAAGAGCATCAAAAAGCCCTGCTCGGAAAACAGCTCGAAGTACTTGTCGAAGGCTATGATATGGACAATCTGATGTATTACGGACGCAGTTATGCTGATTCAATTGATATTGACACAACGGTTTATTTTGCAGCAGAAGACGAGGTTTTGCCGGGTAGCTTTGTAACAGTAACAATTTTAGATGCCGATGAATATGACCTTACAGGCAAATTAGTGTTATAAGAAAGCGAGGAGACAATTTGAATACACCTAACAAATTAACCATTTTGCGTATGGTTTTAATTCCGTTTTTTATGTTCTTTGCTATGTACAGTATCGTGCCGTTTTCAGGTTTTATCGCCCTTTTTATTTTTATTGTAGCATTCTTTACCGATATGCTTGATGGTCATTTAGCTCGAAAAAATAACGAGGTCACTGATTTTGGTAAGATTATGGATCCTCTTGCAGATAAACTGTTAGTTACTGCAGCACTGGTATGTCTCACTGCAAAAGGTATAGTTTCGCCATGGGTAACCGTTATAATTTTAGCACGCGAATTCATCATTTCCGGCATTAGAATTGCTGCAGCGGCTGAAGGAAAGGTTATAGCAGCAAGCATCTGGGGCAAAATTAAAACCATTTGGCAGTTTATTGCCATATCCATTGCAATGTTGTTCTGGAAACCTATATTTATAGTAAATTTGGTAATTTGGATTGCCGCCATCCTTACTATAGTTTCCGGAATCGATTATATAGTAAAAAATGCAAAGCATTTATCAATGAAGTAATAAAAGCAACAAAAGCAGCCTAAAATGGCTGCTTTTGTAGTTCAAAAAATATGAGAGAGAATATTTTATAAGGAGGAAAGACAATCCTATGCAGCAACAGGAAAAATTTTTAAATCTTTTATCAAAACAATACCCAAATATTCAAGCAGCAAGCTCTGAAATTATTAACTTAAATGCTATTTTGAATTTACCCAAAGGAACAGAGCATTTCTTAAGTGATTTGCACGGTGAACACGAGGCATTTGAGCATATAATGCGTAATGCGTCAGGCGTTATAAAAAAGAAAATTGACGAGCAGTTTGCAACAAGCTTAACGCCTGCAGAGCGTAGAAGTCTTGCTACGTTAATTTATTATCCTGAAGAAAAGCTTAATATCATAAAGGCAAAAACCGAAAATCTTAATGATTGGTACAAAATAACATTATATCGTCTTGTTGATATTTGCAGAATTGTAGCCTCTAAATATACCAGGTCAAAGGTTAGAAAAGCTCTTCCTAAAGATTTTGAGTATATTATGGAAGAGCTGTTGCACGAGCATAACGATTTTAACAATAAACAGCAATATTACGAAGGAATAATTGAAACAATAATACATACCAAACGCGCTGATGCTTTCATTATAAATCTATGTTATTTGATTCAGCGTCTTGCCGTTGACCGTCTGCACATAATAGGCGATATTTTTGACAGAGGTCCGGGGCCTGATATTATTATGGATACACTTCTGAACTATCATTGTGTTGATATTCAATGGGGAAACCATGATGCCGTATGGATGGGTGCTGGCGCAGGAAACACCGCCTGCATAGCAACGGTTTTGCGTATTGCCGCAAAATATAACAATTTAAATACTATCGAGGATGCGTATGGAATCAGCTTAAGACCGCTTGCAACTTTTGCAATTAACAAATACGCTAATGATGACTGCCTGCAGTTTATTCCCGCAAAAAATGACGCAGATGATGCCGACAAAGATATTGAATTAGTAGCAAAAATTCATAAAGCTATTGCTATTATAGCCTTTAAATTAGAAGGTCAGTTAATTTTAAGAAATCCCGAATTTAAAATGGAACACAGACTAATTCTTGATAAAATAGATTTTGAAAATGAATCTGTATGCATTGACAATATTACGTATAAACTAAAAGACAGTAATTTTCCTACAATTTCAAAAAAAGAGCCTTATCGCTTATGTAAAGAAGAAGCAGAGCTTGTTGAAAGGCTTAAAATAAACTTTTTACATAGCGAAAGACTGCAAAAACATATTAAATTTTTATATTCAAAAGGCGGAATGTATACAATATTTAATAACAATCTGCTATATCACGGTTGTATTCCTATGAATGAAAAATGCGAATTTTTGTCATTAGATATCGACGGCAAAAAATTTCGCGGAAAAGAATTGCTGGATTATGCCGATAAAGTTATGCGTCAAGGATATTTTCTTCCAAACGATAGTCCATATAAGCAAAAATCACTTGACTTTATGTGGTATTTGTGGTGCGGCAAGATATCTCCATTGTTTGGAAAAGATAAAATGACAACCTTTGAAAGATACTTTATAGATGATAAAAAGGCAATATATGAGCCTAAGAATCCATACTATGAAATGCTGGATAATGAAGAGCTTGCAGATAAAATTTTAACAGAGTTTGGTTTAAATCCTGAGTCAGCGCATATAATAAACGGTCATGTTCCAGTTGCTTGCAAAAAAGGAGAAAAGCCCATTAAAGCAAGAGGAAAGCTATTTGTAATTGACGGCGGTTTATCTAAAGCATATCAGTCAAAAACAGGAATTGCCGGATATACATTAATTTTTAACTCATACGGAATGCTAATAACATCGCATCAGCCATTTTCAACACGTTCTTTGGCAATAGAAAATGAGCAAGATATACATTCAACAACAGTGGTGGTAGAAAAGACCATCAACCGCATAAAAGTAGCTGACACAGATATTGGTCTTGAATTAAAAGAACAAATCTCAGAGCTTGAAATGTTGCTTGAGGCATACAGAAACGGCTCATTAGCCGAGGATTCAAAAAAGTAAATTTTCAGATAAAAATATAAGGAGCTGTTGCTTAACACAACAGCTCCAATGTTTTTTATTCAACTATTGAACCATCTTCATGGAAAAGCGGCAGGGGAGCGAGATATATTATATCATCACGTCCTATTGCATCACCTTCGGCTAAAACAGCCATTTTACCGACTATATTTCCACCAACTTGAGTTACTAAGCTCTCGATAGCGGCAAGTGAGCCACCCGTACTTATAACATCATCTACTATAAGAACTTTTCTTCCTTTTAATAAATCAATTTCTTTTTGACCTATACACAATCTTTGCTCATGCGCTGTTGTAATAGAGTTTGAATCGGTAGAAACTACATTTTGCATATAGAGTTTAGGTTCTTTTCTCGCAACGATATAGTCGTTATGACCAGCCTGACGTGCCATTTCATATACAAGCGGTATGCCCTTTGATTCAGCGGTAATTAATATATCAAATTCAGGTGCCTTTTTTAATAATTCTTTAGCGCATACTTTGGTAATTTCCACATCACCAAACATTATAAATCCTGCGATATATAAATCATCGCCAATTTTACAAAGAGGCAAATCACGCTTTAATCCCGCAATTTCCATTGAATATGCTTTATTCATTAACCTAATCTCCTTATAATTATGCTAATCCAGCAACCTTAAGTGCAATATAAATTACAAAAAGTGCAACTGAAATCCACATAATAGCACTTATATCTTTCGCTTTACCGATTATGAGCTTTAAGATAACCCATGCAAGCATTCCAAACATAATACCGTTTGCGATAGAGTAGGTAAGGGGCATCATAACGATAGCAAGAAAAGCACCGATTGTGTCAGCCGCATCGCCGTCAAAGTCAACATTCTTAACTGCTGAAAGCATTAAAAGACCAACATAAAGCATAGCAGGTGTTGTAGCAAATCCAGGAATTGCAAGGAAGATAGGTGCAAAGATAATTGCAACTATGAACATAACTGCTGTTGTAACAGCTGTAAGGCCAGTTTTTCCGCCTGCAGCCACACCTGCGCTTGATTCAACGTAGCTTGTAACGGTCGATGTACCTAAGCAAGCACCAACAACTGTACCAACAGCGTCAGCCATTAAAGCACCGCCTGCTTTGGGAAGCTCACCTTTTTCATTAAGGAGATTACCTTTCTGAGCAACACCAATAAGAGTTCCTACAGTATCAAAAATATCTGTATAGAGGAATGTAAATACTACAATAACAAAACCTACGATATCCTTTGCTATGGATGCAAAGTCAAATTTAAACATTGCAGGAGCTGCAAAGTTAGCTTTGATAGCATCCCATGAAAGGTTAGGAATTACAGAAAATACACCTGCTTCAGGATTTGGAACATACCAGCCAACAAGCTCTGCAATTATACCTAAAGCCCAAGTAATAATAATACCAAGCAAAATTCCGCCCGGAACTTTAAAATGCTGAAGAACACCTATAACTAAAAGACCAACCAACGCTAAAACAACGCCTGCTGATGAAATATCGCCCAGAGCAACAGTTGTAGCAGGGTCAGCAATAACTATCTTAGCATTTATAAGAGCAATAATTGTAATAAATAAACCAATACCTGCTGTAATACCGAATTTTAAGTTTTTAGGAATTTTGTTTACGAGTGCTTCTCTGAATTTAAAAATTGAAAGAATCATGAAGATAAAACCTTCAATCAGTATTGCAGTAAGAGCAAGCTCATAAGATTTGCCCATCGCACCACAAACTGTAAAAGCAAAGAAAGCATTAAGACCCATACCTGATGCTAAAGCTACAGGATAGTTCGCAAAGAACGCCATACATAATGTAGCAATCGCAGCAGAAATTGCTGTTGCCATAAAAATACCTGCAGGTGTTGCACCCGGAATATTTCCAAGATAGCTTGGATTTACCGCTAAGATATACGACATTGCCAAGAATGTTGTAATACCTGCGATAATCTCGGTTTTAACACTGCTTCCACGTTCTTTAAGTTTAAAGACTTTTTCCAATGTTTCCATAAAACCACTCCTTTTATTAATTTTTCATAAACCTACAAGTTAATTTTATAAGAAATATATTAAAATTGCAAGAAAAAAATAGTATTTTGTTTTATTTTGTATATTTCAATAAAATTTAGTTGTGTTTTTTGTATATTTTTCCGAAAATTATACATTATATTGTGTAATTAATGATAATTTACAGATATTTTGTGCTTAATTGCCATTTTTATCTGAATCCAACTCAAGATTTGCTAAAGGGTTACTTTTTGCCGCATTTCTTAACTGTTCATCGTCTAAATGAGTATAAATCTGGGTTGTGGAGAGGTTAGTGTGTCCTAAAATTTCTTGTAAAATGCGAACATCCACATGGCCGTGTTTATACATCAATGTAGCAGCTGTATGACGCAGTTTGTGAACAGAATATTTGGTTTCATCAAGTCCGGCGGCCTTTAAATGAAGTTTAACTATATGCTGAATTGTTTTAACACTAATTCTGCGCATATTTCTGCTTATAAACAAAGCATTTTGGTCAGTCGGCTTTATACCAGCCTTTGGACGAACATTTTTAATATAGTTGTCAATTGCATCTAAACAAGCCTGATTTAAATAAATTGTACGTTCCTTATTTCCTTTTCCAACGACCGTCAAGGTGTCTCCCTTTACATCGCGCAAATTTATACCAGCGAGCTCTGAAAGACGCATTCCACAGTTTAAAAACAGAGTAATTATGGCATAATCACGAATTTTATTGCTGCCATCAATATTTTCAAGTAATTGCTTGCTTTCATTAAGACTTAAGTATTTAGGAAGTGATTTAGGTATTTTAGGTGAATCGAGCTCGTTTGCAGGATTTGAATCAATAAGTTTTGCTTTAGAGCTTAAATATTTAAAAAACGAACGCAACGATGCAACCTTACGAGCACGAGAATTTGCATTGTTTAATCGTTCACGCGATGTATATGCCAAATACTCATATAAATCATGCAATGTAATGGTTTTAATAAAATCAATTGAAACATCGTCAATTTTTAAATTTTCCATTTCATCAAAACTCGCTAAGCCGCGGTTAATTTTCATAAAGCGCAGAAAGGAACGGATGTCAAAAAAGTATTCTTTTGCTGTATTCTTAGATTTGCCCTTAATTGCCTCGGTATATGTAATAAAGTCTTTTACAAAGTCAGGGGCTTCGTTATATAAATTATTCATATTTTCCCTCCTCCCAATTATACAAAATTCTTATTTTGTATAATTGTATATATTTTTATTTTAGCATATCTATATCTAAAAGTCAAGTTTTTTTATTATTCTCCACCTAAAATATATAGATAAAGTGTAAGTATGATTTTGCTAAAAAAACAAATCATTTTATAACAAAACCTCCTACGGCAACTTAATTTTAGCCATAGGAGGTTTTTAGGAGGTTTCAATTGGTTTAATTTATCTTTGTTTTGTTTAATTGATTCTGTAACGTATTTTATGCTTAGTGTATATTTTCTAATGATAAACCCAATGGCACAAGTTTACTGTTCCATACAAATGCCTTTATCAGAGAATTTGATGTAATAGAAAGATTATCTTCTAAGGTTATGGTCTGCTCTCCTACTGCCCTTTGTGTTTCATTTAACCCCAGAACACTAATATCTTTCATTGCATTAGTATTCTTATCATAAACAGCGACGAACAGTTTTGTTGCATCTTCTAATACAACATTATTACTAATAGTTACACCGGTTATAATATTTTCACTTTTTTCTATGCTTTTTATTACAGTAGCTACCGAACTTCCTTCTACAGTATATGTAACAGGAACAGCACCGTCTATGCCGTCTATTGTTCCTTCGGCTGTTTTTGTTCCTTCGGTAGTTGTATCAGCTGTATATTTTACAGTAAAGTTTTTAGTTGTGCCGTCACTCATATTAAGGGCAACTGTTGTGCTCTGCACTGCAGAATCGCCCTGATTTAGAGTTGTTGTTACAGGCACAAATTTCACTGTATCTGTTACATAAATAGCTTTAGAATAAACCATATCATCGGCATAAGTAAGGGTGTTTATGGTGGCTGAATTTCTTTTTGCCCAACGTATGGAGCTTACACCACTGGTACTTACGCTTGGTTGATTCCAAGGAACACTGTTTGCGATTTCAATACCGTTTGCACTTGCTGAATATTGAACATCGTTACCATTGATTTCTACAGTGATATAGTCTTTCATCGAAACGATATTATCAGAATCAGGTTCCGTCCACTCTACGTTGGTAACAATACTGGTTTTATATGGTTTTCCCTGACAAAATAATTCAGTATTGCCGATTGTATAAGAGCCATCATTAACTGTCACATAAGTGCGTAGCTGCACACAACCGCTGCTTCCAAAGTTGTTTGTAAAGAAATAAATCCAATCACTTTTGGTTACATCATCCAAATCAAGAGTGTTAACCTTGAGCTTATATGATACATTGAATGCCTCTCCCAATGCCACATCTGTCGGTGTCCACTGAAATTTTTCAAAGGCGGAGGTATGCGGTCCAAAAGCGGCTACAGTATTTTCTCCGTCTTTTGCAAGTTTTGCTATACCATTGGCAGTCTCAGAATACGCAGGCTTTGTAAATGTTCCGCCGGTTAATGCCTGTTTTGAAATAGCAGCTGTATATTGGTCTTCGGTATAAGCTTCGAAATCTTCACTCATAAGAGTCTTATATTCGCCAACGTTTACACGGAATTTCAAAGCTGTTCCGTCGGAAAGTGTTGCTATATAGAAACGGTATCCGACTAATGATGTATCAGCTAGTGTAACGTTGTCGCCGTTCTGATTAGTCCATTGAGTTACGCTAGAGCCGTCAACTGTTGTAGGTAAAGAATATGTTACACCCTGAGCCACATTGATTTCATAAATGTTACTTTCAACATCTACGGTTACTGATGCAGACTTTGAACTATTTGCTACTGAAGTTGCTGTTACAACAATTTTTTTTGCTGTTTCGTCAATATCAATTGACAACACACCATTTGAATCAATAGTTGTTTTAGGACTTTGATTTCCGCTTACACTCCAAACTACCTCTTGTGAAGGATTGTTATATCCTAAAATTTTTGCTGTAAAGGTCTGTGTAAGACCTGTTTTTACAGTAGAGGTTTTAGGATAAGCAAAGACAGCCTTTGCACATGCGGCATCTGTTCTGTTAATAGTAAAGGTATCAATAATCTCCATATCAGATGTGCGATATGTGTTAATTGTAAATGAAGAATCTGTCATATCTATCTTAGAAACATTCGGTATATATTCCTGATGCACTTTAGCAGTGCGAGGTAATTCTTCCATTTCCAACGGTTTTACGTAGTCAGAGCCGCTGGCAGAGTTAAATGTTAAATAAAGAACTTCGTTTGCATCGGGGTCTGTTACGCTGCTGCCACCGGTTGAAAGATTAGGTGTTTCAGTAAAACCATTCACCATGTAAGAGCGTGAATAGCAATGCTCATGTCCGTCTAAAACGACATCTATACCCAGTCGTGAAAATTCGGGTGCTAAAGCCTCACGCAATGCTATTATATTCTCAGTAACATAACTCTGGCTAGTCGCTCCATAAAATCCGTAATGT
>JAZOBB010000127.1:0-6668 GCA_045595745.1 Clostridia bacterium | reverse complement strand
TTCGCTGCTCGATAAAATTACCGCAAACCCTGTTTGCCTGTAGATTTCTGCCAACTCCTGTGCCTCTTTCGGTGCAATATCTGTTTTGTTTATGCACACCGCACACGATACTTCGGCAGCGAGTGCCGTTACCGACAGCTTATCGACCAATCTTAAATTTGGCTCGGGGTCTTTTGCCGCAAAGGTTATTATAATCTGATCTAAATTTGCAACAGGCGGACGAATAAACGAATTTTTCCGCGGCAGAATTTCGTCAAGGCTGCCCTTTAGCTCAGCCTCGTCAACGATGCTGACCTTTACTTTATCGCCCACAATAGGAGTAAGGCTTTTGCTTCGAAATTTTCCGCGAGCCTTTGCCTCTACAATTCCAAGCTCGGTTTTAATGTAATAAAATCCGCCTATTCCTTTAACAATAATGCCATCAAGCATAATTTTACCTGCCCGTTTCTGTTTATTTATATAATGATTTTATTAATTGCCGCTTACCGCTCCAAAGCCTGCCTGCTCGACTAATGCCGCACCTGCAGGACCTGATAAAAGCTCTGCAATTTTTCTTGCAGGACTGCCATCGGGCTCGTCACTTCTTAATACCGCATAATAATGCGCTGAGAGCGGATATGTGCGGTTTGAAATGCTATCTTCTGTAGGCATTATGCCGTCAACTGCCAAAAGCTTTAACATATCATTGCCATTGGGGTCGGTTACACCAAGCACCATACCTGCATTTTTAAAATAATAAAACATACTGTAGCCTAAGGCATAGCTGTCTGGGTTTTTAGTATCTGAACTTATCACATCAGTTAAAATACTCGCCATCATAACCGAGGTATTTTCTCTTTTTATATCTTCGTTTATCTCTTTTCCCTCTAAGAAAAACTTTTCCATTTGAGCATGACTTCCGCTATCGTTATTACGGCAGAACGGAATCAGCTTTTTATCGGGTCCACCAAGCTGAGACCAGCTTGTGTATGCGTTATCAACGTAAATATTTTTAATTTGCTCTGCGGTAAGACCCTCTGTCTTATTTTCAACACTTGTAAAGAAAACAAGTGCCTCGTCTGCTATCGGGATATAAGAAAGCTCTACTCCGCTTTCTTTTGCCAGCTTTTCAACCTCTTCATTAGGGTCAGGCACAAGAATTATATCAGCCTCTCCTGCAATCAAGCGTTTATATGAATTAATGGTTTTTGAATGCGATAAAGGTCTTGCAGGATGATAATTTGCATTACTGAATAATTGCCAATACAAAACCTCCGTAATCGGATACGAAGATGTCGAGCCGTCAATTATCGGCATTTCTTTATCGAAGCCTAAGCTTATTGCCAATTTAGACGGAAGCAGCGGCAGGTCTGAAAGACCCCAGTATAAAAGCTCAGCTGCATCTTTTCTTTTCATTTCAGATTTAGGAAAAATTTTATATCCGTATTCCGAATCAGCACCTTCTCCGCCGATGTTTTCTGTTTCAGTAAATGGCTCAAGTCTAAGCCCGCTGTCTTCTAAATAAGTAAATATTTTTTGCGCATATTCGTCGGCATCATTAATATCTAAAATTATCTTTTCGCTGCTAAAGCCCTCTCGTATCCAACCCAACGATTTAAATGCGCGGTATGCCATAGCAAAAAACTCCTGACGCAAAACCTTATCATCTGGTCTGAACAGCTCGTCTGCGCTTATAATGCCTGCCTTTTTGGCAGCTGTTACAATGGGTGCATACCAGCTTTCCGGCGAAACGTCTATAAACCCCGAATCAGTGTCATCATCTGCTTTAATTCCTAAAAAACGAGCGATTACAGCAACTGCCTCGGCACGGCTTACAGAATCTTCACCACGAAAATTTCCGTCACCATCGCCTCCAAAAACACCGCGTGCTGTCCAGAACTTAACGGCAAATTCATAAGTCTCGCTCATATCGGCATATTTTGGCGGTTCGTCAGTCATAAACCCTTCAATAGCATCTATCGGCAAATCGGTCTGCACATATACCGCATCATCATACACGATTGAAAGCGGTAAAATTTCGCCTGTTTCTTTTACTCGAGCTACACCAAGCTGCATTCTGTCTCCCCACAGCTCAGGCAGCTCGCACTCTAATCTTACAAACGGAGGATACATTTTTTCAGCCGACAGCTGACTGTTTTCTTCTGCAACACAGCCAAAGCAGGACAATAACATGCACAAACTGACAGCAATGCTTACCGCCGATTTAAATAAAGCTTTCATGTTAGTTTGCCTCCGTTTATTTATTTTTTATTTTACGCATTAGGTGCCATCGGTTTAATAGCCGGCTTTTGAGTCGGTTCACTTTCCGGCTCAGGAGTCTTTGTATTTTCCTCGTCTGACGGAGCAGTAGTTTGAGTGGTTGTTTTAGGACCTGAGCTTATACGAAGGTCAACACTTGTTTTTTCTTTAACCTCTACCCCTGCCTGAATTGACTGTGCGGCAACTGTGCCTTTAGCGCGGGAGCTTTCTATTGTTGCAATACTACCCCAGGTAAGACCAACATCTAAAAGTGCTGCCTTTGCCTCGTCTTCGGTTTTTCCTAAAAGATTAGGAACAGGAACAACCTTTTCATCTTTACCTGAACTTACGTAAATAGTAACGGTGTCGCCCTCTGCATATTTAGCACCCATAACCGGAGACTGACGTACAACATATCCCTGCGGAATAGTCTCGCTGACCTCGCTTACCACATTGGGAATAAGATTTAATCCACGTATAATCTCCTGTGCATCAGAATCCTTGCGGTTTACTAAATCGGGCATAGTGCCACCCTCGCCGCCAAGACTTACAATAACTTTAACTTTTGCGTTATCTTTAACATTCTTGTTAGCCTTAGGGTCTTGAGAAATTATTTTTCCTTTGTCTACATCGTCGTTCTTTTGTTCTTCTTCAACAATAATTTCTATATCTGTATTCTTTACTGTCTCTTTAGCTTCTTCAACCGTCATATTGGTAAAATCGGGCAGTTCAATTTCGTTGCCTGCAGGAGTCATAAAGAAGTAGAACAAACCACCTAAAATTGCAACCAGCAAAACTCCTGTTGCGATACCCGCAATAACACCTAAGCGGTCTTTTTTCTTGTCCTGTGCGCTCTTTTGTTTTTTGACCTTTTTAGCAGTCTTTTCTCCACCGCTTAAGATTTCCTCGGGAATTACATGCTCATCAGGTGTGATTTTCGGCACTACCATTGTCTCGCCGTCTGCTAACTGGCGGTCAAATGCCACAGGAGTGCCTAAATATACCTTCTTTAAGTCAATCATCATTTTTGTCGCTGTATCATAACGCATTGATTGTTCTTTACTCATCGCACGCAAAATAACATTCTCTAAAGATTGCGGAATATCAGGATTTATTGTTTTTGGTGATGTCGGCTCTTTTTCGATATGCTGCATAGCAACCGCAACCGCCGTGTCACCCTCAAACGGCAAACGACCTGTTACCATTTCATACATTAAAACACCCAAAGAATAAATGTCGGTTTTAGCATCAATATATCCGCCGCGAGCCTGCTCGGGTGAAAAATAGTGCACCGAGCCCATGCCTGCTGCTCCGCCTGTGGTAATTGTACTTGTGCTCATAACCTTTGCTATTCCGAAATCGGTAATTTTAAGTGTTCCCTCACGAGTTATAATTATGTTATGAGGCTTTATATCTTTATGGACAATTCCTTTTTTATGTGCGTGCTCTAAACCCGAGCAGATTTGCGCCGCATAATCTACAGCCTCTTTCCACGGGATTACCGCTTTTGCATCAATATACTGCTTTAATGTAACGCCCTCAACATATTCCATAACAATATAGTCAAGGTCACCCTCTTGCCCTACATCATAAATCGAAACGATGTTAGGATGCGAAAGGCTGCCTGCAGATTGTGCCTCTGCCTTAAAGCGGGCAATAAAATCGGTATCCTCGCGAAATTCTGGTCTTAACACCTTAATTGCAACATATCTGTTAAGCACAAGGCACTTTGCCTTATAAACAACAGCCATGCCGCCCTTTCCTACTTCTTCTATTATTTCGTATCTATTAGCTATCATTTTTCCAGTCAACATAATATCAATCATCTCCGCATCAATATTTATAGAACCGTCTGTCATATCTGTAACAGAACTGCTGTGATGTTGTCAAAGCCGCCCTTGTCATTTGCTGCCGCAACAAGTTTTTCTGCGGCATCCTCCATTTTTTCTGTTCCTCCGATTATGCTTTGCATTTCTCGATCAGAAAGCAGGTTTGACAGTCCGTCTGTACATAATAAGATGATATCCCCCACCTGCACATCGAACTCGTATATATCAATTTCGATATGCGGGTCTGTACCCACGGCACGAGTAATAACATTTTTTTGCGGATGGTTTCGTGCCTGCTCGGGTGTTATTTGCCCGTTTGCTAAAAGCTCTGCGACCAGCGAATGGTCTGATGTTATTTTGTGCATTACATCCTCGCGCAGAACATATGCTCTTGAGTCCCCGACGTGTGCCACGGTAACTCTGCCTGCATAATAAAAACAGGCAGTCAGCGTTGTTCCCATACCGAAAAATTTTGCATTATCCTGTGCTTCGGTATAAATTGCCTTATTTGCGCTGTTAATTGCACCGATTAGCATATCCTTTATCTGCTCTTGCGGTACCTCGGTGGTATAGTAGCGGTTAATATAATCGCTCACACCGTTAACAGCGGCTTCGCTTGCCGTTTCGCCGGCATTGTGTCCGCCCATACCGTCTGCGACCATAGCATAAATTACACCGGGTCTCGACACGTACTCCGACACGTAGTAATTGTCCTCATTAATCGGTCTGGTTTTTCCCAGATCCGTACATGCACCAATTCTCATGGATTTTTCACCTCTGTTGTTTGTTCTTGCCTTTATGCCTTTTGCTCCATCACGGACTTTCTGAGCTGACCGCAGGCTGCATTTATATCACTGCCCAGCTCGCGCCTTACTGTAACTGAAAGTCCGAGTTTAGTAAGAGTTTCCTGAAATTTTCTTATATTTTGTGTATTGCTTCTTACAAAATCGCGTTCTGCCACGTTGTTTACGGGAATAAGATTTATATGCACCAGCATACCCGAAAACAGCTTGGCAAGCTCTTTTGCACATTCAGGTGTATCATTTTCACCGTGAATCATAGCATATTCAACGCTGATTCTGCGCCCTGTCACAGCCAGATAGTCTTTTAATGCAACCATAAGCTGCGGCAGAGGATATTTTACATCAACCGGCATAAGCTGTCTGCGTTTTTCGTCAAACGGCGAATGCAGTGATATTGACAGCGTTATAGGCAGATTTTCTTTAGCCAACGCATAAATTCCGTCAACAACACCGCAGGTAGAAAGCGATATATGCCGATAACCGATGTTTAATCCGTCTTTGTGGTTTACGTTCTTTAAAAATTTTAGTACATTGTCAAAATTATCGAGTGGCTCACCGATTCCCATCATAACAATATTCGAAATCTTGCGCCCCGAATCTTCTTCGGCTTTCATAATCTGGTCGATGATTTCTGACGGGGTAAGACTTCTTATAAGTCCGCCTATTGTAGATGCACAAAATCTGCATCCCATTCTGCAGCCAACCTGAGATGACACACAGATTGTATTTCCGTGTTTGTAGCTCATTAAAACACTTTCTATAAGATTTCCGTCACGCAGGCGGAACAGATATTTTATTGTTCCGTCAATTTTTGAAACCAGCTTGCGCTCTATCTCTAAATGTCCGATTATAAATTTTTCTGCAAGCTTTTCACGCAAATCTTTTGATAAGTCGGTCATATCCGAAAAGGTTTTTGCTCCTCGATATATCCATTTAAAAATCTGTTTTGCACGAAACGGCTTTTCTCCAAGCGAGGCAACAGTCGCCTCAAGCTCTTCAAAAGTCATATCCTTTAAATCTGCTTTAATCATCAGCCTCTCCTTTTTAACTTGCAAATAAAGAATCCGTCGCAGCCGTGCTCATCAGGATACAGGGTAATATAGCCGTTTTTCAATTCAGAAGCAATACTGCCGCCTATACTCTCACTTGCTGCGCCAACAATGCAAAAGTCAGGATTTTTACTCAAAAAATCATTAACAACCTCAAGATTTTCCTGCGGATTAACCGTACAGGTGCTGTAAACAAGCTCACCATCTATTTTAAGATATTTCGAGCAAATATTCAATATGTTTTTTTGAATTGTGACTAATTCATCAAAGTCCGTAATCGCATTTTTGTATTTAATATCCGGCTTTCTGCGAATGATGCCCAGACCCGAACAAGGAACATCAAGTAAAATTTTATCTGCTTTATTTAAATACTCTTTTTTCTCATTTAATGCGTCCATTTGCGAGGTTTTTATTATCGAAATGCCGAGCCTTTTAGCATTTTCGTTGACCTGAGCCAGCCTATGCTCATAAAGGTCAGATGCCAAAATTTCGCCCTCGTTTTTCATAAGCTCAGCTAGGTGCGCAGTTTTTCCGCCCGGAGCGCAGCACAAATCCAAAACGGTCTCGCCCGGATTTGGACTAAGCACCAACGCCGCAAGCTGTGACGATATGCCCTGAATGCTGAATAGCCCTTCGCGATATGCAGGTGTTTTCTCGGGATTTTTTCCGCGCTCTATCACTACTCCGCAAGCTGTTATATCTGACGGATGTGCAACAATTCCTTCATTTAAAAGCTGTTCAATCAGCTC
>JAZOBB010000126.1:0-19943 GCA_045595745.1 Clostridia bacterium | reverse complement strand
CTGCGGTTAAATATTTAAGGTCGCGTGCTAAGGTTGCAGGATTGCAGGAGACATAAACAATTTTATCAGGTGCCATATTTAAAATTGCATTTAAGGTTACTTCATCGCTGCCTTTTCGTGGAGGGTCAATAAAAATCGTATCGGGCGATAAACCCTCTGAAAGCAGTTTCTGGCTGATATCTTCAGCACTTCCGGTATAAAATTCTGCGTTTTTAATGCCGTTTCTTGTTGCGTTTTCTTTGGCATTTTTAATTGCCTGCTCAACTATTTCGACACCTATAACACGGGCAGCTTTTTTTGCTGCACACAAAGATATTGTACCGATTCCGCAATATAAATCCAAAACAGTTTCAGAGCCTTTAAGCTCGGCAAAATTTATTGCTGTATTATACAGCTTTTCTGTTTGCATCGGATTAACCTGATAAAAGCTGTTAGGCGAGATTTCAAACTCAAGGCCGCATAGAATGTCGGAAATGGATTTTTTTCCAAACAAGGTGCGATTTTGCGCCCCTAGCACCAAATTATTTTTAGAATCGTTAATGTTAATTACAATACTTGATAAATTAAGCTCACCTGATTGAATATTTAAAAGCTTATCTACTAATTTTTTCTCGTTAGGCAGAGATTTTCCGTTTATTGAAATTACAGCCATTGCCTCGTGCGAATAAAGACCGGTGCGAACAAAAAGACGGCGTACTAAGCCCTTGTGTGTAGTCTCGTCATAAGCAGAAACGTTGTTTTCTTTCATGTAAGAGATAACAGCAGCTAAGCAGTCAGATGCAAATTTGTCGCCCAAAAGACAGTCAGAAAGAGCAATTATATTATGGCTTTTAGCGGCATAAAATCCGCCTGTTAAGCGGCCGTCAGCCTTTTTACCGATAGGAAAAACCATTTTATTTCTGTATCTTTCGGGTTTTTCCATCCCTATTGTGTCAAAAAACTCGGCTTCGCCAAGGTCTAAATGACCTATTCTGGTAAGAGAATCAAAAACAAACTGCTTTTTAAGCTCTAACTGTTTTTTATAATCTATGTGCATAAGCTGACAGCCTCCGCATCGGTTAAATACGGGGCATTCGGGTTGTTTTCTGAATGCAGATGGAGTTATAATACGCAAAATTTCGGCATTGGCATAGCTCGATTTTACGTTTGTTATTTTAATTTCTAAAATATCACCCTCACAAGCACCCTCTACAAAAACGGCGAGATTGTCGATTCTGCAAATTCCGTCACCGCTAGATGCCGTAGATGCCACTTCTGCCTGATAAATTTCGTTTTTCTTTATCAAATAAATCCGTCCTTTTGGTTTTAATATGTGTATATAACTTATTATAATATAAAAATTAATATTTTTCCATAGTTAAGTTCAATTTAAATAAAAAGCGGCTGTAGCAAAACATTTCATTTTGCTATAGCCGCTACAATTTTTTGTTTTCTTGCGTTCCAGAGTTTTTTAACATCCCCTTTTATTTAAATTTCCATTCGTTTTACTGCATCCTTTACACCGCTTGCAACTCTGTCCATATCTATGGTTAAAAGCTCGCGGTTTTCCATAACAATTTTTCCGTTTATAATCGTTGTCTGAACATTTGCGCCGTTTGCGCTGTAAACAACCGTTGATTCGGGATTGTGAACCGGAATCAGATTAGGTGCATTTCGGTCTAAAATTATAACATCTGCCCTCATACCCTTTTTAAGCTGACCGCGTTCTGCACTTCTGCCTAAAATTTCGGCACCTGATGCAGTTGCCATCTCGAGTGCTTTTCTGGCAGGAATTAATGTAGGGTCTAGGCGAATGCCCTTTTGCAAAATAGCTGCGGTTTTCATTTCAGCAAATACATCAAGCGAATTGTTGCTTGCCGTTCCGTCAGTTCCCACACCGATTAAAATATTTTTTGCAAGCATTTCGTTAACATTAGCAACACCGCTTGCAAGCTTTAAGTTACTAATGGGATTATGAGACACACCGACATTATTTTCTGCTAAAATTTCCATATCGTTTTCGCTTAAAAATACGCAGTGAGCCGCATTTGTCGGGCACTCAAAAATACCCATATCACGAAAAACCTCGGTCGGAGATTTTCCGTACTGGCTGTAGCAGTCGCGATTTTCTTTCATCGTTTCGCTAAGATGTATATGAACACCTGCATTATGCTTTTTTGCTGATTCACCAACGGCTTTTAAAGCCTCTTTTGAGCAGGTGTAAACTGCGTGAGCCGAAAAATCTATTTTAACCGCACCATTATTTGCGCCGTCATATTCATTAAAGAGCACCTCTGCCTCGTTAAGACGGGTTTTATAATCGTTGTTTGTGCCCGTAACACATCGGGCTATGTTTGCATTTATGCCGCTTTCTAAAACCGCGCGGATTGTGCTTTCGCTCATAAAATACATATCAGCAAAGAGCGTCGTTCCGCTTTTAATCATTTCGGCGCAGGCTAAAAGAGAGCCCCAATATACCGCCTCGGTATCGAGCTTATCCTCTGCGGGAAAAATTTTATTAAAAAGCCAGTCATTTAATGTCATATCATCGGCATACCCGCGAAACAGAGTCATCGGTGTATGCGTGTGTGCGTTAACCAAACCCGGCATAACAATTGCACCGCGTGCGTTAATTGTGCGGTCAAAATCCTCATCGGGCAAAGCCTGCTCACCTATGTATAAAATTTTATCATTTTCAATGCATAAACAGCCGTTTTCAATTATTTTGCCATCATCCATCGTAATAAGATGGGCATTTTTAATCTGTATTTTCATCAGATAAATCCACTTCCTGTTCATTTTGAGCCGAAGATAAAGATGCTCTAACCTTGGCTTCTATTTCGTCGCGCAGCTCAGGATTATCTTTTAAATATTTTTTAGAATTTTCACGACCCTGACCCAAACGCAGCTCGCCGTAATTATACCACGTTCCGCTCTTTTGCAGAATGTTCATTTCGGCAGCAACGTCTAAAATAGAGCCTTCTTTCGATATTCCCTCGCCGTACATTATATCAAATTCCGCCTCTTTAAACGGCGGAGCAACCTTGTTTTTAACAACCTTTGCTTTTGTTCTAACACCAATAACATCGGTACCCTGTTTAATTAATTCTTGCTTTCTTACCTCTAAACGCACAGATGCGTAGAATTTAAGTGCACGTCCGCCGGTTGTAACCTCAGGATTTCCGTACATAACACCGACTTTTTCACGCAGCTGATTTAAAAAGATTGCAATTGTGTTCGATTTATTTATAACACCTGCTAATTTTCTTAAAGCCTGGCTCATTAAGCGTGCATGAAGGCCAACGTGCGAATCGCCCATTTCGCCCTCGATTTCGGCTTTCGGAACTAAAGCTGCAACCGAGTCAACAACAATAACATCAATTGCGCCGCTTCTGACTAACATTTCGGCAATTTCTAAAGCCTGCTCACCTGTATCGGGCTGTGCAACGATTAAATTTTCAACATCAACACCTAAATTTTTTGCATAAATAGGGTCTAATGCGTGCTCTGCATCGATAAATGCAACATCGCCGCCCAATCGCTGAGCCTCTGCAATTGCGTGAAGAGCCAAGGTTGTTTTACCTGATGATTCAGGTCCATAGATTTCAACTATTCTTCCGCGCGGAAGACCGCCGATTCCTAAAGCCAAATCAAGACTTAAAGAACCTGTGGGAATAGCCTCGACATTCATTCGGGTTTCTTCGCCCAGCTTCATAACCGAGCCTTTACCAAAGGTTTTTTCTATCTGGCTCATAGCCATTTCTAAAGCTTCTTTTTTATTTGCATTTGCCTCGGATGCAGCCTTTTTAGCTGCAACAGTCTTTCTTTCAAGTGCCATATTTTTATCTCCTTATTGCTTCATCTTTTGCGAACGTATGTTCTGTATTTGATTATATTATAACGCAACATAAGTCGTTCGTCAAGTAGATTTTTAAGAATTATTAAGATTTAGCCAAAAGAATTTTTCTGACAGCATTCATGGCATTTAATACTGCTGCATATCTTACTTTTTGACGAGTGCCAATTAAATTAAGCTTTAAAACCTCACAGCCACCGTCGTGTGCGATACCTACATACACCAGTCCTACGGGTTTTTCGGGTGTTCCGCCGTCAGGTCCTGCAATGCCGGTTATACCCACACCAATGTCACTTTTAGCGGCTTTTTTAATACCCTCTGCCATTTCGCGTGCGGTTTGTTCGCTTACTGCTCCGTATTTTAAAAGAGTTTCGTGCGAAACATTTAAATATTTTTCTTTTGCTTCGTTTGAATAGGTTATAACACCTTCACTCAAAACTGCCGATGCACCCGGGTTATCTGCAAGCATAGCAGAAAAGAGCCCAGCTGTGCACGATTCTGCAGCCGCTATTGTTTTTCCTTTTTCGGTAAGTAAACGGCATAAAACCGCTTTCATTTCGTCCTCGTCAAAGCCGTATATAAATTCTCCTATTCGGTCGTTTACCTTTTTATGCATTTCGTCAATTAATGCGTCTGCCTCAGCCTCGTTTTTTGCTTTAGCGGTTATGCGCAGGGTTACCTCGCTGTCCTTTGCGTAGGGAGCTAAAGTAGGATTCGCACTTTCCATTAAATCCTTAACCTGTTCTGCAGCCAGTGATTCGCCTAAGCCAAACACTCTTAAAACCTTTGATTTCATAATATAGTCAGATTTTGAATCAAGATAAGGCTTTACCTGCTCTAAAAACAAAGGCTCAAGCTCGCGCGGAGGACCGGGCAGCATTATAACAATTTTTTCATCTTGTTCGATTATAATTCCCGGAGCTGTTCCGTAATTGTTGTGAATAATTTTTGCTCCCTCGGGGATATATGCTTGCTTTTTGTTTGACGGCACTATATGTCTGCCCCTTAAATATTCGGTCATTTCTTTCATAACCTGCTCATCAAAATAAAGCGGAAGCTTAAAATAGTCTGCAACTGTTTCTTTTGTTAAGTCATCGTCAGTAGGTCCTAAACCGCCCGATAAAACGACAATGTCTGAGCGATTAATTGCCGTGTGTATAACCGATTTTAAGCGGTCGGGGTTGTCGCCTACAACCTCCTGATAGTAAACGTCAATTCCTAAAGATGACAGCTCGCGCGATAAAAAACGTGCGTTGGTGTTTAAAATATCTCCTAATAAAAGCTCGGTGCCTACGGCGATTATTTCAGCATTCATTATATGTGCTCCTTTTTATATCGTATGCGGGATGTAAAAAAAGTTCAGACCACACAAAGCAGGTAAAACAAAATAAAAGGCAGCGCAAAGTATATAGTTTTTTCTGTATGTAAAAATTTGCTTTGCAAATTTTTTAATTAAATGCTTTGTGTTATGAACAAACGTCACCTCTCAGCGTACACAAAGTACGCTTTCGGGTAACCCCTACGGGTTCCGTTTGTTCATTCTGACTCTTTTTTTCCTATCCCTTGGGTAGTAAAGTAGTCATTGTAGGGGGCCGGCGTCCCTGACGGCCCGAAGGTTTTGTGCGTATTTAAACGGGCCGTCGGGGACGCCGGCCCCCTACGAAAATGTAAAATTTATTATCAGTCAAGTATTACAGCTCTGGGATTCATCTTCTTCATAGCTTCAGCCAATTTTTCGGGAGGCTGAAAGGTCAGCATACTTCTTACACCGTCAACACTGTAAATAACGCAGAAAATATCGCCCTTTGATTGGTCATATACCGCATCATATTTTTTAACGATTGCATCGCTTTCAAAATCGCGCTTATAAACATCGTTATCTTTTCTTGCCATAATTTCAATCTGTTTTGTATGAAGATTTGTAAGGCGTTTTCTTACCTTTCGGCTTTTAATTATATCAATATCCAAATCACCGTTTGTAAATATATATTCATATTCAAGATTAAAATTACGCATAACGATATATGCTGCATAAACAATACCTGCTAAAAACAGCGGCATATAAGATGTAACAAGCGGACCGAACATAGCCAGCACATTTATTACAACAATCATTAAAGCAAATGCCGCCAAAATTACACCAAGCTTTTTTAACATATCCATCGGTGTGCTCTTTTTTTCTAATAAGTATTCTAAAAATACGTCCACAAAAATCCCTCCTAATATTTCTGTGTTTAGTATATCATATCATTTTGTTAAAAGCAAATTAACATACAAAAATTTCATATTTTATTTACAAGAGTTTAAAAATCCCGGTTTAGAAAATGTGCTGTCAGCATTAATTAGGCACATACTTTCTTCAAAAAATACGGGCTCGTTTCTACCCATTATAATCCGCAGTATATTTGCCCGCGAATCTAAGTCCTTTTTGCCTGCGCCAAAGCCTGTTGCGCTTACTGTCATAGACGGCATTTCGTCAAAGCCCTGAGCCAAAGAGCAGATTATGGCAGCACCCGTAGGGGTTATAAGCTGAGTTTTTTCAGAGCAAAATTCAATCGGAGCACCAACACTGCGCAAAATCTCGGTAACACAAGGTATCGGGACTCTCATAATACCGCTTTCTGTCATGGCATATCCTAAACCTTCGGTTATTGGTGAGCTTATAATTTTGTCGGCACCAAGCATAGATATGCAAATTGCGGCAGATACCATATTAACAATGGCACGAACTGCATCCTCGCCTTTAAGCGATACGTTAGTTGAGCCGTAAACACGTGCTTTTGCATCTGCAAAATTTTTTAATATTAAAAGTGACATTTTTTTAGCGCGGCTGTCGAGCTTGCTCTTTAAAATTATCTGTGCCGTATCTTCAAAATCGTAAACACTTAGTGATTTATTAACATAAATATTGAATGCTGTTGAACGAACACCGTTTTTTTCGACTTTTTCTGCCTCGATATCATAAACGGCATTAAGCTCTAACTTAGATAATTCACGAGCTAATCCGTTTGGGTCAATTCCCATATCCAAAAACGCACCGACTGCCATATCGCCGCTTATACCCGACATACAGTCAAAATATAAAATGTTCATTTTACGAGCACCTCTTTTTCGGTAACTATAATATCAACATATGCATCATAGCGGTCGGCTTTAACACTATCTACTAAACAAAAATCATAGCAAAGACCTATTTTTACTGCATTTTTAGCTTTCGGCAAAAACCTGTCGTAGTACCCTTTTCCGTAGCCGATTCGGGCAAAGTTCCGACCAAAAACGCAACCCGGCACAAGTACGCAATCAATGTCTTCTTCGTTTGCTTTTTTTTCGGGCTTTGGCTCTAAGATCCCATAAGCACCGCTGACTAAGGAGCTAAGACCGTCTATATAATAAGCTGTCATTTCGCAGGAATTAGTGTCGCAAAGAGGTGCACATACATTTTTTCCTGCATCCTTTAAAGCATTTATAAGCGGATGCGTATCAACCTCTTGGTTATAGCTTATATAAAGCATTACGGTTTTTGCGTTTTTAATTGCATCAAGCGATAAAAGAGCTGATAAAATCTGCTTGCTTTTTAAGCTCAGCTCTTCCTTGGGCATTTGCTTGCGCAAACCGAGATATTTTTTTCGCATTTCTTTTTTATCCATTTAAAATCCTCACAAACAAATTATCTTACCTCGGGCCATATTGCAACGGGAATAACCTTAGTGGTCAGGTTAGTCTCGTCATCTACACAAAAGACCGCTCCGTTAAGCTGGCAGGGTCCGTCAGCAAATTCAAACCGCTGAGGAATACAGCTTAAAAATCTTTTAATGGTTATATCCTTTCGAACGCCTAAGCACGAATGATAAGGCCCTGTCATGCCCAAATCGGTTATATATCCCGTGCCCTTTGGCAAAACACGGCTATCTGCGGTCTGCACGTGTGTGTGAGTGCCGAAAACAGCGGTAACCTTGCCGTCTAAATAATATCCCATAGATATTTTTTCGCTTGTTGCCTCTGCGTGAAAATCGACTAAAATTATGTCTGCCTTTAAGCTTTCAACTGCTTTTAAGACTTCTTTAAACGGACAGTCGCAATAATCTAAATATATTCTGCCCAAGGCATTTATAACAGCAATTTTTTTACCGTTTTTCTGAACTACCGTAAAGCCTTTTCCGGGGGTATCTTCAGGATAGTTAATCGGTCTTACAACACATTCATTGTTTACTAAAAGATGCACTGCATCTTTCTGACGAAAGCTGTGATTGCCAAGTGTTATCACATCTGCACCGCCAGATAAAAGCATTTCAGCCTTTCTTCGCGTAATGCCATTGTTTGAGCAGGAATTTTCGCCGTTTACAACGCAAAAATCAATCTTATATTTTTCTTTTAATTCGTCGATATGGTCTAAAAACATATCAGTTCCCGAATCGCCTACAATGTCGCCTATTGCTAAAATATTCATAAGAATATCCTTTCTGTATCTCTTTTTTATATATTATACTTTTTAGTAAAATAAAAGTCAAGAATAGAGGGTTTTGGCTTATTATAATATAAATTTTGGTTTATATTACAAAGAGGAAATTTATAATGTAGGGGGCGATGCCCACATCGCCCCGCATATGTACATAATTTGAAACGGACGGATGTGGGCATCCGCCCCTACGTTGTTTGGCGAATATCTTATAGTTAAACCAAAATTTACAAAACAATATCTTAATTTATATTATTTTATATGGTATAATTTGTCTTGCGATACAAGTTAATAATTCAGTGAAAGCATGTATTTTTATGTCTTTAGGTAAAAATGCATACTCTATTTTCACATGCTCACTGAGTTGTTGAAACTTGTATCGCAAACAAGGAGTCGTGCATTTTTCGGTGCATCGGCTCTCGGTGCACCTTTTTTGTTTTTATATATAAAATGGTGTACCTTGCGAAATCTGTTGTTGCGACACAAACAAAAAACAGGCTGAGGCATTTTGCTTCAGCCTGTTTTACTATATTTATCAGCGGTGTCCTTTATTAAAAATATAGCCATTTTTATTGACAAAATTTACATTTAGGTGTATAATTTTGTATAATACTCATAAAATGTTGGAATTGTATTTAAATAAAAATGATAATTTTTACTTTTTTGCAAGATAAAAGGAGTGAAATATTAATGTCAAATACCGGCGGATTAAACATTACGTTTGCGTTTATAGTGGCACTGATAATTTCTTATGCCGCAACGCCGCTAGTAATAAAACTGGCATTTAAAATAGGTGCGGTCGATGTTCCTAAGGACAAACGGCGTATGCATAAAAAAGCCATGCCGCTTTTGGGCGGACTCGCCATATTTTACGGCTTTTTAGTTGCCGTACTGTGCTTTAGTGAGTTTACACTGCCGTCGGGCAGCATAAACTGGGGATTAATAGGAATGCTTATCGGCAGCATAATTATAACGGTTTTAGGAATTTTTGATGACAGAAAGCCTTTGCCTGCCAAGCTTAAATTTGTTATTCAGATTTTAGCGGCGGCAATTCCTGTTTTTTTAAACGTCAGGGTTTTTGCAATTTCAAATCCGTTTTCGCCTGATGAGCTTATAAGACTTCCCGAATGGCTGTCAATCGGCGCAAGTATTATATGGATTGTGGGCATTACCAATGCGGTAAACTTAATTGACGGCTTAGACGGTCTGGCTGTCGGGGTATCGTCAATCGCGGCGGTTGCGCTTTTGTCTATACTTTTAATTTCGCATAACACAAGCTTAACTCTGCTTGTTTTAGCTGCGGCATTGGCAGGTGCCTGCTTTGGATTTTTGCCGTATAACTTCAATCCCGCAAAAATATTTATGGGCGACACAGGCTCAACATTTTTAGGATTCATATTAGCCTGCATATCAATTCAAGGTCCGTTTAAAACATATGTTGCGTTTATGGTTCCGTTGCTCACCTTAGGCTTGCCCATTTTCGACACAACCTTTGCTATTTTACGAAGACTTGCAAAGGGTCAGGGAATTATGACGCCTGACAGAGGGCACCTACATCATCGCTTAATAGATAAAGGCTTTTCGCATCGCAAAACGGTAATCATTTTGTACGGCTTATCTCTAATGCTTGCAATCAGCGGAATAGTAATTCTGCTTTCGGGAATTACCAGAGCTATGATTTTAATTTTATCCGTGGTGCTGTTTTTGGTTATCACGGTTGGGGTTGTAAACCACGTTAATTCAAACGAAAGCGAAACAGAAACAGAAAAACTAAATAATACCGACGAAAGCCAAGCGGATGGGCCTGTTGTTTTCGTGCGGTCAAATGAAGGTAGGGAGGACTAAGAAAATTACAAAGAAGATATGCAAAACGTATATCTTCTTTTACATATCCTGTTAAAAACAAAAGTATTTCGGAGGCAACTTATGAATAAATTAAAGGTAATGACAGTATTTGGCACAAGACCCGAGGCTATTAAAATGGCACCGCTGGTTAAAGAGCTTGAATCAAGAGAAGAAATAGAATCTATAGTATGCGTAACCGCTCAGCACAGACAGATGCTCGACCAGGTGCTCGCACGTTTTTCAATAACCCCCGATTATGACTTAAACATAATGCAGCAGGCACAAACTCTGTCGGGAATTACCTCAAAATCGCTTACAGGCTTAGAAGAGGTAATAAAAAAAGTAGAGCCTGATATTGTTTTGGTTCACGGCGATACCTCAACCACCTTTGCAGGAGCATTGGCTGCATTTTACTGCAAAACAAAGGTAGGTCACGTCGAGGCGGGCTTAAGAACATACGATAAATATTCGCCCTTCCCCGAAGAGATGAACAGAAAGCTTACAACAGCTCTTACGGATATATATTTTGCTCCGACCAAGAACAACAAGCAAAATCTTTTGCGTGAGCAGGTAGCAGAAGACCTTATCTACATCACGGGTAACACGGTTATAGATGCAATACGTGCAACAGTTGAAGAAAATTATGTGTTTGCAAACGAGTTTTTACAAACCTTAGACTATAAAAACAAACGTATTATCTTGGTAACGGCACACAGAAGAGAAAATTTAGGCGAGCCTCTTCATAATATATGCAGAGCGATAAAACGTGCAGTTGACAGCCACCCCGATGTTGAGGTTGTTTATCCGGTGCATTTAAATCCTGCTGTGCGCGAGGTAGCGTTTAAAATTTTAGGCGATCACGACAGAATACATTTAATTGACCCGATGGATGTTGAAGAATTGCATAATCTTATGGCACGTTGCTATATGGTTATGTCCGATTCGGGCGGACTTCAGGAGGAAGCTCCGTCGCTCGGAAAGCCGGTTTTAGTTTTACGAAATGAAACCGAACGTCCCGAGGCGGTGGATGCGGGAACAGTTAAAATTGCAGGTGTCGATGAAGAAACTATTTTATCACTTGCAAACAGTCTTTTAGATAACAAAGCAGAATACGAAAAAATGTCACGCGCGGTAAATCCTTACGGCGACGGCTATGCATCGCGCCGCACAGTTGATGCAATTTTGTACTATTTCGGTAAAACGGATAAAAGACCCCAAGATTTTTCGTATTAATAAGTTAAAACTTGGAAATAATGTGTAATAAAATGAATTTTTAAAAAGGAGGCATATTATGGCACTTGATATGATAACATCTATTAAAAAAGCGGAATCAGAGGCAGAAAAAATAATAAAAGATGCACAGACCGAGGCAAAACAAATTTTAAAAGATGCGACAGATCGTTCATATCGCGTTATTTCGGATGCGGAAGAAAAGACAGAAAAAGAAATGCAAGAAGCTGTCTCATCAGGTGCTAAGGGTGCAGAGGACGAATGCAGAGAAATTTTAGAAAATTCAAAGCGCGAGTCAGAGGCAATGCGTGTACTTTGCGAACCCAAAATGGAAAAAGCAATAAGCCTTATAATAAATAAAATCGGCAGATAGCGGATTGGAGGGAAGCATATGGCGATTGTTCCAATGAATAAAATTTTCCTTGCCGCATTAAAAGAGGATAAAGAGACTATTTTAGAACAGCTTTTAAGTGCAGGTGTTATTCACATCGAAGAGTTTACTCACCAAGAGGCAAAAGACTTTATAGAGCTTACCTCTAAGCCATCATATCTTTCAGATTTAAACTCGGCAGAAGAAAAGCTTTATGCGGCAAAAACAGCAATAGAGGCACTAAGCATCCATGACAAACGAAAAAAAGGGCTCTTCTCCGGCAAAACTGCGATATCTAAAAGTGCGTATAAAGAAACACTGTCTAAAAGCGAAGAAATAGAAAAAATAATTAACACAGTCTGCTCGTATATAAAAACAAAAGATGAAATTTTGTCAGAGCATAACCACATAGAACACAAAATAGAGCAGCTAAAGCCTTATAAAAGGCTGAATATTCCGCTTGATATGCACGGAACAAAAAATTCTACGGTTATAGTCGGAACTCTGCCCTCTTTATTCGATTTTTCCGAAATTAAAAAACGCATAGCAGATGAGGGATATGCCGCGGAGCTATCAAAGCTTGACAGTGATGAAATAAATCATTATGTGTTCGGCATATGTCACGATGATGAGCTTGACAGGTTTTCAAAAATCCTCGAAGAATACGGATTTTCGCAAAATAAATTTGATAACATAAGTAAAACAGCTGAAAAAAGTATTAACGAATTAATTAATAAACAAAAAGAATTAGAGGCTCGTGCCGAGCATCTTTTAAAAGATTTAATCACGATGACGGAGCATCTTCCTCAGATTGAGCTTTATTATGACTATCTGTCATCAGAACGTGATAAAATAAACTCAAATGCTATGATGCTCGAAACTCAGAGCAGCTTCTTTTTAAGAGGCTGGCTTCCGAAAAAGGCTTGCGATGCACTTGGCAAGTTTTTGCTCAGCCACTATGAGTGTATAGTGGTCGAAATAACAGAGCCGGATAAAGACGAAGAGTATCCCATCCTTTTAAAGAATAATTATTTTGTAGAATCATTTGAAATGATAACAGAGCTTTACAGTCTGCCTGCATCTTACGAGGTAGACCCCAATCCCACGATGTCAATATTTTATATGATGTTCTTTGGATTGATGCTATCAGATGCCGGCTACGGAATAATACTTTCGCTACTTACGGGATTTATACTATGGCGATACAAGCCCGACGGAATGATGAACAAAATGATGCGTCTTTTGTTTTTAGGCGGTCTTTCGACAACATTTTGGGGAGCTTTATTTGGTGGCTGGTTCGGGGATTTATTCAGCGGAATTTATTTTTCGTCAGTTCCGGCAATTAAACCCTTGTGGTTCAGTCCGATTAACGACCCGATGACGCTTTTAATATGGTCATTCATTTTCGGTGCGGTGCATTTATTTACGGGTATGGCAGTTAAGGCCTATATGATGATAAAAGACGGAAAATGGTTAGATGCCGTATTTGATATAGGCTTTTGGTATGTATTTTTAATTGGTCTTGTAATGCTTCTTGTTGCACCAACTGTCGGAAAAATAATGGCAATTGGCGGGGCAATCGGATTAATATTAACGCAGGGCCGCGGTGAAAAAAATATTATTATGCGGCTTGGCAAGGGAATATTCAGCTTATACGATGTGACGGGATATTTAAGTGATATCTTATCGTATTCGCGTCTTTTGGCTTTGGGTCTTGCAACCGGAGTTATAGCGCAGGTCGTAAATACCATGGGTCAGCTGACGGGAAAAAGTGTAATAGGCATAATATTTTTTGTAATCATTCTGCTGGTCGGGCACACATTTAATCTTTCGATTAACGTACTTGGGGCATATGTTCACTCAAGCCGATTGCAGTATGTTGAGTATTTCGGAAAGTTTTATACAGGTGGCGGAAAGGCATTTTCGCCGCTTGCTCGCAAGACAAAATATATAACATTTAAGTAGGAGGAATTACTATGGCTTGGTATGAAGTATTATTAAATGGAACATCAATTGCACTTTTGGGAGCGGCACTTGCTGCGCTTTTAGCGGGAATAGGCTCTGCAAAGGGTGTACAGTTAGTTGGCGAATCGGCGGCAGGACTTATTTCAGAAAATCCCGACCGTTTCGGTCAGGCTCTCTTATTACAGGCACTTCCCGGAACACAGGGCATATACGGACTTTTAATTGCGTTTATGATTTTGTTTAAACTCGGACTTTTTGGCGGCGAATACGTTGCCATTGAGCTTTCGACCGGATTTTCTTATTTCTTTGCGGCTCTTCCTATGGCGTTTGTAGGATATTTTTCTGCTATAGCTCAGGGACGTACCGCGGCAGCGGCAGTCGGCATAATTGCAAAGCACCCCGAGGATTTGGCAAAGGGTATTACCTTTGCGGCAATGGTTGAAACCTATGCCGTGCTCGCTCTTTTAACCTCAATTCTTATGATTTTCTTCGGAATAAAATAAGCCAGATTAAAATCATAAAAATGAATCGGGGTGAGCTAAATGACAGGACTTGAAAAAATCGAGGCTAAAATCATATCAGATGCCAAAAATAAGGCAAACGAAATTATTAAAAAGGCACAGGACGAGGCAAGCAAAATAACAGATGACGCAACCCGCGAGGCAGAAGCTTACAGAACCGAAAATATGGCTAAGGCATCGGCTGAAGGCAAAAGGGCAAGTGAAAGGGCTGTTTCTGCGGCGAAAATGGAGGCAAAAAAGCTGTTGCTTTCTACAAAACAAAATATAATGGACGAGTGCTTTTTAAAAGCTCGCCAAAAAATTCTTTCTATGCCTCTTGCCGATTACGAAGAGCTTTTAATTGAATGGATTATTACAGCGGCAGATACGGGTGCCGAACAGCTGGTTTTGTCGCATAATGATGCACAAAGAATAAGTCTTTTGCGTTTTATTGCACGAATAAATGCCAAATTGGCAGCTCAGGGAGGAAAGCCCGGTATAACTCTGTCAGAAGAAACAATTGATGCTAAGGCAGGCTTTTTATTAAAACGCGATGATATTGTTATAAATTGCACACTCGATGCAATGCTTAATTCTGAACGCGAAAAGCTCGAAGCAGAGCTTGCGGCAGTTTTGTTTTAGATAAAAGCAATTTTAAGGTAAAGGAGGCGTTGCTGTTGAGTAAAATTCGAGATACCGAGTTTGCGTATTCAGTCGCTAAGGTCCGTGCAGTTGAAAACCGATTGCTCGACCGCGTTAAACTTGCGCGTCTAAGCGAGGCAGAGGGATTAAGCGAGGCTGTTAAAATCTTAAAAGAAAGCGGTTACGAGGGAGAAACGGCAGAACAAATGCTGTCTTTTGAACGCGAAAAAACCTACGCGTTTTTGCGCGATATATCTCCTGTAAAAGAGACCTTTGATATTTTTCTGCTGAAG
The DNA here is from genome assembly GCA_045595745.1 of Clostridia bacterium. Taxonomy (GTDB): domain Bacteria; phylum Bacillota; class Clostridia; order UBA1381; family UBA9506; genus RGIG1666. The sequence continues at coordinate 4,807 of JAZOBB010000126.1, read as the reverse complement.
AATGATTATCATAACATAAAGGTACTTTTAAAAGCAGAGTTTTTAGGAAAAGATTTTGATTTTCTTTTAACCGACAGCGGAAGATATCCGGCGCAAAAAATTAAAAATATGATTTTTAACCGCGCTTTTGGCGAATTGCCGCAGATAATGCAAACGGCAATTATAAAGGCAATCGATATATTCGAAAAAACAAAAGACCCTCAGCTTGCAGAAATTGTTTTAGACCGTGCGGCATCAGACGAAATGAGTGCTTTGGCAAAAAATGCAGAAAGCGACTATATATCAGATATAGTATCTGTTATGACAGACCTTGAAAATATATTAAGCTACGTAAGGGTTATGCGAATTAAAAAGGGAGCAGATTTTCTTTTAAAAGCTCTCTCAGACGGTGGTAAAATAAAGCCCGAAGCATATGTTCGCGAAATGGGAGCGCCGCTTTCTGAAATTTTATCGGGCTCGGTATACAGCAGTCTGGCTGAATTTGAAAAAAATATATCAGAGCTTGAAAAACAGACAGATAACTTTTTAATTCGTTATATAAAAAAGGCAAAATACATTACCTTCGGCATAGAACCGCTTGTGGCATATCTTATTGCAAAGGAAAACGAGATTAAACAGGCGCAGATAATTCTGACCGGAAAGAAAAATGACCTTTCATCAGATATTATAAAAGAAAGGTTGCGTGAATCGTATGTATAAAATAGGTGTTTTGGGTGACAAAGACAGTATTATGGGCTTTAGTGCTCTCGGCATTACAACAGAAAGTGTCGAAACAGCGGATGAAGCACGTGAAAAATTTTTAAAAATGTCCGATGGCGAATTTGCAATTTTGTATGTTACCGAACATATAGCGGCACAGCTCGAAGAAGAGATAGCCAAATGCCGCGATAAAATGATTCCCGCGGTAATTCCGATTCCTGATAATCGCGGAAGCCTGGGAATAGGTATGCAAACAGTAAAGAAAAATATAGAAAGAGCAGTCGGCTCTGACATAATTGGAGATTAAAAGAGGTGATATCATTTGAGCAAGGGAACAGTTGTTAAGGTATCAGGCCCTTTGGTAATTGCAGAGGGAATGCGCGATGCGAATATGTTTGACGTAGTTCGTGTCGGCGAAGACAGATTGATAGGTGAAATTATTGAAATTCACGGTGACAAGGCATCTATTCAGGTATATGAAGAAACGGCTGGCTTAGGCCCCGGGGTTCCTGTAATTTCTACGGGAGCACCATTGTCAGTTGAGCTTGCCCCCGGAATGATTGAACATATGTATGACGGTATTCAAAGACCTCTTGAAGAAATGATGAAGGTTTCGGGAACAAACATTAAGCGCGGAATAGACCTTCCTGCCGTATCACACGAAAAAAAGTGGGATTTTGTTCCTAAAAAGAAAATAGGCGACCGCGTGCGTTTCGGAGATATTATCGGCGCAGTTGAAGAAACCGTTGTTGTAGAGCACAGGATTATGGTGCCGCAAGGCATAGAGGGTGTAATTACAGACATTAAAGAAGGCTCTTTTAACATAACCGAAACAATTTGCACAGTAAAAACCGATTCGGGAGAAGAAAAAAATATTTGTATGCTTCAGAAGTGGCCGGTAAGACGCGGCAGACCGTATAAAAATAAAATGCCGCTTGATGAACCGCTTATAACCGGTCAAAGAACTATGGACACCTTCTTCCCCATTGCCCGCGGGGGTGTTGCGGCAATTCCCGGTCCGTTCGGAAGCGGTAAAACCGTAGTTCAGCACCAGCTTGCAAAATGGGCGGATGCCGACATAGTTATTTATATAGGCTGCGGTGAGCGCGGCAACGAAATGACAGACGTTTTAATGGAGTTTCCTGAAATCATTGACCCGAAAACCGGACAATCTTTAATGAAACGAACAGTTTTAATAGCAAATACCTCCGATATGCCTGTTGCGGCACGTGAATCCTGTATTTACACAGGCATTACGATTGCGGAGTATTTTCGCGATATGGGTTATTCGGTTGTGCTTTTGGCAGACTCTACCTCCCGTTGGGCAGAAGCTCTGCGCGAAATGAGCGGACGATTAGAAGAAATGCCGGGCGAAGAGGGCTATCCGGCATACTTAGGCTCGCGCTTAGCTCAGTTTTACGAGCGGGCAGGCAAGGTAATATGCGAGGGAACAGAAGATAAAATGGGCTCAATTACCGCGATTGGCGCGGTGTCTCCCCCTGGCGGAGATATATCAGAGCCGGTATCGCAGGCAACGTTGAGAATCGTCAAGGTTTTCTGGGGATTAGATGCAAACCTTGCATATCGTCGCCACTTCCCTTCTGTCAACTGGTTAAACAGCTATTCTTTATATGTCGACAGGTTAACCGACTGGTACGAGGCGAATATAGATAAAAAATGGCCGCAGCTAAGAACCTATGCTATGCAGCTTTTACAGCAAGAGGCAGAGCTTGAAGAAATCGTAAAGCTCGTTGGTATTGATGCTCTGTCATCAGGCGACCGCTTAACATTAGAGGCGGCCCGCTCGGTAAGAGAAGACTATCTGCAGCAAAATGCCTTTGAAGAGAACGACACCTATACCTCGATGAAAAAACAGTTTGGTCTTTTGTCAATTATTCTTTATTATTACGACAAAGCAAAAGAGGTGCTGTCTCAGGGTGCTGATATCGAGGCATTAACCGATGCGGAAGTACGCGTAAAAATAGGCAAAGCCAAACAGATTCCTGAGCAAGAGTCAGAACGCGTATTTTCTGAAATTTTAAACGAAATAGACACAGAGCTTGAATCGCTGGTTGCGGAGGTGATATAGATGCCGAAGGAGTATAAAACAATAAAAGAGGTCGCAGGACCTTTAATGATAGTTGAAAAGGTAGAGGGAGTAACCTTTAACGAGCTTGGAGAAATAGCACTGCCAAGCGGAGAAATTCGCCGTTGCCGTGTGCTCGAAATTGACGGTGACAGAGCTGTTGTTCAGCTATTTGAAAACGCTGCCGGCATCAACCTTGCAGAAAGTAAAGTCCGTTTTTTAGGTCACGGACTGGAGCTGGGTGTATCTGCCGATATGTTAGGCAGAGTATTTGACGGCATGGGCAAACCGATTGACGGCGGTCCTGCTATTATCCCCGAGGCAAGAATAGACATAAACGGAGAGCCAATGAATCCTGCGGCTCGCGACTATCCGTCTGAGTTTATACAAACGGGAATTTCTGCAATTGACGGTCTTAACACATTGGTACGCGGACAAAAGCTGCCTATTTTTTCAGGCTCGGGTCTGCCTCACGCCAATTTGGCGGCGCAAATTGCGCGACAGGCTAAGGTGCGCGGCACAGAGGGTGGCTTTGCGGTTGTATTTGCCGCACTTGGTATCACCTTTGAAGAAGCAGATTATTTTATAACCGACTTTAAAAAGACAGGCGCAATTGACCGCGCGGTAATGTTTATGAATCTGGCAAACGACCCTGCCATTGAACGTATATCAACACCGCGTATGGCACTTACCGCAGCAGAATATCTGGCGTTTCACGAAAATATGCACGTTTTGGTTATTATAACCGATATAACAAACTATGCCGAGGCTCTGCGCGAGGTTTCGGCAGCACGTAAAGAGGTTCCCGGTCGACGCGGCTATCCAGGCTATCTTTATACCGACTTAGCAACACTTTATGAACGTGCAGGCAGAAAAAAGGGTTGTGACGGAAGTATTACATTAATTCCCATTTTGTCGATGCCCGAAGATGATAAAACTCACCCCATTCCCGACCTTACGGGATACATTACCGAGGGGCAGATTATATTAAGCCGTGAGCTTTACCGAAAAAATATAATGCCGCCGATAGATGTACTTCCCTCCTTATCTCGTTTAAAGGATAAGGGAATTGGCGAAGGCAAAACCCGCGAGGACCATGCAAATACCATGAATCAGCTGTTTGCGGCATATGCACGCGGCAAAGAGGCAAAAGAGCTGATGGTAATTTTGGGCGAATCGGCACTTTCATCGGTTGACCGACTGTATGCAAAGTTTGCTGATGAGTTCGAAAAAAGGTATGTATCTCAGGGTTATGAAACGGACCGCTCAATTGAAGAAACTCTGACAGTTGGCTGGGAGCTGTTATCTATTTTGCCCAAAAGTGAGTTAAAAAGAATTAAAGATGAATACATTGAAAAATATTTAAACACTCCGAAAAAGGAGGGTTAACGTATGGCAAGGCTAAATGTAAACCCGACCCGAATGGAGCTTTCAAAGCTGAAAAAAAGGTTGACAACGGCAAGACGAGGTCACAAGCTTTTAAAGGATAAACGCGACGAGCTTATGAAACAGTTTTTGGATATGGCTCGAAAAAACAAAGAATTTCGCCGCGAGGTAGAAAAATCTCTGGAATCTGTATATAAAGATTTTATTGTCGCACGTGCGGTAATGTCCTCCGAGGCAATGGAGGCAGCACTTATGTATCCAAAGCAAAGCATTTCGGTAGATGTCAAAACAAAAAATATTATGAGCATAAACGTTCCGCAATACGAGTTTGATGCTAGCGGCACAGAGGATATTTTTTCATACGGCTTTTCCGATACCTCGGGCGAGCTTGATAATGCACTTATCACACTTTCCGAGATATTTCCCAAAATGCTGGAGCTTGCACAGCTTGAAAAGGCGGCAAGCCTGTTGGCTCAGGAAATTGAAAAAACCCGCCGCCGCGTAAATGCCTTAGAGCACGTTATGATACCTCAGCTTGAAGAAACTATTAAATTTATTACCATGAAACTTGACGAAAACGAAAGGGGCAACATAACCCGACTGATGAAAGTCAAAGATTTAATGGTAGCAGAGCAA
>JAZOBB010000125.1:0-3285 GCA_045595745.1 Clostridia bacterium | reverse complement strand
GATATACGCAAAGAATGGATAGAAAAAGCCGAAGAACTCGAGACGGAATACCTCGGAATGTATATCGAGATGGAAAAAGAAGCTCTTGACAAGCAAAAGAAAAACGGCACTATATCACAAAAGGAATACTGGGAGCAGCTGACCGCCCTTCGTGATAAGTACTTTGCCGAAGGCACTGATGCCTGGCTTGAATATTCAGAGCAAATAGCCGAGCTGCAGAAAGAGGAAATAACAAAAACCTATACTGAAATAGCTGAGGCAGCAGAAAGCAGCTTTGAAGACATTGAAAGAGCGCAAAATTCGCTTGCTGAAAGCCTTAAAGACTCAGGCAATTCCTTTAAAACCGTTACATTCAAAGGCGCAGGAGAAAACGGAAAAGACCTCGAAATTTATGAGGCTAATAATTTTGAAAGAAACAACAAGGCACTTTTAGACTACCGCGAGGCTCTTGGCAAACTAAGAGAACGCGGCAAAGAAGTGCTGGGTGAAGACTTCCCGGATTTCTTTAAACAGTTCAGCGAAATGTCAATTGAAGAAGGCACAAAAGCGGTAAACACATTGCTTAGTACAAGTGATTCAGAGTTTAATGCTGCTTTAAATGGCTGGCGAGAATATCAGCAAAATTCAGAAGAATTCGCAGCGGAGTTTTATGAATCTGATTATGAAGAATTAAAGAACAAAACACTCGCTGAGCTTCGACAGGCTTTCGAAGATGTGCCCGACACGTTCTTAGAAAACGGAGGGCTGACAGCGGAAGCCTTTGGCGAGGGATTTATTGAACAAATAGAAACTGTATTTGATAAAATCTCAAGAGCGATTGATGTCGAAATGGACAGAATTGCTCCTAAACTATCAATAGCAGGCAGCGCATCGCTCGGTGGCAACACAACCACATACGACTATTCGCAGAGAACGTATCAACTGGCTTCGTCAAACGAAACAGTAAACCAACAGCTAAGGGCCATTGAGGATGCCGAGACTGTAAAGAAACACAGGGGGGAATAAAATGCAGGTTACTTTTAAAAATGAATACGGCACTCTTGATTTTAAAGGTGGCGGCAATAAAGAACGATTGCGCCTGTTAAAAATCGAGGGGCTGGGATTACCAAAAAAAGAGTATAATGTAACAGGCTATAGCGGTCAACCCGGGCAGGAGCTTATATCTCAAAAGGATTTGGCACGCACGATAACTCTTTCTGCAGATATAACACCCATACAAACCACTCTGCAGAACGAGATTAAACGCATGGCAAAGATTTTATATTACCCCGGGGAACTTACGATAAGGTCCAATGGAGTAAGACGTTCTATATCTTGCCGGTGTACGAGCTTCGACGAGCCGGAAAGGTTCGGCAAGACAATTGCCAAAGCTGTACTGCAGTTTGTATGCGACAATCCGTACTTTACAGACGAAGAAGCGGAAACCAAAAGCATTTATTACGTAACAAACAACATAAAGGGTTCGTTCAAATTGCCTATGGCTTTTTCTTCAAGATTATCAAGGGGTAATGTTATAAACCTGGGCGATGCAGACAGCGAGCCTAAAATTCTTCTCTACACAGAAGTATTTGTCGAAAACCCCGAAACATATGGCATTAACATAATAAATCATACAACCGGACAGAGCATAAAGCTTGAGCATTATATGCAAGAGGGAGAAGAGATAATAATAGATATACCCAATCGGAAAATAACCTCTAATAAAAAAGGTGATATTATTTCTGCTATGTCAAAAGATACGTTTTTGAGTAATTTCTGGCTCGGAGTAGGCAACAACGATATTGAGGTTATAGATTCGGCAGTTGGCGAACGCATCAGTGTAGTTATGGAATATAACAATAAATATCTGGAGGCGGTTTATTAATGGAGGATATTCGCATTTATGATTTTGAGTTTAATTTACTGCATATAGAGCACGATATTAAATCGTCAAACTGGTCGCTTTATGAAAATGATATAGGAAACTTCGAGCTGCATTTTCCGCTTACAAGCAATCTTGTAAACGTTATGATGAAAAATACTTATCTTGTTGCGGTTCAGGGAGCAAAACAGGCTATAATAACCGGAAAGCAAGTAACAACCGAAGGTATTTTATACGGCAGAACGTGTAATTGGATTTTAACAAGATTTGTTACCCCTGAAGAATTTAACACTACAGAGCTTAAAGATAGTGGAAAGATAACATCAAAAGATGCATTGCACGTATGCAAGTACATAATAAGCCTTATGCCTAAAAATACGATAGTATTTGGTGAGAGCGGTGACACATTCGGCAAAGAGGTCGAAATGGAAGGCAAAGGAATATCTAACATATTTGATTTAATCCAGAAGTGCACGGAAAAAGCAGGCGGCGGCCACAAGGTAGTTTTTGATATTCCTAATAAAAGGTGGGTTTTGCATATTACAAAAGGCAAGAGGTTAAACCTTGTTATATCTGAAGGAAACAGAAACGCATACGAAACGGAATACTCAGAGGATATTCAAAACTATATATCGGGCGGCTGGTATATGCAGGAAATGGAAGTTGTCGGCGACTGGATTGCTGCAACAAATGAGCCAAAACTTATAGATGAGGCCACCGAAAACTTTGCTAAGGCATATCGGGTAAAGGTTGTTGGAGAAAAGTTCGATATAGAGTTTGAAGAAGGCGATTATATCGTATGTAAAACCAAAGACGGAAAGTGGCAAAAAGCCGAAAAGGCAGAGAGCTTTCCTGTACGCATAGAGCCTGTACAAAAAGGAATTTATGCGTGGGAAAGTGAGCTGGAAGGCTCGAACGAAAAAGAAGCAAGAGAGTCTTTAGGCGAAAAGACTGTTGAAAAAATATCAAAAACAAAAACGCGTAAGCTTTTTTATGAAAAAGACTATGCGCTTGGAGATTCAGTTGCAGTGGAGATAATTAAAGGTGATTTTGCTACGACTGAAGACAAAAAAATAACAGGTGTAAAGTTGTGGTACGAAGAAAATGATGTAGGCGAGCAGCCTATAATGGAGGAGTGATAAGATGTCATATGAATACGGCTTTGCCGATAATATTGAATATGGAGCAGAGGATTTAAACAAATTGGTCAGGTCTTTGGTCAGCTCGGGAGTTGAAGACCCGTTTGAAGACGGTACTTCATATAACGCAGAGAATCTAAATGACATAGTAAAAACTGTTTACTCTGATGGTGTTGTGCCTGAAAGTGTGAATACACTTAAGGTAAGTAAAGTATCAGACGGGACAATAGCAATTGCGCCGGGCTTGGCATTTTTTGCTGATGGCAGTACAATTCGTGTAACAGC
>JAZOBB010000124.1:0-14641 GCA_045595745.1 Clostridia bacterium | reverse complement strand
GCCCGTCACGAGTGGGTTAAATCAGTTGAAAAAATCAGCGAAGAACATTACGACAAATATTTTGAGCATTTTAATCCTGATAAGTTTGATGCTAAAGAATGGGCAAAAAAAGCAAAGGCAGCAGGTATGAAATATGCTGTTATGACCGCTAAGCATCACGAAGGCTTTTGTATGTTTGATTCAAAATATACTGACTATAAATCAACAAATACCCCTGCTAAGCGCGACTTTATAAAAGAATATGTCGAGGCATTTCGTGCTGAAGGTCTTAAAGTCGGTATTTATTATTCATTAATCGACTGGCATCATCCGGACTATCAGATTGACATTTTCCATCCGCGCCGTGCAGAGCCTTGGGCAGAAGAAGCTAATAAAACACGTGATATGATTAAATATCGCGAATATATGTTTAATCAGGTGCGTGAGCTTTTAACTAACTACGGTAAAATCGATATTATCTGGTTTGACTTTACATATCCTACAATGGATTCTATAAGAAACGAATACAATCAGTTCGCAATCAGAGACTATAAAGAATGGATGCCGTGGACAGATACCACAACATGGGACAGTCCTAATCTTATTAAAATGATTCGCGAAATTAATCCTGATATTATCATCAACAACAGAACAGGTATACCTCAGGATATTACAACTCCTGAACAGACCTTAACTGCTGACTGGCCTAAGTTCCCAGGCACAGACGAACTCTACGCATGGGAGGCTTGCCAGACCTTCTCTGGCTCGTGGGGTTATTATCGTGATGAAATGAGCTGGAAAACTCCTGAAATGCTTATTCGTATGCTCTTAAACAGCGTATCAGGCGGTGGAAATCTTATTATGAACGTTGGCCCTACATCACGCGGAAACTTTGATAAAAGAGCCGACAATGCTCTTAGAGTATTTGCCGATTGGATGGATTTAAACAGTCGTTCTATTTATGGCTGTACTAAAGCAGAGCCTGAGTTTGTTGCGCCAACAGGTACTATTCTTACTCAGTCAGAAGACGAAAAAAGACTTTATATTCATTTAATCGATTACCCCTACTCTGCTCTTAAAATGGGAAATATGGCAGGAAAAATTAAATATGCACAACTGCTTCACGATGGCTCTGAGGTTCAGATTCGTGAAAAAGCAGACGGTATGGTTACCTTCTTAACTCCGGGAATTAAACCCGACCAGGTTATTACCGTAATCGAAGTATTCTTAAAATAATAATATGACACTAAGTTACACTGTTTTATAGTGCGACTTAGTGTCATTTAAATATTCTAAAATATTTATTAAATTTTAAAGGAGTTGTTTATAAAATGGACAAGAAAGCATATTTTTTCATTGACGACACAATTTGGGTATTTCGTGACATAGCACGCGAAAAACCGGCATCAATTTTCGACAATGCATTTATGAAAATGCTTAAAAAGGCACATGACGACAACGGTCTTACCGTTCAGTTAAACCTTTTTTACAGAACCGACTTTTTCTATGGCAACGACGAATTTACACTCGCTGAAATGCCCGATACATATAAAAAAGAATTTGAAGCATCGACCGACTGGCTGCGCTTGGCATTTCACGCTAAACAGGAATTTCCTGACTATCCGTATGTAAACGCAAGCTATGAAGATGTTAAAGAAAACTATGAAAGAATCATAAACGAAATTAAACGTTTTGCAGGCGAAGGCTCAATTGCAAATGCTGTTATCCCTCATTGGCTTCCGATAAGTAAAGAGGGTTGCCGAGCTTTAGCTGACTGCGGTGTTAAGTTCCTTTGCCCGAGTGCAGGTCCGAGAACAGAATTCACAGGCGATGACAGTGTTCTTCCTTACGGTCACGCAGCACGTTTAAGACAAAACAGACAGCCCGAAACCATGCTTTATCATCGCGGCGGTAAAAACAAGGCTATTGATTCTTCAATCTGCGCTTATAATCATCTTGAGCAAGATGCTTTTGACTCTATCGTTTGGAAAAATAAATCAATTTTAGACGAAGAAACAGGTCTGCGCTTTAAGCAGCTTGGCGGCGGTCCTTGCCTTAATCTTAACTCTTTAGATGACATTGCAGAAAGACTTGCCCAGTTAAACGGCAGTGAATATATCGGTACAGCGACACACGAGCAATATTTCTATCCTGATTACTATGCTTATCAGCCTGATTATCCTGAAAAAGTATATCTTTTAAGTAAAATTTTAAAAGAATACGGCTATCGTTTTATCACAGCTGACGAAATGGAATAAGGAGATGACTTATTTTGGATTCTAAGCCCAAGCAGCAAAGAAACACGCAAAAATGGATTAACGTAGCAATGTGCGCTATTATGATATTTACCTGTCTTGGTTTTTGCAGCTCGAATAAAAGTCTTTATCTGTCTGCTATAACTGATGCTTTAGATATTAAACGAAGCGCATATTCTTTGGCTACAAGCTGCCGATATATTTCAACATCAATTATAAACATATTTTTCGGAACTTTAGTTTATAAGTTCGGCACAAAAAAGCTTATGCTTTCTGGTTTTTTGCTTTTAATAGTTTCAATGCTTTTAAACTCGGTTGCATCAAATGTGGTAATGTTTTGCGTAAGCGAAGCAATAAGCGGCATCGCGTTTTCGTGGTCAGGAACAGCTATGGTTGGCGGAATTATAAACCGTTGGTGCAAAGAAAATACAGGAACTGTTATGGGTGCAGTTTTAGCTGCCAACGGCATTGGCGGTGCTTTAGCGGCACAAATTGTAACCCCGATTATATATCAGGAGGGTACGGCATTCGGCTATCGCGATGCTTATCGACTGGTTGCTTTGATTTTAGTCGTTGTGGGAATTATTGTTGCAATATGCTTTAAAGAAAAGCCTAAAGAAGAAATAGACGACTCCCCTTCTCCAAGCAGAAAAAAGGCTCGTGGAAGAAGCTGGGTAGGCATAGACTATAACGAGGCTAAAAAGAGAGGCTTTTTCTACGGTGCTGCAGTTTGCATATTTTTAACAGGTATGTGCCTGCAGGGTGTAGGAAGTGTTGCATCAGCACATCTTTTAGACAAAGGAATAGCTACAGCATTAGTTGCAACAGTCGCAAGTGTGTCATCACTTTTGCTTACCTGCTCAAAATTCTTAACAGGCTTTTTATATGACAAGCTGGGTTTAAGAAAAACCATAAGCATTTGTTGTGTTGCATCTGTTTTAACAATGCTGTCGCTTGCGTTTATGGATAATTCATCTCTTGGCACTATACTTGCATTTATTTATGCTGTAGTTCACGCAGTTGCTCTGCCGCTTGAAACAGTAATGCTGCCGCTTTATGCAAAAGATTTATTTGGCGAAAAGTCATATAACAAGGTTATGGGTATGTTTGTCTCGATAAACACAGCCGGCTACGCAGTAGGTGAACCTCTCATAAATCTTGGATTTGACCTTTCGGGCAGTTACGTTCCTATGTTTTATTTAACAGGCGGAATTATGCTTGCAGTTTTAATAGGCTTGCAATTCGTAATTTCTGCGGCACACAAACAACAAGAACTAATTGTTAATGCTCAAGAAAGCATTAATGCATAATAAAAAATCCTGAGACTATAGTCTCAGGATTTTTTATTATAACCTATTCAACAATATTTACCGAAATTGCCGATACCTGCGGCGGAATTGACATTGTCATTGCCATAGAATGAGTTGCCTCAATTTTTACACCTTTTACTAAATCTTTAGCAGTAATTTCTTCTTCGCCTTTAGTAACTTTAGTTTCTTCTGATACAATTAAAACCATTTCTTCATTTGCGTTATCTTCTGTTTTTATGGTTAATGCAATGTTGCCAAAGCTGTCTGCAATAGCTGCATCTGTGATTTCGCCTTTTACTTTAAGTTCTTCAACTACTGTTTCTTCTACAACAGTAATTTTTACAGGGTTGTTCTGCGGCGGAAGTGACATTGTCATAGCCGCACCGTACTCAACAGAAAGTGCCATTCCCTCTTTAATATCAGCTACGCTACCCTTTTCGCCATCAGCTAAAATTATTTCTGTTTCTTCACCGATGTTAAGCTGAACTTCGCCTAATGCCTCATCATTAACCAGAACTGCTACAAATCCTTCGCCCTCGGTTACAGATATAACATCAGCTGAACCTGCTACTACTGCCTCTTCTTTGATTTCTTCGTTTTCTTCGTTTTCTTCAGATGCTACTTCACCATGCTTAATTTCAATCTGACCGTTTTGGTTAATGTTAATCTCGCCGCCTAAAATTTCATCAAAGAAATTGCTCGGAACATAAGTCTTTTCGTCTGTAAGCTCAGGTGCCTGACCAATCTGCATAGGAGCTGTTCTTGCAAAGGTATATCCGTCCTCGCCAATTGCAAATGTTACATAAACAGGACCTTTTGTAAGAGTGATTCTGCCTGCGTCCCAACCGACTGTAAAGCCAAGCTCTTCTGCAATCGCACGAATCGGGAGCATTATGCGGTCATTTTCGTTCACGTATGTAGCTGCGCCCTCTAAAAGCTTTCCGTTTACATTAACCGCAAATACGGGCTTTACCATTTTTGTAGAAATTGCGTTAGGGTTAACCTCTTTATTCGGGTCGTATTCAGCAAATGCCGCAAAAGATGTTGTTGCGCAAACAGCTATAATTGATACTGCCGCGATAATTTTTTTCATTGAATTTTTCATTTTTATGTACCTCCAAAATTTTATTTATTCTGATTGTTTTTTGTGTCTACACTATGTTAGACTACGAGGTTTAAAAAAAGTTCCGAAGTTTTTTAATTTTTTTGAATTTGTATAAAAATTATTGAAAATTCAATTTTACAACACAAAAGGTGCGGATTATCCGCACCTTTTAACATTATTTATTCATCTAACATTTTCATAAACTCATCAAATGTCAGCACAGTAACTCCTAATGAATTAGCCTTATCGAGCTTACTGCCTGCATCCTCGCCCGCTATTACATAGTCAGTATTTTTTGATACACTGCCCGATGCCTTGCCGCCGTTTTTTTCGACCAAAGCGGTCATTTCGGCACGCGACAATTCTTCGAACTTGCCCGTTATAACAAACTTTTTGCCTGCTAAGCGGTTTGTTTCGCCCTCTTCAGCATGATATTCGGTGTTAACACCTGCTGAGACTATTTTTTCAATTAATTCAATATTTTTTTCATTTTTAAAGAACTCAAATACATTTTGCGCAGTTTTTTCACCAATGTCGGGAATTTGCGACATTTCTTCTGCTGTGGCATTCATAATGTTTTCTAACGTCCCGAAATGCTTTGCCAAGAGCTTTGACGAACGTTGACCGTTTAATCGTATTCCGAATGCAAATAAAAGTCTAAAAAGCTCTCTTTTTTTAGTTTCTTCTAATGCATCAATAAGATTCTGCGCCGATTTATCGCCCATTTTTTCAAGGTTTGCAATATCTTCTTTATTAAGATAATATAAATCTGCCCACGAGGTAATTAAGCCGTTATCTATAAGCTGATTTACTATTGCAGGCCCTAAACCGTCAATATCCATCGCATCGCGTGATGCAAAATGAATTATCGACCGCGCAAGCTGTGCAGGGCAAGCTGTGCCCACGCAACGATATGCCGCCTCGCCATCTGTGCGCAATACCTCTGCTCCGCACTCGGGGCATCGCTCGGGCATATGAAAATCTCTTTCTGTGCCGTCACGGTCTTCTTTTGATACCTCGACAACCTCGGGGATTATGTCTCCTGCCTTTCTTACCATTACATAATCACCGATTTTAATATCCTTTTCGCGGATATAGTCAAGGTTATGGAGCGTTACACGGCTTACCGTAGACCCCGCAACACGAACAGGCTCGAGGACCGCATTCGGTGTTATAACTCCTGTTCTGCCAACCTGAACTATTATATCTAACAGCTTTGTTTTTTTAGTCTCGGCAGGGAATTTATATGCCTCTGCCCATCTGGGAAACTTCGAGGTCGAGCCTAAAATTTCGCGTTGCTCTAAATTGTTTATTTTAAGCACTGCTCCGTCAATCTCAAACGGCAGAGAATATCTTTCTTCGCCTATCTCTAAAACTCTGTTAAACGCCTCTTTTATTGTTTTATATGCCTTGTGCTGAGGTATAACCTTAAAGCCTTGCTCTTTTAAAAAATTTAAAGCCTCGGTATGTGTACTAATTTCTACACCCTCAATTTTTTGAATGTTAAACACAAATATATCGAGCTTTCTTTCTCTTGCTATCTGAGGATTCAACTGGCGCAAGCTGCCCGCCGCCGCATTTCTGGGATTTGCAAAAAGAGGCTCTTCATTTTTTTCTCTTTGTGCATTTAGGCTGTCAAAGGTATCCTTTGGCATAAATACCTCGCCACGCACCTCTAAAAACGGAACCGCATCTTTAAGTCTTAAAGGAATTGATGCAATCGTTTTTAAATTTTGCGTTACATCCTCGCCCGTTATGCCGTCACCGCGGGTTGAGCCGCGTACAAACAAACCGTCTCGATATTCTAACGATACCGAAAGGCCATCTATCTTATGCTCTGCCACATACTCATATGTGCCAATGCCTAAAACTCCGCTGACACGTGCATCAAAGTCCAGTACATCCTGTTCGTTAAATGAGTCGTGCAAGCTCTGCATCGGTACTTCGTGAGTTACAGAGGTAAAGCCGTCTAAAATCTGCCCGCCCACTCTTACGGTCGGCGATGCAGGGTCTTTAAGCTCAGGATACTCTTCCTCTAGCTTCTCAAGCTCGTGCAACAGATGGTCATATTCATAGTCAGAAATCTCGGGCGAATCCTCGACATAATATTTATGTGCATGATAGTTTAAAAGCTCTGTAAGCTCTTTTATGCGAGCTGCACTCATTTGGTGTTTCCTCACTTTCTTATATTAGTCGGCATACCAAAGCGGCATTCTGCGTTTGTGCTCGGTGCGTGCGTTAGTTCTAATAATTTTTTCTGTCGCCGCCTCATCATCGGTTGTTCCTGTTGCCATTACCTCTTCAATCTGCTTATAGGTAACTCCCATTTCCTGCTCGTCTGTCTGACCTTCGAAAAGACCTGCCGATGGTGCTTTTTTAATGATATTTTCGGGGGCGTTTAAATATGTTAAAAACTCATATATTTCGCTGACTGTTAAATCGGCAATAGGATTAATATCGCAACCGCCATCGCCCCATTTAGTAAAATAACCCATATAAAGCTCGCACTTGTTACCCGTTCCTGCAACCATTGCGTTACGGCTTTGAGCTATGGTGTAAAGTGTTGTCATTCTAAGTCTTGGCGCGATATTGCTTTTTGCTGTATCGGTAGCCGTAGTTACTGATTCTATCTGCTTTACCATTTCTTCTTTAACGCTTGTTAAATCAACTGTTATGGTTTCGATGTTAAACTGTTTGGCAACATCAATGCCATCGTCCATATCTTCGCCAAAATTACGCTTCGACTGGCACGGCATTATAACACCTAAAACATTGTCGCATGCCATCTTGCACAAGATGCCAACCAAGGCACTGTCTTTGCCGCCGCTGTTGCCGAACACTATGCCGTCTGCATGTGCATCTGCCATTGCTTTTTTTATAAATGCAACTCTTTTTTCGGTTTCAAGTTTATAATCTCTCATATTTAATCTCCTTAATTTTTACCTATGCATTATTTTGTGTTAAAACAAAATAAAAATTCATATCTTAATTCTATCACAATTTTTTAAAAAAGTAAATTAAATACAGCAATTCCTGTAATTTTTTCCAAAAAGGCTTTAAAATCTGCATATTAGCATCCTTGACAACGCATTATAAAAAACGTATAATAATAGCTATGAACTAATAAGGAGATGTAAATATGAGTGAAAATTGTAGTCACGATTGCAGTTCGTGTTCTGAAAACTGCTCATCACGCAAGCAAAACCCTGCCGATTTTTTAGAGGCACCACACCCGATGAGCCACATTAAAAAGGTAATCGGCATAGTGAGCGGCAAAGGCGGAGTCGGTAAATCGTTAGTTACCTCGATGCTTGCCGTTGCTCAAAAGAAAAAAGGCTATCGCAGCGCGATTTTAGATGCCGACATTACAGGACCGTCAATTCCTAAGGCATTCGGTATAACATCTAAGGCAGTTGGGACAGAGGACGGAATACTGCCCACACGTACAAAAACCGGAATTGACATAATGTCAATCAACCTGCTTTTAGAAAACGATACCGACCCCGTTGTATGGCGCGGACCGGTTATTGCAGGAACAGTAAAGCAGTTCTGGACAGATGTTATCTGGGACGATGTTGATTTTATGTTTGTAGATATGCCCCCGGGAACGGGCGATGTTCCTTTAACTGTATTTCAGTCGCTTCCCGTTGACGGAATAATTATTGTTGCTTCTCCTCAAGAGCTGGTATCAATGATTGTTGAAAAGGCAGTTAAAATGGCTGAAATGATGAATATTCCTATTTTGGGCTTAGTTGAAAATATGAGCTATTTAAAATGCCCCGACTGCGGAAAAGAAATTAAAGTCTTCGGCGACAGTCATATTGAAGATGTAGCTAAAGAGCATCATCTGCCACTACTCGCACGTATTCCTATTGACCCGGCTTTAGCCTCTGCTTGCGATTCGGGAAATATTGAAGATTTTGAAGCAGATTACATTGATGCAGCAGCAAATGCTGTTGAAAGCTTGATTAAATAAAATAAAGTGGTTGCTGGCGCAACCACTTTATTTTTATTTTTCAAACAATTCTTTTAATACCTCTGGCAAATCTTCGTCGTGTGTAGTTCTTGAGGTTGTAAAACTGTTTACATTAGGTCCTGAAAATGTTATGTCGAATGCTCCGTATCCGTTTGCATCACGATGTGCATCATATCGGTTTGGAGTCGTTTCGGTTACGTATTTATAAAGCTTTAAAACCTCATCGGGATTGTCAATTACAAAATCTGCCTCTGTTTCTTTATCGGCAACTTTCGTAACCATAACCTTTGTATCGTCATTTTTTGTAAAATCATTTACTATTATACTTGCCTTGTTATAGCTTTCGGCAACAGGTATTGCATCATATAAACCAATCTCTGAAAGCACCTTAATGGTATTTTCATATGATGGGCGAACACAATAGCTGTAATGGTCTGTATATATACCATAGCTTTCATCTTCAGGAATCAAAATATCTGTTCCCTCGTAATACCACGGAATTCTCTCTTCTATTTCGATGGTTGTCAAGGTTGATTCACCGTATGCAAACTCATCATATTTTGCATTTTCTATATCCTTTTTGAGCGCTGTACAGATTTTATCTATAATCTCTTTATCTTCAGACTTTTCTCCAAAATATTTACGATAATTTCTGAATCTTACATCGTCTATCATTACAGAGTTTACGTTTTCTACTTTACCGCTTGTTACAGGAAGAATATGCATTTTATATTCAGCAGTTTCCATAATCGGCTTTAATAATTCCTGTTCTGTTCGTAGATTTACAGAATATTGACGAACCATCGTTTTACCGTTTTTAAGATTATAGGTTATATAAATCGGGTCTATTTTATCTCTTGAATCTTCTTTGTCTTTCGTTTTAAAGCTATGAAATTTAATTACGTTTTCGATGTCGTCGGCATTATATAAGTTTGGAATATATGCACCTTTCTCTATTTTTTGTGCTCCGTTTATATTACGTGTCTGAGTTATTGTTTCGATGCTTCTTCTCGTTACAGATACACTTTCAATATCTATCACATTTGGTACTCTTTTTTCAAAGCCTGTTATATCTACCTCGAACAATAATACAAATGCCAAAGCAGATATTAAAAGTGCAACCGCAGGCTTTATGCAGCCTTTTAATGTAAAGGCTTTTTTTGCAATCATATTTGCAATAACGAGCCCTAAAATGCCAAAGGGTAATATGAAAAACATACTCTTAACATCTGCAATTCCGGCAAGATAAAAATATCCTACCACGCCCATACAAAGCGATACTCCATAAACAAAAACAGGTTTAAGTTTAGGAAAGGCAATAACCTCGGCAGTATTTTCCAAATCGCGTAGCTTATAAATAACAAGTGATAAAACTAAAAATATAATTGAATATGCTAAATAAATCAGCGGATATTTTATTGTGCACAATTTATCAATACCGAAATATAAAAAGTCAGTGGTTGCTGTAATGCCCGCGCCGTAAAAATAATATCCGTGCAAATGCAGATTCATAAGACCTCTTATTGCCAGCTCAAATGCAAGCGGCAGTAGAGCAAAAATATAAGTAAATACAATGTGTGCCACACTGTTTGCCGTAAACATTCCGATGAATACCGCAAACGAAAAGCCGATTATTGCATATGATATCTGCGTATGTGTCCACTGAGCTATGTGTGTAACGCTTACAACTTGCGCAATATACGGATTAGTTCTCATAATAAGCAAAATAGCTGCATTTATTAAAACAGGAACTATAAGCGTTAATAAACCAAAAACTGCATGAGTTATAAAAAGAGTTTCGCGCTTTACGGGCACAGAGTGAATCTGCGCAACTGCGCTTTTAGAGTTTAAATACGAAAACAAAAGCACCGCAGTGCCTACTGCGACAATTGCCAGCAGAAAATAAGGAAAAATACTGTAATTTAAAATTCTTGAATTCTCAAAAGTTCTTTCTGCTGCCAACACAGTTCTGCCCACATAATTGTGATTCGAAATATAAAACGGAAGAAGGCTGGATACAAATATTAAAATCGAATACAGTATCGATACCCACCAAAACCGTTTTAAATCTGATTTAAAAATTGCAAAATTAAAGAATGATGCCGGTCGTTTCATATCCTAAACCTCCTAACTCATAGATGAATACTTCTTCAAGTGTTAAAGCGAGAGTATCTAAAATAATAGGTGAAAAATTTGATATTTGGCTTTTTATTTCGTTGATATCGCCCTTTACTATCAGGCTATATACCGAGCCAAACTGCTCAAAGTGCAGAATTTCGATTTTTTCTTTAAGCTGTTCGGGAAAAGCATCTTTAAATGCAGTCTGAACCTTGTGAATATTGCCCTTAGCCTCGTCTAACGATTTTTCTAAAACAATTTTTCCCTGATGCATTATACCCACGTGGTCACACACATCTTCAAGCTCTCTTAGGTTATGACTCGATACCAAAACCGTCATTTCTCTTTCCGCAACATCTGAAAGCAACAACTTCCACACGTTTTTCCTCATAACGGGGTCTAAGCCGTCAACAGGCTCGTCCAGAATTAAAACATCTGGTTTTGTACAAATTCCGAGCCAAAAGGCAACCTGTTTTTGCATTCCTTTTGATAATTTTTTAATTTTGCGCTTTAAGTCAATTTTAAAAACTTCTTTTAATGTTAAAAATCTTTCCTCGTCCCAATCGGGATAAAGACCCTTATAGAAATTTGCCATATCACGAATAGTATATGTAGAAAAGAAATATAAATCATCGCCAATGCAAACAGTTTTTGTTTTTAAAGCAATGTTTTCGTAAACTGCCTGATCTGCAATCTTAATTTCGCCACTATCTTGCTTGTATACGCCCGTTAAGTGCTTTATTATTGTGGTCTTTCCTGCTCCGTTAGGACCTATAAGACCATAAACAGTTCCTTTTTTAACATTAAGCGAAAGGTCATTGAGTGCCTTAATATCGTCAAAGGTTTTATTAATATTACTGACTTTAATCATTAATTACCACCCCTTTTTATGTTCTCGAATATTTCATCAATTTCGTGTTTTAAGTTTTCGGGACTTTCGCCACGATATAAAAGCTCTGCGGCGGCATCCTGAAGATTTTTGTAAAGTGCTGATATAAATTCTTCGGTTTGTGCCCTTTTAATCGGTGCAATAAAGCTGCCCTTTGCCCTTTGCGAATAGATAAAACCCTCTTCTTCAAGCTCTTTATAGGCTCTTTGGATGGTGTTTGGGTTAATCGCAAGACTTGACGCCAGCTCTCGAACAGACGGAATTTTGTCATGCTCATTAACAGCACCCGAAATAATCAGCTCTTTAAACTTTTCTTTAATTTGCTCGTATAGCGGTCTTCGGTCGCTGAAATCAAGATTTATCATAATGCTTCTCCTTTCTTGTGTATTAACTGTACTAATACATATGATACAGTATGTTTTTATATTTGTCAATAGTTTTTTTAATTTTATTAACCATCAAGGTAAATTTTGGTTTAGCATACTATGTTAACACTAACAAAATGCCTTCCCCTTGAGGGGAAGGTGGGCAGCGTAGCTGCTCGGATGAGGTGTAGGATTTAGAAGAATGCCGTTAAATAAACAAGTACGCCGCTACGCGGCTACACCTCACCACCGCCTACGGCAGAGCCTCTCCTCAAGGAGAAGCCTTTGCGTGCGCCGCCATAAGTTACACCGCTAAACCAAAATTTATTTAATCATTTCTTGATTTTAAGTTTTGCCTGTGCTATAATAGTACTTGCGAAACATAATTGAATAGTAAAAAATATGAGTATTTTAGGAATATTATACTCTTTTTTCTGCAACATTAATTTTGGATACGTTAAAAACGTAGACCCCATTAAATAATGTTGCAGGTATTCCTGTTCTCTATTTAATTATGTTTCGCGACTATCGTGGGTTTGCGTTTTTTATGCGCTGACTTCTGTTAAATGAGTATAAGGAAGTTTTAAGAAGTGGCGATACAATGGGCTTTTGCTCGTTGTATCGCCTCATTGTTTATTGAATAAAAATACTTAGATAGCTAATTCCTGTATATGCTGTGATACATCTATCAGACCTACTGCGGTATAGTAAATGTCAATCCTCTGTATTCTCTGACCGCTTGACTTGTCTACTGCGTGGACTTTGATTTTATCAATCAAGTCATTTACTACTCTTGAGGATAGCTCCTTGATTTCAGTGTACTGACGGACTATTTTCAAAAAATACTCTACATTGTCAATCTGTTCAGCTTCTTGATTTAATTCATTTTCAAGTGCTTCGGTGTCAAGTACAAGCTGTTTTTGTTCTCTTTCATAGTCTGCTGACAGCTTTGCAAAGCGTTCATCACTTAACTTGCCCGATATATTGTCCTCGTAAATTCTTTTGAAAATTCCGTCAAGCTCCGATACTCGCATTTTGTTTGCTTCGAGCTTTTTTCTGCGTGAAGCGATTTCCTTTTTCTTGTCCTTTGCAGATTTATCAACAAGACTTTTTACAAAATCGCTTTCAAAGGATTGCAGATATGCAAGCATTGTCTGTACCTGTTCAAGAACAATGTCATAAAGCACACTTTCACGGAGATAATGCACCGTACATTTGCCTGTATTACCTTTATAATTCGAGCAGACAAAATAATCGTGATCTTCTTTGTGTGATTTACACGAGCAGTAATACAGTTTTGCACCACAGTCCGCACATTCCAAAAGTCCTGCAAAGATACTTTTCTTACCCGACTTTGTGTAACGGCGTTTATTCTTTCGGAGTTCCTGCACCTTTTCCCATACAGAAATTTCGATAATGGGTGGGTGTGTGTTCTCGAATATCAGCCAATTTTCTTTAGGTTGCCGTATTTTCTTATGGGTTTTGTAGTTTACGGTAGCAGTCCGAAAATTAACTGTATGTCCTATATAGGTCATATTTTCAAGTATTCCCGAAACACTTCTGTTGCACCACACATTGCTCATATTGGCTTTTGTTCTGCAAGGCATTCCGTGTTCTCTAAAATATACCATAGGTGTTGAAATGCTCTCTGTGGTAAGCTGTTTTGCAATTTTGCCGGGACCTTTGCCACACATACAAAGCTCAAATATGTATCTGACAACTTTTGCAGCTTCTTCATCAATGATAATCTCTTTTGGATTATCGGGATTTGCCTTGTAACCGTATGGAATAGCAGAACCTAAACGCTGTCCCGATTCGCCCTTTGCCTTAAACACAGCATTGATTTTCTTGCTTGCATTTTTAGCGTACCACTCATTAAAAATATTGGTAAAGGGTGCAAACTCGTTACTTTCGCTATTCTCCGTATCTACATTGTCATTGATAGCGATAAATCTTACGTTCATTGACGGCAGATACATTTCTGTGTAATATCCAACCATAATATGGTCTCTGCCGAAACGGGATAAATCCTTTACAATGACTGTTGATATAAGACCTTGCTCAATATCGGATAGCATTTCCTTAAATCCGTCACGCTCAAAGGTAGTTCCACTTACTCCATCATCTACATAAATCTTGTACGGAATCAGATTGTGGTCTTTTGCATATTTTTCAAGAATTGCTTTTTGATTTGTTATACTGTTACTTTCGCCCTCACGCCCGTCATCTTGCGACAATCGGCAGTAAAGAGCAGTTATTTTATCATCATTTGACTGTCTTATCATTTAATAAATTCTCCTTTCCGACAGCCGGATATGATAAATATTGTAGTATAGACATTATACCATACCCGACTGTCAAATTCAATGATTTGAGGTTAGAAATAATAATTTTGTTGACTCTGCCTAATTACAGATTTCTATAATCGTGTAATAAGCCTTTTAATCTTCGTGACAATATCCTCTTTGACTTTCTCGTTGAAATGTGCATTTACAACATAGGTTGTTTTGCCAATGCTTTTCTTAAAGCTGATATTTTGAGGATTTTTCAAGTTTTCGTCTGTAGTATTTTGTAGCTTATTATCATTCGATGTCATTGTGTTTTATCCTCCTGTCCATAATCAACAAAGTCGGAGGCCAAGCGG
>JAZOBB010000123.1:0-16411 GCA_045595745.1 Clostridia bacterium | reverse complement strand
TGCCGAAATTATAACTAAAGAGCAATTTGTAACCGAATAACATCGTAGGGGCAATTCACGAATTGCCCGACATAAATTGATTAAAACGCAAAACGGGCGATTTCAGAAATCGCCCCTACAACATATATTGTAGGGTGTGGCGATTTTAGAGAGTCTGCCCCTTGGTATGCATCGCAAAAATGCAGAGGTATTTAAAAATGCCCCTGCTTTTTTCATCTTTTCATATATTTCCTATAGACAAATTAAAATTAATAGTATATAATATAAACAGAACATTTGTTCTGGAGGTTGTAATGTGGAACGCAAAATTTTACACGTTGATATGAACAACTTTTATGCTTCGGTTGAGTGCCTTTATAATCCTGAGCTTAGGGGCAAGCCCGTTGCCGTAAGCGGAAATGTAGAAAAAAGGCACGGGGTTATTTTAGCCAAAAGTGAAAGTGCAAAAAAATGCGGTGTTAAAACAGGTGATACTATCTGGCAGGCACAGCGCAAGTGTCCTGATATAATTTTTTTGCCGCCTCACTTTGAGCTTTACGAAAAAAGCTCGCAAATGGCAAAAGAGATTTATGCCTGCTACACCGATAAAATCGAAAGTTTTGGTCTTGACGAATGCTGGCTTGATGTGACTGACTGCATTCACTTTGGCGGTAACGCAAAAATGCTTGCCGATGAAATTCGCAGACGAATACGCGACGAGTTGGGGCTTACCGCATCAGTCGGGGTCAGCTTTAACAAAATTTTTGCAAAGCTCGGCTCTGATATGAAAAAACCTGATGCAACCACACAAATAACCCGCGAAAATTTTAAAAAACTCGTGTGGCATTTGCCCGCAAGCGAGCTGCTTTTTATAGGCAAAAAAACCAACGAAATACTGTTAAACTTTGGAATTAAGACCATTGGGGATTTGGCAAATGCAAATCCTGCCGAGTTAAAAAGATTATTGGGCAAAAACGGCTTAACCCTGCACTCATATGCAAACGGCGAGGATGACTCCCCCGTAAGCAGCATAGACGATGACCGTGATGTTAAATCTATCGGCAACAGCACTACTACTCCGCGCGATTTAATTACAGAAGACGATGTTAAAATAACTTTATATGCCCTGTGCGAAAGTGTAGCCTCACGCCTTCGTGACCGAGGGCTTGTTTGCAAAACCGTGCAGATAAATCTGCGTGACAACACACTAAAGACCGCCGACAGACAGGGAAAGCTCGAATTTGAAAGCTGTGTGTCGGGTGTTATATTTGACAAGGCTTTAGAGCTGTACCGCACAAGCGGCTGGATTGGAAGACCGATAAGAACCTTAGGTGTACGCGCCACCGAATTAAGCGAAGAGGCAAATCTTCAAATGTCGTTACTTCCCGATATGGAAAAAATGCAAAAGCGCGAGGATGAAGAACGCACAATCGATAACATAAGGCGGCGTTTCGGGCATTTTTCGGTACAGCGAGGCATTATGCTGTCTGATAAAAACTTATCTGAAATAAATCCTAAAAAACGACACGACGTTCTGTCAGATAAAATGTAAAATGAAAATTTTACGTTTTTTGTCGAAATTTCTGAAAACAATTTTGCATAACCGCTCAACCAACGGGTTTATACAATATATTGTGTTTTTATTTGCAAAAAACAACAAAATATGCCAGAAAACGTGATTGACTTTTTGCAAAAATTAAATATAATTATTAATTACCAGCCTTAAATTTTAATTATCAAGGAGTTTTTATGTTAAATATATTAGGACTGCAAAAACTGACCCTTTTAGACTATCCGGGCAATATGGCATGCACCGTTTTTTTAGGCGGATGCAACTTTCGTTGTCCGTTTTGCCACAACAGAGCATTAGTGGTTAATCCCGATTTTTCTGCCGCAATGGATAAAAACGACTTTTATTCATTTTTAAAAAAACGACAAGGTGTTTTAGATGGTGTATGCATAACCGGCGGCGAGCCTCTTTTGTCAAGCGGAATTTTTGATTTCGCAAAAGAAATAAAGGATATGGGCTTTAAAATAAAGTTAGATACCAACGGCAGCTTTCCTGACCGCATGGTTAATCTGATTGAAAACGGCTTAATTGACTACGTTGCAATGGATATTAAAAACTCACAGGCAAAATATCGCGAAACTGTCGGCGTTGAATCGTTTGACATTGCTCCCGTTAAAGAAAGTGTAAGTATTCTGCTTTCTGATGTGATTCCGTATGAATTTCGCACAACCTTGGTGCGCGAATTTCATGCACCACAAGATATGGTAGAAATAGGTGAATGGATTTCGGGCGCAAAACAGTACTTTCTGCAGAACTTTGTTGACTCAGGATGCTTAATAGGCGAGAATCTTAATCCCCTCTCCCACGACGAAATAAGGGCATTATCAGACATTTTAAAGCCCTTTGTTCCATCTGTAACACTACGCGGAATCGACTAAGAGACAACTATATATTGTGTTTTTAAAAAATTTTTAAACTATATATTGATTTTTTGGATTTTATATGTTATACTGGTAATACACTACGAAAATAAGGAACGAAAATATACAGAAAGAAGGAGAAAAAGGCTATGTATCAAGTTACAAAACGCGACGGACTAACCACAGAATTTAACATTCAAAAAATTTGCGCCGCTATCACAAAGGCGTTCGAGGCTCAGGATAAGCAGTACCACCCCTCTACCATTGATTTGCTTGCACTTAAAGTAACCTCAGACTTTGAGCCGAAAATTAAAGACGGTAAAATTGCCGTTGAGGATATTCAGGACAGCGTAGAGAGTGTTCTTATTCAGGCAGGCTACAGCGATGTTGCTAAGGCTTATATCCTTTACCGCAGACAAAGAGAAAAAATCCGTAATATGAAGTCTACTATCTTAGACTATAAAGAGCTGGTTGACAGCTATGTTAAAGTTACCGACTGGCGTGTTAAAGAAAATTCGACAGTTACATATTCTGTCGGCGGTTTGATTTTAAGCAACAGCGGTGCAATTACTGCAAACTACTGGCTTTCTGAAATCTATGATGACGAGATTGCAAACGCACACAGAAATGCAGACATTCATCTTCACGACCTTTCAATGCTTACAGGATATTGTGCGGGTTGGTCTTTAAAACAGCTCATTCAAGAAGGTCTTGGCGGTATTTCGGGCAAAATCACCTCGTCACCTGCAAGCCATCTTGCAACACTTTGTAATCAGATGGTTAACTTCTTAGGTATTATGCAAAACGAATGGGCAGGTGCTCAGGCATTTTCATCCTTTGATACCTACCTTGCTCCGTTTGTAAAAGCAGATAACTTAACCTATGACCAAACTAAAAAATGCATTGAATCCTTTATTTATGGCGTAAACACACCCAGCCGCTGGGGTACTCAGGCACCGTTTTCTAACATAACCTTAGACTGGGTTGTTCCGAACGACTTGGCAGAGCTTAATGCTATCGTCGGCGGAAAAGAGATGGACTTTAAGTACAAAGATTGCCAGAAAGAAATGGATATGGTAAACAAGGCATTCTTAGAAATTATGATTGAAGGCGATGCTAACGGACGCGGATTCCAGTATCCTATCCCGACATATTCAATCACACGTAATTTCGACTGGTCAGAGACAGAAAACAACAAGCTTTTATTTGAAATGACATCAAAATACGGTACTCCGTATTTCTCTAACTACATTAACAGCGATATGGAACCGAGCGATGTACGTAGTATGTGCTGCCGTCTGCGTTTAGACCTGCGTGAACTGCGTAAAAAATCGGGTGGATTCTTCGGCAGTGGTGAAAGCACAGGTTCGGTTGGTGTTGTTACCATTAACCTTCCTAGAATCGCATTCTTAGCCGAAAACGAAGAAGACTTCTACCGTCGTTTAGACAAGCTGATGGATATTTCGGCTCGTTCATTAAAAATTAAACGTACCATTATCTCTAAGCTTTTAGAAGAAGGTCTTTATCCTTACACCAAACGTTATCTTGGAGACTTTAGCAACCACTTCTCTACTATCGGTTTAATCGGTATGAACGAGGTTGGTTTAAACGCAAGCTGGTTAAAAGAAGATTTAACAAGTGCCAAAACTCAGAAATTCGCTCAGGATGTTTTAAATCATATGCGCGAGCGTCTGTCTGATTATCAGGAAGAATACGGCGACATTCATAACTTAGAGGCAACACCGGCAGAATCAACAACCTATCGTTTTGCAAAACACGACAAGGCTCGTTATCCTGAAATTATTACAGCAAACGAAAACGGCACACCATATTATACAAACAGCTCTCATCTTCCTGTTGGATATACAGAGGATATCTTCGAGGCTCTTGACGTTCAGGACGAACTACAGACACTTTATACATCAGGTACAGTATTCCACGCATTCTTAGGTGAAAAGCTGCCTGACTGGAAAGCAGCTGCAAACCTCGTTAAAAAGATTGCAAACAACTATCGTTTGCCGTATTACACTCTGTCGCCGACATATTCTGTATGTAAAAATCACGGTTATCTTGCAGGCGAGCAGTACACCTGTCCGCATTGTGGCGAGACTGCCGAGGTATACAGCCGTATTACAGGATATTATCGCCCCGTTCAGAACTGGAACGACGGAAAAACTCAGGAATTTAACGACCGTAAGGTTTATGATATTGAAAATTCCAAGCTTACACACGAGGGTGTAAAGGTATCATCAAACGATGCTCCTGCTTGTGCGGTAAGCGACAGTGGCAAACACGTTTATCTGTTTACCACCAAAACCTGCCCTAACTGTAAGCTTGCTGATGCAATGCTTGCTCGTGCTGACGTATCCTTTGAAAAGATGGATGCAGAAGAAAATGAAGCATTAGTAAATCAGTTTGGCATTAAGCAGGCTCCTACACTGGTTGTTGTGGACGGAAACGAAGCTAAATCATATGCAAATCTTTCTGACATTAGAAAGTATGTTGAAAACATACAGGCATAATTAAATAAAAAAATAACTGTTGCTAAAAGCAACAGTTATTTTTTATAATATCTCACCTTCAAACGGCTCAAACTCACCTTTAAATAAAACCTCTTCAACGATTTTTGCGGCATCTGCTATACATCCGGTGCAGCTACGAAGCGGTCCACCCTTTAACTCTCGGCACACAATTGACTTGTTCATTTCTTTAAACTTATCAGCAAGCTCTTTACCCAGCGCATAGCTTGAACGCTTTGTTTCGGGATTTTCTAAATTTCCATCACTGTTTTTAAGTCCAGCCAAAATCATCATTGCGCTTACTGCACCGCAGGTTTCCATAAGACCTGACAAGCCAAGACCCAAAGCCTCGGTCATACGAAAAGCATCCTGTTCTTTTATGCCAAACATATCACAATAGGTGCAAACAACCGCCTGACAGCAGTTATAACGTTTATCGTGCTTAGCTACTGCTAATTCTACTCTGCTCTTTTGCATATTAATTATCTCCTTTATATGTATTTAATAGTATTTTACACAAAATAAGTCAAAAAATCAATATACAAATTGACTTTAGGTGGCTTTTGGGATAAAATAAAATTAAAACAACGAAAGGAATTTTAATTATGGATTTTTTAGAATTTATAAAAAGCAGACGAACAATACGAAAATTTAAAAACGAGCCGCTTACATCCGAACAGCTTAAACGATATATTGATGCAGCACGAGTTGCACCGTCTGCGGCAAACATACAGCCGCTTAAATATATTGCAGTAGCTAACCCCGATATGTCAGAAAAAATTTTTCCATTAGTTAAGTGGGCAGGCTATTTAGCAGGCGAATATAACCCGAAAGACGGTGAGCATCCGACAGCATATGTTGCGGTTTGTGCTGATACCGACATTCGCCAGAGCGGATATGATGTTGATATGGGTGCTGCCGTAGAAAATATGATTTTAGCTGCCTTAGCTGATGGTGTAGGTGCTTGCTGGATGGGCTCTATTGACCATCAGAAGATTTGTGAACTTTTAGAAATTCCCGACAATTTAAAGCTTTTATGTGTGGTTGCTTTGGGTTACCCTGCCGAAACACCCGAAGAAACCGAGGTTTGCGATGATTCAATTAAATATTATATTGGCGAAAACGGAAATCTGCAGGTTCCCAAACGCTCAATTGATGATGTATTAATTAAAACATTTTAAGGCGGATAAATAAATATGAAAAACTATCAATGGATTTTCTTTGATTTAGACGGAACGCTGACCGATTCTGCAAACGGAATTATTAAGTCTGTGGAATATTCATTAACAAAATTCGGCATTACAAATACGGACCGCGAAAAGCTATTCAGCTTTATCGGTCCTCCGCTTGTTGATGCGTATATGTCAGTTTTCGGATTTTCGCGCGAAAATGCTGAGCTTGCAGTTAAGTATTACCGCGAGTATTATCCCGATCACGGACTTTTAGACAATTCTGTTTATGCAGGTGTGGAGGATGCCTTAAAAACTCTTAATCACGCAGGCAAAACTTTAATAATTGCGACTGCCAAACCGGAGCCTTTTGCAAATAGAGTTTTAGAGCATTTTGACCTTTTAAAATATTTTAAAGCTGTTGCGGGTGCGCAGTTTGGCGGACCGCGCATTAAAAAATCACAGGTTATTGAATATGCATTTACGTTAGATAATATTACCGACAAATCTAAAGTAGTTATGATCGGCGACCGCGAAAATGATGTAAGCGGTGCAAAAATGAACGGAATAGACTGTATAGGTGTTTTGTACGGCTACGGCAGCCGAAAAGAGCTTACCGATGCCGGTGCGACTTACCTTGCCGAGACACCACAAGATATATGCAATATAATATTAAAAGAGAACGGATAATCCGTTCTCTTTTAATATTATATTCTTTTTGACAAAATTCCTGTATTCTCCTCACGGAATTTTTGAAAACGTCCTTCTTCAATGCTTTCACGTATTTCTTTCATAAGGTTATTGTAAAAATACAGATTATGCATAACCGCAAGCCGCATACCAAGCATTTCTCCTGCTTTTAAAAGATGCCTTATATATGCTCTTGAATAATTACGGCAGGTGGGGCAATCACAGGTCGGGTCGATGGGCGAATTATCCCTCTCGTACTTCTTATTATTAATGTTAATTACACCCGCTTTAGTGTTTAAATGCCCGTGCCGCGCATTACGACTCGGCATTACGCAATCGAAAAAGTCTATTCCTCTGGCAACACCTTCTATAATATTTTCAGGTGTGCCCACACCCATTAAATAACGCGGTTTGTTCTCGGGAGCATGAGGCAGAGTCGCATCTAAAATTTCGTACATTTCCGCATGTGTTTCGCCCACTGCTAAACCGCCAATTGCATATCCGGGCAAATCAAGTTTAGCAATATTTTGCATATTGTTAATTCTTATGTCAGGAAAAAGTCCGCCCTGATTTATTCCGAACAAAAGCTGATTTTTATTAATCGTTCCCTCTAGCGAATTAAGATGGTTAAGCTCCGTTTTGCAACGCTCAAGCCATCGTTCTGTTCGCTCGACACTATTTTTAGTGTATTCTCGATTTGAACGTGCAGGAATGCACTCATCAAAAGCCATCGCAATTGTAGATGCAAGGTTTGACTGAATTTGCATACTTTCTTCAGGTCCCATAAAAATTTTTCTTCCGTCAATGTGCGAATTAAAAAACACACCCTCCTCCTTTATTTTGCGTATAGAGGCAAGCGAAAATACCTGAAATCCGCCCGAATCGGTAAGAATTGGTCTATCCCATTTCATAAATTGATGAAGTCCGCCCAAATCACGCACCACATCATCACCGGGTCGCACGTGCAAGTGATAGGTATTTGAAAGCTGCACCTGACAACCCAAATCTTTTAAATCCTCGGTAGAAACCGCACCCTTAATTGCCGCAACTGTTCCCACGTTCATAAACACCGGGGTTTGTATAACTCCGTGAACTGTTGTAAACTCACCACGACGGGCATTACCCTCTTTTGCCAATAACTTAAACATTTTTATCTCCTCTGATATATACTATAAACATTGCATTATCGAAGTTTACGGTTTATGTGATATCGTAGGGGCGATTCACGAATCGCCCTCGGTCATTCGTGAATGACTCCTACAACGTTTTATCCTAAACAATAAACATTGCATCGCCAAAGCTAAAAAAGCGATATTTTTCTTTGACCGCCTCGCGATAAGCATCAAGCACATTATCTCTGCCCGCGAGTGCCGAAACAAGCATAATTAGTGTAGATTGCGGCAGATGAAAATTAGTAATAAGCGCATCTACCATTTTAAATTTGTATCCGGGATATATAAAAATATCTGTCCATCCGCTGCCTGCATGCATCTTGCCGCTATCATCTGACAGCGTCTCGACAACACGTGTGCTTGTAGTACCCACACAAATTATTCTTCCGTCTTTTTGCCTTGCATTATTTATTTTTTGAGCAGTTTCTTCGTCAACTGAATAAAATTCAGAGTGCATTTTATGCTCTTCAATTACATCGACCTTTACTGGTCTGAATGTTCCCAAGCCTACGTGAAGGGTGACAAAGGCAAGCTCTGCTCCTTTTTTCTTGATTTCTTCTAAAACTTCATTTGTAAAATGAAGCCCTGCCGTAGGAGCCGCTGCCGAGCCGTCTACCTTTGAATATACCGTCTGATACCGCTCTTTATCCTCGAGTTTTTCATGAATATAAGGCGGCAGAGGCATCTCGCCAAGCTCATCTAAAATTTCGTTGAATATTCCGTTATACGAAAACTTAACTAATCGGTTTCCGTCATTTACAATATCTAAAATTTCTGCCGTAAGCTTTCCGTCACCAAACACAACTTTATGACCCGGTCTGGCTTTTTTGCCGGGACGCAATATTATCTCCCACACGTCGTCTTCTTTTTGGCTGAGCAACAAAAACTCAATAACCGAGCCTGTATCCTCACGTTTTCCAAACAAACGTGCAGGCAAAACTCTGGTATTATTTAAAACCAGACAGTCGCCCTCTTTTATATAATTTAAAATATCTTTAAAATGCCCGTGTGTTCTTTTGCCACTTACTTTATCAAGCACCAACAGCTTAGATGACGGTCTGTCCCCTAACGGAGTTTGTGCAATAAGCTCTTCGGGCAGTTCATAATCAAAATCTTTTACGTCCATTTTTATGTCCTTTCAAGGTATCTTAAACGCATCAACCTACCTGCGTCCCTACAAAGTAATATTCTAAAATTTCTTTATAATTATATCCGTTATCTGCCATACCTTTAGCACCCCATTGACTCATTCCTACACCATGACCCCAGCCACGACCTGAGAATACGAAGTCTCCGCTCGTACTTTTAGCCTGTTCTAAAGTTGTCATTCCGTCAGCAGACAAAATAGATAATGCACCGTTTGCGCTCGTTGTTCCGGCTTTCGACAAAAGCTGAGTGTTTGCATTTATATCTATCTGCGTAAAGGAATTATATTTATCTAAAGCGCATACACTCACGCCTGTTTGTTCACCGTCTCTTAATACATCAAAAGCAGTACTGTAAATTCCGAGCACCCAACGTATGTTTTCGCGCGTATATTCTTTTTCACCCTCTGTTCCTACAAAGACAGTTTTTATCGCTCTTTTTGAGTCTGAATACTCGACTTTTACATCCGTTATATCACCGATATTAACATCTTTAGCCGCCAGCTTTTCTTTAAGCTCTGCTGCGGTAAATGTCATTTCCCATTTTGAATATGATGCCTCGTCAGCATTTTCATAAGGGTCATCGACACTTATAAGATATGGCTTATTTTCTCCGCCCCATGCATCATTTGCTGTTCCCGTTTTTCCTCCGCTTGATGCAAAGAAATAAACATCAGCCGGCTTTCCGTCATAAAGCACGACTTCGCCATGTGTTTCTGCCACAGCTTTATTTGATGCCGGATGCTCAATCGATACCCCTGCATACGCCTGAGAATTGGTCGTATTATCAAGATTAAAGCCATATTTTTGATATTTATTAAGGTTCATCATCGCAAAGGTACGCGACACAACTGACTGTGCTTTAACAGCCTCGTAATTCCAGCTTGCGCTCACCTCACGCGGAACAACCCCGCATAAATAATCGTCAAAATCAACTAAATTTACAACTGTCATATCGCCTGTATCGCGACGCATAATCTGAATTTCTCCGCGGTATTCTTTGCCGTCTATCGCAATATTTCCGTTTAGCGCACCTGCGGTAAAATAAAGTACATCATCTTCTACACTAATCCAGATTGCATCATTTACATATGCCAAAACGCATTTATCACTCGGCGATTTAACCTCTGCCGATAATTCTGAGGCAATTTGATTTGCTTTTTCTATTTCAGAAAAAGCACCTGCCGACACATAAAATCTGCCGTTTTTATATGCTGTATATGCCGAATATCCGTTGGTTTTAAGCTCAGCCTGTTTTTCCCACGCGGATTGATATTCATCATATGTATCAGGCAGAATTACGTGATATAATGTATCTTTTTTAACTGTAATTTCGTTAACAGATTCATCTTGCGCAAGACTGTATCGTTCATTATCTCCCACTACGGATATTGAGATTCCTCCGCCTGATGAAATATTGCCGCTATCCTTTGCAGAGCTACCGTAAAACAGACCTATTTTTATTGTTTCGGGGACACCCTCATAGGCAAAAGAGCTAACTGCTGACATAGCCATAATTCCGATTAAAATAACTGCTGTTATTAATGTTTTAAATAATTTTTTCATTTTATTTTTCCTCTTTTGTTTCATAAACCTTGTATTGCTTCCATATGCTTTCAAGGTCTTCGAGATTTTTATAAACAGTTTCTTTTTTACATGCTCCCAATGCA
The DNA here is from genome assembly GCA_045595745.1 of Clostridia bacterium. Classification (GTDB taxonomy): domain Bacteria; phylum Bacillota; class Clostridia; order UBA1381; family UBA9506; genus RGIG1666. The sequence continues at coordinate 5,637 of JAZOBB010000123.1, read as the reverse complement.
ACAATAAGTGCATTCATAAGGCTAAACGGTGCAACGAGCGAATCGACAAACGATTCCATATCGCTGCGGGCATAAAGGCAATAATCTGCCGTGCTTTTAATCGGCGACATAGCTCCGTCGGTAACACCTACTACCGTTCCGCCAATTGACTTTGCATATTTAAGTGCGTTAACCGTACGGTTTGAATATCTGGGAAAGCTTATTCCAATAACCACGTCATCTGAGCTTACGCGGTAAAGCTGGTCGATAATTTCGCTTACACCTACCGAGTTAATAACACGAACATCATCAAAAATAAGGTTAAGATAATATCCTAAAAAGCTGGCAGGAGCAGATGCAGACCCCAAGCCTATTATATAAATTCTTCGCGCACCGGCAATTTTTTCAACAGCTCGATTAAACTCATTTTCATCTATTGCCGCTAAAGTTGAACGAATTTTGTCAATATCTGAATTCAAGACAGAAGTGAGTATGCCCTCTTTTTCCATTCGTTCGTATGCAATATCCATTCTTTGAACACTCGTAAGACGTGTTTTGGCATATTCTAAAACCGCCTTTTGAAACTGCTGATATTTTTCATATCCCAGCTCTGTAGAAAAACGGACAACCGTCGCCTCGCTGACCCCCGCAACCTCGGATAATCGGCTTACGTTCATAAATGCCGCTTTTTCAAAATGCGCAAGAACAAAGCGGGCAATGCTTTTGTGCCCCTTGCTCATTTTGTCATAATTTTCTTCTATTCTGCTGATTACATCCATATCAATATCTTCTTTCGTATTTTTTAAAATTATATACTTAGTATTATTGTATCATACTTTAAGAATAAAATAAAGACCTTTTATAAATGTACCCAAACAAAAAATTTTATTCAAAATTTTAATATTTATACCAAAAATAATTCGCCTTTTTATGCCTTTATTTGCTAAAATACTTTTATTTTCATCACGACAATACCTATATTTCAAGAAACATTTGTCCGTTCTTTTAAAACTTTGTCATTTTTTGTCAAAATATTTTACTATTAATTCGCAACTTTTGACATTTTTTTCCAATTGTGTTGTGTATAATAAGCTTGTAAAAGCAAAAACGGTATCTTATTATGCCGCTACGATTTCGGAGGTATCATAAAATGACTAACAACGAGGTTAATACATTTAAACGAGAGCAGCTTTCTAAAGGCAAGCAAAATATTTTTTACCGTTTAAGGCAGGTAGATTATTTTGAGCTTGCCGAGTACATAATTCTTCTTCTTTTGGGGCGAGCTGCTATTTTTGGCACAATCAGTCCTTTTTGTATTGCTTTTTTTGCTGCAACCTTTCCGACTCAAAAAAAGGTTTATGCCATTTTGTTTGCCTGCGTTGGTATAATTTTAGGCGGATTTGGCATTTTGTCGTTAAAATATTTGGGTTCTTTGGCAATTGTTGCAACCTTTTCGATACTTTTAGGCAACGATCTTGCAAAAAGACCATGGCTTTACGGATTAATCAGTTCAGTTTCTATTTTGCTAAACGGATTTATATATGTCTTTTTTGACGGTTTTTTAATGTATGACATTTTTATGCTTATTACCGAAAGCTCACTTACGTTATTATGCTTTTTCTCGTTCAAACGTGCGGCGGCACTTCTAAAAACACTAACAAGTCGCAAAATCCTCGAAAACGAAGAGACTCTCTCACTCATCCTCCTTGCCGCCGCTGTAATTTTAAGTATTTCTTCAATTCCTAATATGTCAGGAGCGGCACACATACTTTGCTCTTTAATAATTATGCTGCTATCACTCACAGGCGGTGCGGCAATTTCTGCAATGGCAGGTACTCTTTTGGGTCTGGTTATAAGCACATCTGATGTTTTGCCAGCGCAGGTTGTAGGCATTTACAGCATTTGCGCTATTGCAAGCGGTCTTTTAAGGCGATACGGAAAATGGGGGGTCTCGGGCGGATTTTTAATTTCAAATGCTATAGCGGTACTTTATTTTAATTCATCTACCGTAACCTTTATTGCATATTATTATATATTGGCAGCTGCGGCTATTTTATTTGTTTTGCCCGACCGCTTTTTATCTATATTTGGTGCAGTTGCTAAAACACCGGGACTACAGCCTACCGACGACATTGCCGCCAAATTAAAGGATATTGTAAAAAGACGTTTAAGCGAAGCCTCTGCCTCTTTTTCTGAATTATCGGGAGTTTTTAAAGACCTTATAGAAGATAAAATAACCACAGATTTACGCGATGCAAATCAGGTTTTTGAAAAAACAGCAGATTCTGTTTGCAAAACCTGCAGTATGAGCCGCTATTGCTGGCAAAAAAACTATAATGAAACTACAAAAATGTTTGAAAAAATGTTTCCTATAATTAAGGAGCGGGGATACGCCGCAGATATAGACTTCAGCCCCAAATTTCGTGAGGATTGTCTTCGATTCGGCGATTTTATATCTGCATTAAATAAAAATTACGAAGCCTATAAAATAAATTTAATGTGGTCTGGCAGAGTGTTAGAAAGCCGCTTTTTAGTTGCAGAACAATTTAGAAATGTTTCTTCGGTATTAAATAACATCAGCTCTCAGCTTGAAAGTGATATTGCGCAAGATATGCAGTTAGAAAACAAAATTGCTGCCGCTTTAGACCGCAAAGGGATATCTGCCGGCAACATTTGCCTTACGAGTGCTGACGGCTTTGAGGTAAGTATGCTTTCAGCATCGTGCGGAGGAAAGCTTAACTGCTCTACCGCAGTTGCCGCTACAATAAGCGAGGCTTTAGGTGTTCCTATGCTTCGCACCTCGCGTAGTTGCAGCGACGAGGTATGCCATCTGCATTTCAGAGAACAGGAACGTTACGTTACCGATATAGGCCTTGCGCAATTAACGCGTGATGACACCAAACGCTCAGGCGACAGCCTTACTTATACATTGCTTGACAACGGTAAGTTCGTGCTTGCCTTATCTGACGGAATGGGTAGCGGTGCTCGTGCAAATCTGCAAAGTACAATAACTGTTGAGCTTATAAAGCGTCTGCTTAGTGCAGGATTCGACAAGGATACCTCTCTTAAGCTTATTAACAGTGTCCTTTTAACAAATACCGAAGAAGAAACCTTTGCTACTGTAGATATGTGCCTTGTTAATCTTTATACAGGTTCGTTAGAATTTATAAAAATCGGGGCTGCAAATTCATATATCAAAAGCAAAGATGATGTAATATGTATTAAATCTTCTTCTCTGCCTGCGGGAATCGTTGAAAATCCTGAGGCAGACTGTGCTGTATACAGCGCCAATAACGGCGATTACATAATTATGGCAACCGACGGAGTAATTGATGTGTTAGAACAACGCGGCAAGGATGCCGTAAAAGAAATAATAACGGCATTAAATGGTTCTTCTGCACAGATTTTAGCCGATTCGCTGCTTTTGGAGGCTGTTCGCCTGTCAGGCGGAAAAATTAAAGATGATATGACGGTACTGTGTGCCGCAATATGTGAGGTGATGTAAATAAAAAGCAGCCGCTCCGTGGAGCGGCTGCTTTTTATTTCACAGTATTGCATAGTTTTTTCTTATTTATATAATGCGCAACAATTAGCATCAAAAAATTTTTTTAAAAAGTTTTAAAAAAACTATTGACAACGTATATACAATTGTGTATAATGTAATTGTAAATAAAAATAATAATGATTATCATTATTAGAAAGGAGTACGGAAATGAAATACTCCAAGCAGCGGGAAATGATTTTAAACTATCTTACCGAAAACAAAAATCATCCCACCGCCGAACAAATTTACTCTGACCTGAAGATAGAGGCACCTGCTCTTAGTCTTGCTACTGTATACCGAAATCTCAACCTTTTATGTCAGATTGGCGAAATACAAAAGTTAGACACCGGCGAAACAGTTGACAGGTTCGATGCCGACACCTCAAACCATGCTCACTTTATCTGCGAAAACTGCCACACGGTAACAGATATTTTTATTGATGCAGTTAATCAAAAGATAATAATAGGTGAACTTGGGAATGGATTTTCAATCGACCGACACAAGCTGTTTTTATACGGCAAGTGCTCTTGTTGCAGTCAGGTAAAACAGTAAAAAATTTATTAAAATATTAAAATTTATGGAGGTTTTTATTATGAAAAAATTTGTATGTCCTGTTTGCGGTTATGTTCATGAAGGAGAAGCAGCACCCGAGGTTTGCCCAGTATGTAAGGTTCCGGGCAGCAAGTTTAAGGTTATGGAAGAGGGCGCAGCACTCGCTGCCGAGCATGAATATGGTGTATATGCAAAAACCGTAAAGAATAATCCCGATATCAGTGAAGAAGATAAAAAATATATTTTCGAACAGCTTATGGCTAACTTTAACGGCGAATGTGCTGAAGTAGGAATGTATCTGTGTATGGCAAGAATCGCTCACAGAGAGGGATATCCTGAAGTAGGTCTTTACTGGGAAAAAGCAGCTTATGAAGAAGCTGAACACGCAGCAAAATTTGCTGAGCTTTTAGGCGAAGATTTAGAGCCTAATATGAAAGCTACCACAAAAGACAACCTTAAATGGAGAGTTGATTGCGAATATGGTGCAACTCAGGGTAAATTCGATTTAGCAAGCTGTGCAAAGAAAAACGGTCTGGACGCAATCCACGATACCGTTCACGAAATGGCTCGTGACGAAGCTCGACATGGCAGAGGTTTGGAAGGTCTTTTAAACAGATACTTTAAATAATATAATAAAGAGGGGGCTTTACAGTCCCCCTCTACATAAAAAGTGGTGATTAAAATGATAGAAAATTATATAGTTTGTAATTGTATGCAGGTCAGCTATAATGACATAGCTGATGCAATGCACAACAGCACAAAATTCGATGATGTGCTTGCCGCTTTTGATGATGTACAGAAAGTAACCCACTGCTCCACCGGTTGCGGCGGTTGCCATCAAAAGGTGTTAGACATTATCTCAGAAATCATGAGTGGAAGTGCACAATAAAAATAAAGGAGAATTCGTATGTTAGATAAAAATGTAGCAAAACTGCTTAATGAACAGATTACCAAAGAGCTATATTCGGCATATCTGTATCTTGATTTTTCAATCTACTACGAGCAGCAGGGGCTTGACGGTTTTGCCAACTGGTATATGATTCAGGCTCAGGAAGAGCGCGATCATGCTATGCTGATTCTTAAATATTTGCAACAGAACGGCGAAAAAGTAGAGCTTGGCGCAGTTGATAAACCTGACAAGGCACTCAATGCTCTTATGGACCCGCTTAAAGCAGGCTTCGAGCACGAGCAGTATGTAACAAGCCTTATAAATAACATTTATGCGGCAGCATATGATGTAAAAGATTTTAGAACCATGCAGTTTTTAGACTGGTTCGTAAAAGAACAGCTCGAAGAAGAAAAGAACGCAGATGATATGATTAAAAAGATGGCGCTTTTCGGCAATGACTCAAAAGGACTTTACTCCCTTGATGCAGAGTATGCCGCAAGAGTATACACTGCTCCGTCACTTGTTTTATAATTACTAGTGTATAAATTTTAGCTTTTCTACTTATACTACCTACTACCCTACTTTAAAACAGATAGGAGGCGATTCCATTGAAGAAGTATGCTTGTCCTTGCGGATATGTTTATGACCCTGAAATCGGTGACCCTGATAATGG
>JAZOBB010000122.1:0-2131 GCA_045595745.1 Clostridia bacterium | reverse complement strand
TCCTTCATCATTCAAAGGCAAGTGCCTTTGAATGAAAAGGAGAAACCGACTGCTTACGTGAACGATTTTCTTTCTTGTAAAGAAAATCTGAACACTGCAGGTGTGTTTCGACGCACGAGTGGCGAAGTTTGTTTATAGCAAGAAAAGTTTAAATTTTATGAAAAATCGAACTTTTTAGATTTTTCTGCCTTAATACAAATAATTTAAGATAATTATTTCACTGATATTATATATATTATTTTCTTTTCTTGCGTTCCAGAGTTTTTTAACATTCCCTTTTATAGTTCAAAAAATTTTAACAAAATATTCTCTGCTTATTCACGAAATATGATAGATTTGTTCATAATTTTAATCTATAATAATAATTACAGTAACAAAGTTACTGCTACTTAAACAGCCAATCCCATAAAACTTTTTTCATATAACCTTCTTTCTTTTAAAAGGCAACGCAACCCCAAATGCGTTGCTTTTTATTTGTCAGTGCTAATTTTTAACTTATCTCACTTGACAAAGCATATAATTGATAGTATAATTTTATAGTCAGATAATTTAATATTTGCTGGTGTGGCTCAGTCGGTAGAGCAGCTGATTCGTAATCAGCAGATCGTCGGTTCAAGTCCGATCACCAGCTCCAAAAAAAGCCGTTCAACGTGTGTTGATCGGCTTTTTTAACTATTATTCTATTATTGCAATTATCTGAGTAATAAACTTACTTTTATCTTTATGTTGCGGCGGTCCTTCAAGATAAAGATTGCGAAACTTTCCTGTCAGTTTTAAGTTATGTTCTTCTGCATACGCAACAAGTCTTTTTCGAGCATCGTGGATATCCTCATAAGCTCCGTGATGAAAAAACGAAATTGCTTTAAGCAAAGGAATGTTCTTAATATATTCCCCTCTACTTTCAGGTGGCACAGCAATGCAATACGAAATCTCCTCGGGTGCATTTACAAAATACTCGGTAAAATACATACGTCTTGTTGTATCTGTTCCGTGTTTTCGCATCGCTTCAAGAGCTGTATCTCGTAACAGATTGGTCTTATCGGCAATTGAAACGGCGTTATATGTACGTGTGTAGATTGTCTGCGGCTCTATCGTAATTTTTTTGACTTCATCGTTCTTTTTATATGTTCTCTCTTTCAGCTTTTCTATTGTAAGATTAAGCTCGTCTCTCATAGTTTCAAGCCGCCTTATCATCGGCTGCAAATCAGACGAATCGCTGAAGTATTCGCGGATTTCATCAAGAGAAAGACCTAAATCCTGAAATATGCGTATTGTACGAACCTGTGTAAAGGTGTCGATGGTGTAATAGCGGTTAGCAGTAGCTCCGTCTTTCTTGTCAGGCTTTATAAGACCTTTTGCCTCATAATTCAATATTGTTTTTCTTGTTATTCCAGCTGCTTTTGCAACCTCACCTATCGAAAATAAACTATTGTTATCCATAAATGCACCCTCATTTCAAACACTAAATAAAACCCTAAAATTTTTTGGTGAAATTTCTCAAAAAGTATTGCATCGTCCCCTAGGGTACGATGTATAATTATTGTAGCATATTGTCTTAGATTTTTCAAGCTAATGTTAAACAGAAAGAAGGATTTTAAATGAAAAAACTTTTAAGTATGCTTTTGATTTTAAGTATGATTACGGCTCTTGCACCAATGAGCGTCGGTGCAGCGGATGCTTCGGGCACTAATCAGAATGCACTTGAGCTTTTCGGATTTCCGCTCGACCCCGATTCTTATGACACAAAAGCTTTAAAATCGGGAACATATCCCGTAGCACCAAAGTATGATCTTTATCTGACTGATACAACATCGTTATACAAATACACAGGTTATATGTATAACTACCCCGGAGCTTCGATCGGGACAATAAAAATTCCTGCTTCAAGCAGTCCTATGGTGACGAAATCCAAAACATATACAAATTCTCAGAATCAGCCTTATTCTGCAACTACGGGCTTTTCTGCTTCGGGTACCGGAGTGAAGGACCATTTAGCAAGAGTTTATTTCAGCCACGGCAGAAGCGGCGGTAATATTCGTATGGCTATATATGATGCAGCGGGTAACACTATTGTATCTGACCACGAGACCGGCGGTTATGTTGCTACCACAGACGTGATTGAGATGTGGGA
>JAZOBB010000121.1:0-45719 GCA_045595745.1 Clostridia bacterium | reverse complement strand
CTGTCGTTTTCATATACGAGCTTGTTTGGAGAAGCATAATATGTGTATTCTGCGTTGGCAATTGCTGCTTCTTCAGATAGCATAAAGTTTATGAATATTTCAGCCAGCTCTTTGTTCTGACAACAGGTAGGTATGCACATTGCATCTATATAACAGTTTGTTCGCTCGGGATAGTAGAATTTTAAGTCAACATCCTCGGCCTGAGCGTTTTTCATAGTAAAGTAGTCGCCTGCATAATACGCACCGATTGCAGCCTCGCCCGATTCCATCATGTTATAAATTTCGTCCATAACAAGACTGTAAACCAACGGACGTTGGAGCATAAGCTCTTCGTATGCGTTGTCCCAAACCTTCGGGTCTTCAGAGTTTACATCTAGCCCTAATTTATACATTGCCATACCAAAAGCATCGCGTGAGTTGTTAAATTGCAAAATTTTGTCTGCGTATTTTTCATTCCATAAAAGTTCCCAATCGCCTGCATCTTTAGCATCTACCACATTTGCGTTATAGATTACACCGATAATGCCATAGGCATAAGGAACTGTATAAAGATTATCAGAGTCGTAATAAAGTCCTTTAAACGAATCGTTAATATACTGATAGTTTGGTATGTTATCAAAGTTTAAAGGAAGAAGCATATCTTCGCTCATCATACGAGAAATCATATAATCAGACGGAATAACAACATCATAGCTTACGGCACCGCTAGACAGCTTATTATACATATCCTCGTTCGAGGCAAAGGTAGAGTAGTTGACTTTTACACGTTTTCCGTAGGTTTCTTTATACCAGCTTTCGAATTCTTTTATGGTATCAAAGGTATCTTCGCTGCCGTCTGATATATATTCTCCCCAATTATAAACGTTTAAAGTAAGAGTTTCTTCTTTGCTGCAACCCGAAAGAGCAAAGCATGCTGTTAAAATTAATGCTGTGGTTAAAATTGCTAAAAGTTTTTTTGCCATTTTAATCCTCCTGATTATAATTATTTGTTATTTTTATTTTGCTTTTTAAGCTTTTTAATTTTACGTCGTTCTTCATCGTCAACGGCATTGTTAAGCAATAATAATGCCATAGTCACAAAGAATATTATAGTAGCTAAGGCATACATTTTAGGGGTAACGGTTTTTTTCGTCATACCGTATATACGAATAGGTAAGGTTTCAAAGCCGTTCCCTGATGTAAAATAGCTTATAACAAAGTCATCAAGCGACAAAGTAAATGCCATAATCGCACCGGTTATAATTCCGGGTAAAATTTCGGGCACCGTAACTTTAAAGAATGCCCTTAGTGGGGTACATCCTAAATCCATTGCGGCTTCTAGCAAATCGCGCTCCATTTGCTGAAGCTTAGGTAATACCTGAAATATTACATAAGGCAGACAAAATGTAACGTGAGCTATAAGCATAGTCCAAAAGTTAAGGCTTGTAGATGCTCCCATCATCCTACCGACAAACACGAACACCAGCATCATCGAGATACCTGTGATTATATCGGGATTTATCATCGGAATATTTGTAACGGTGTTAATAATTGAACGAAACCATTTTTTGCGTAGCTTATATATTCCCAATGCTGCGGCAGTTCCCATTACAGTAGATATTAAAGTCGCTGAAAATGCAAGAATCAATGTATTTTTTACTGACTCTAGCGTGTTGCTGTCGCTAAAAAGCTCTCGATACCATTTTAAAGAGAAACCTGAAAATACCGACAAACTTTTTGCATCGTTAAATGAAAACACCAGCAAAACGGCAATAGGAGCAAAAAGAAAAATAAAAATTAAGGTTGTATATATCCTTGATGTAATTTTCATTTTACTCACCCCCGTAAACGTGCTTTGCAGTAAAGTATTTAACTAAAGCCATACAGGCAAGCAGTATAATCATTAAAATAAATGCAATTGCTGCGGCGAAGTGCAGATTGTTTGCAATATATTGTCCTTCAATTGCGTCACCTATCAAGAAAAACTTGCCGTTGCCGAGCTTTTGCGATATATAAAATGTGCTGATTGACGGAATCAAAACCATTGTTATACCCGAAATAACACCGGGCATACTAAGCGGAAAAACAACACGTCTTAAAACCGAAAAACCATTACATCCAAGGTCGCGTGCGGCCTCTAAAAGTCTTAAATCAAGCTTTGCCAAAATAGAGTAGATAGGAAGTATCATATAAGGAAAATAGTCGTATACCATTCCTATTACAACGGCAGCTTCTGTGCCTATTATATGCACCTTGTCAAGTCCTAAAAAACCTAAAATTCCGTTTAATATTCCCGTATCCTGCAAAATTGTCATCCAGGCATAGGTACGAATCAAAAAGTTCATCCACATAGGAATCATTACTAAGGTTATAAGAGTTTTTTGCGTTTTTTCTTTAGCTCGTGCCATAATATATGCCATAGGATATCCAAACAAAAGGCATACTAAAGTTGAAATTGCCGCAAGCTTTAAAGAACGCATAAATATGGTTAAATATGTGCGAATTTCACGAACTGTGCCGTCATCTTCTGTTATGTTGCTTGTGGCTGTAAAAAACCTTGCTATGTTTTCGGTGGTGAAAGCAAAATTATCGTCGGTAAACGCATAATAAGCAACAAAAATGAGCGGGACTAAAATAAAAATAAGTGACCAGACAGAATAGGGCATTAAAGCGATATTAAGACCGGTGCGTGAATTTTTTTTCATGCTTACTCATCACCTCCGGGATTCGAAAGCTCGTCAAGCTCGTTAGAGTATGAAGAGTAGTCGCCGAACATTCCTGAATATTTTGATTTTTTCATTATGTGAATAGCATCGGGGTCAAGGCTTATGCCGATGCGTTCGTCTACATTAACCGAATCGGTGGTCTGTATCATCCACTTAAATCCGCCGATGTCTACAATAATCTCGTTATGAACGCCCATAAAGGTTACGTTTGTTACAACACCGCTTAACATTCCTTCGCTTTCGGGCACTATGTCAACATCCTCGGGGCGAACAACAACGTCAACCTGTTCACCGTTTTCAAAGCCGGTATCTAAACACTTAAAGGTATGCCCCGAAAAGTTTACGGTATAGTTTTCGAGCATTGTTCCGTCTATTATATTACTTTCGCCTATAAAGTCTGCAACAAATGCATTTTTTGGCTCGTTGTATATGTCGGTAGGTGTGCCTATCTGCTGAATTTTACCCTCGCTCATAACAACGATGGTGTCAGACATACTCAAGGCTTCTTCCTGGTCATGAGTTACAAAAATAAAGGTAATTCCTGTGCTTTTCTGAATCTTTTTAAGCTCTTGTTGCATATCCTTTCTTAGCTTTAAGTCAAGAGCACCTAAAGGCTCGTCTAAAAGCAAAACCTTAGGATGATTAATAAGCGCACGTGCAATAGCAACACGTTGCTGTTGTCCGCCGGATAGGCTGGTAACTCTGCGGTCTGCAAAGCTTGACAGCATAACTAATGACAGCATCTGATTAACCTTTTCGTTAATTTCTTTTTTTGGTAATTTTCGCTCGCGAAGAGGAAAAGCAACATTTTCAAAAACATTAAGATGAGGAAATAAAGCATATCTCTGAAAAACTGTATTTACGTTACGTTTGTGAGGAGGAGTGTCATTTATGCGTTCACCCATAAACATAATATCACCCTCGTCAGGATGCTCAAATCCGCCAATCATACGAAGAGTGGTAGTTTTTCCGCAACCTGAAGGACCGAGCAGAGTAATAAACTCGTTGTCGTAAATATCTAAACTGATATTGTCTAAAACAGTTTCTCCGTCAAAAGATTTGGATATGTTTTTAAGTTCAATAATTTTTTTCATTTCCTTCTCCTTACCAGACTCAAATTAAAAATGGCAACAAAAAAGCGGTATGCATTATTGGCATACCACTTGCAGAAAACGAAACATAACGCACCCTTAAAAAGGGCAAAGCATAAATCGAATCCCAATGGGTTTAGAGTCTATATAGCAAAGATTACTTTTACTACTCTTATTGACCATTTCACAAGTTATATGCCACGTGGCATCGGTTTATAGTCACCAACTTATAAAATTTGAGCTTTTAACTCAATCAATAAGGCAACAGAAGTTGCCAACCGCAACTTGCGGTTTTCGGCATTTGACCCGGCTGTCCGTATGGCCTTAGCCGATTTTTTAATCGGCGGTCAGACATCTTGCTTCGGAAAACTCTTTTCCGATTGAGATGTGACAAATTATAGCACATTTTTCGTACTTTGTCAATATATTAATGCTTAATTTATATGTAAAAGGTTTTATAAAAAGTATAACGGATTATTTTTGTAAATTTGCTATTGGATTTTTATAAAAAATGTGATATACTAATATGACGTGTGAAATTTGTGCGGTAAATTGTTTTGATTTATTGCATATAATATTTTAAGAAATGTTTATTGTGAGGGTTTTGTATGAGAAGGGAAATTGCAGAAAAATTTGCGTCGGTCGAGCCGTTAATAGGCAATACTCCGTTGCTCGAAATATCAGTTAAATTTAAAGGAGAAGAGCGCAGAGTTTATGCAAAAGCAGAGTATTATAATTTAACAGGCAGTATAAAAGACCGTGTGGCGCATCACATACTTAAAAAAGCTTATGAAAGCGGAGAAATTAAAGATGGCGATACGATTGTAGAGGCAACCAGCGGCAATACAGGTATTTCGTTTTCTGCTATGGGTAGTATTTTGGGTCATAATGTTATTATTTATATGCCCGATTGGATGAGCAAAGAGCGCATTTCGCTTATGGAAAGCTTTGGAGCTAAGGTTCACCTTGTATCGCATGAAGAAGGTGGATTTTTAGGTTCAATTGCCATGACAGAAGAGCTTGCAAAAGAGGGCGGAGTTTTTCTGCCGAGACAGTTTTCAAATTCTGATAATGTAGAGGCTCACGAGCTTACAACCGGAGAAGAAATAGTAAATCAGCTTAAAAAAATAGGCAAAAAGGCAGATGCCGTGGTTGCAGGAGTTGGTACTGGCGGTACAGTTATGGGTATAGCTAAAAGATTAAAAGCAGAAAATCCTGACTGTAAAACGTTTCCGCTTGAGCCATCAAATTCGCCCACACTTTCTACGGGATACAAAGTAGGAAAACACAGGATTTACGGAATTTCGGACGAATTTATACCGGATATATTAAAGCTTGATGAAACAGATGGAGTAGTGTCGGTGGATGACGGCGATGCAATAGCTATGTCGCGTTTGCTTTCTGAAAAACTCGGAATAGGAGTAGGGGTATCGTCGGGGGCAAACTTTTTGGGTTGTCTTCTTGCGCAAGATGAAATTGGCTCAGAAAGTACGGTTGTAACTGTTTTTGCTGATGATAACAAAAAGTATCTGTCGACCGATTACTCGAAACAACAGATACTTAGTGATGACTATTTGACAAGTAAAGTTGAGCTTTTGGGAGTTAAAGTTTTATAATTAAAGCCAATCTAAAAACAGCTTTATCTGCTTATCCCAAAAATCCCATTCGTGAGCGGCTTCTTCTTCGTTGTAGTCAAATTTAAACGAGAGTTTATCGAGGTGATTTTTAAAACGAATGTTCATATCGTAACATAACGTATCTAAAGTGCCGCAGGCTAAATATGCCCGCGGTATTTTTTTACCGTTTTTTATAAGATTTTCAGAAAGTGAAAAAAGGTCAGCAGAGCTGCCGGATATATTTTTAGGGTCGCCGAAAACACTTTTAAAAAGAGGCATAGCACCGCCCTCTGATGCCATATTTGCAACAGCTTCAATGTCTAAAGCACCCGAAAAAGAACCGAATGCACCGTAAAGTTCAGGATGAGTAAGTGCTGCCTTTGCAGCCCCGTATCCGCCCATCGAAAGCCCTGCTATATAAGTATCTTCACGGCTTTGAGATAAAGGAAAGTTCATCGAGAGCATTGCGGGCAGCTCTTTTGTCAGGTACGTAAAAAAAGCCAGTCCGACCGTGGTATCGGTGTAAAAGCTGTTATGCACCGACGGCATAACAAAAGCAAGATTATGCTCCTGGGCATATCGCTCAACATTTGTTTTACGAAGCCAGGTTGTTTCGTCACCGTTCATACCGTGCAAAAGGTATAAAGTGCGATATTTTTGATTTTTAGGATAAATATCATTAAAATTCATATTCGGCTCAGGTTTTACAGCAGGTATAAAAACCGTTACATTTGTTGGCATACCCAAAGTGTGAGCGAAAAAATTACAATGGAATAAAGACATTTTAAATCCTCCGTTATAGTTTAATACAATTATTATTATACAATAAATCTATAATAATCACAAGTGTATAAATTTTAATAAAAAGTCTTAAAACGCATATTAATTTGTGACAGTTACATAAATATTTAATTAAATAGGAATAAAAACATATTCGAAACGACAAATTTATTTTATGCTGTTGACAAAAACAGACAATTATGATAAAATTTTATCAGGTAGAAAAAAGTAATTTAAAAGCTAAAATTTAAAATTTTCAACAGTCTCTGTGATTTATTAAAAATTTGTTTAATATTCGCAGCGACCAATTTGCTTGTATGCCGTTAACTCATATGCATACGAGCATATTTTATGCGTGCCGATATGTTTTCTGCGAGCAATCGGCATTAATTAAGAACATTCGTAGGAGAAACGGAGAGAGACGATGTTAGATTTTAAAGAATGGGAAGGCTTTGAAGGCCGAGTATGGAAAGAAGAAATTAACACAAGAGACTTTATCCAGAAGAACTACTCATCTTATGAGGGTAATTCTTCGTTCTTAGAGGGTCCGACCGAAGCTACTAATAAGCTTTGGGGAGTATTGCAGGAATTGCAGAAAGAGGAACGTGCTAAAGGCGGCGTTCTTGATATGGAAACTTCTGTTGTTTCTACACTTACTGCATATGGTCCCGGTTATATTAGCGAAGAACTTAAAGATTTAGAAAAAATCGTAGGTCTTCAGACTGACAAGCCTCTTAAGCGTGCATTTATGCCTTTCGGCGGTATCAAAATGGCTGTTCAGGCTTGTGAAACCAATGGTTACACACCAGATCCTGAGCTGAACAAAATTTTCAGCGAGTATTCACGTACTCACAATCAGGGCGTTTTTGATGCATACACACCTGAAATGAAAAAAGCACGTCACAATAAGATTATCACAGGTCTGCCGGATGCTTACGGCAGAGGTCGTATCGTAGGTGACTACCGCCGTGTAGCACTTTACGGTGTTGATGCTTTAATCGCTGCAAAATTAGAAGATAAAGAAAATATCGGCGGCGGAACAATGACCGATCCGGTTATCCGTCTTCGTGAAGAAGTTACAATGCAGATCAATGCATTAAACGATATGAAAGCTATGGCAGCAAGCTACGGTTTTGATATTTCAAGACCTGCAGCAAATGCTAAAGAAGCTGCACAGTGGTTATACTTTGGTTACTTAGCAGCAATCAAAACTCAGAACGGTGCTGCAATGAGTGTTGGTCGTATTTCAACATTCTTAGATATCTATATTGAAAGAGATATGAAAAAAGGTATCTTAACCGAGTCAGAGGCACAGGAACTTATCGACCATATGGTTATGAAGTTCCGTATGGTTAAGTTTGCACGTGTACCTTCATACAACCAGCTCTTCAGCGGTGACCCGGTATGGGCTACACTCGAAGTTGCAGGTAGAGGTGTAGACGGTAGATCAATGGTTACAAAAACCGACTATCGTTTCTTACATACTCTTGAAAATATGGGACCGTCTCCTGAGCCGAACTTAACAGTTCTTTACTCAAGTGCACTTCCTGAAAACTTCAAAAAATATGCATCAGAAATTTCAATCCGTACAAGCTCAATCCAGTACGAAAACGACGATGTTATGAAGCCGGTATGGGGCGATGACTATTCTATCTGCTGCTGCGTATCTGCAACACAGACAGGTAAAGAAATGCAGTTCTTCGGCGCAAGAGCTAACCTTGCAAAATGTCTGCTTTATGCTATCAACGGCGGTGTTGATATGAAAACACACGAGCAGGTTGGTCCGGCTTATACACCGATTACAAGCGAATATCTTGATTATGATGAAGTAATCGAAAAGTATATTGCAATGCTCAACTGGTTAACAGAACTTTATGTTAACACATTAAACGTTATTCAGTATATGCATGATAAATACAACTACGAAGCTGCTGAAATGGCACTTATCGACACGCATCTTCGCCGTACATTTGCAACAGGTATCGCAGGTTTCTCACACGTTGTTGACTCACTTAGCGCTATTAAATATGCAAAAGTTAAGCCGATTCGCGACGAGTTTGGCGTTACTATGGACTTTGAGGTTGAAGGTGACTTCCCGAGATACGGTAACGATGACGACCGTGCAGATGATATCGCTGTATGGCTGTTAAAGACATTCTTAGAAATGCTCAAACGTCACCACACATATCGTAATTCCGAGGCTACTACATCTATTCTTACCATTACATCTAACGTTGTATATGGTAAGGCAACAGGTAATATGCCTGACGGAAGAAGAGCAGGAGAGCCGTTATCTCCTGGTGCTAACCCGAGTTACGGTGCAGAAAAGAACGGTCTTTTGGCATCTCTTAACTCAGTTGCTAAGCTCCCGTATCACTGGGCACTTGATGGTATTTCTAATACCCAGACAATTAACCCCGGTGCTTTGGGTCATGACGAAGCAGAGCAGTCCAAAAACCTTGTGCAGATTCTTGACGGATACTTTGACCAGGGTGCACATCACCTTAACGTTAATGTATTTGGTATTGAAAAGCTTTACGATGCTATGGAGCATCCTGAAAAAGAGGAATATGCTAACTTCACTATTCGTGTATCCGGATATGCAGTTAAGTTCATCGACCTGACAAAAGAACAGCAGATGGACGTTATTTCACGTACTTGCCATGGACAGCTGTAAGGGAATAATCCACTCACTTGAAACCTTTGGTTCAGTTGACGGTCCCGGAGTAAGATTTGTGGTATTTATGCAAGGCTGTAAAATGCGTTGCAAATATTGCCACAATCCCGAAACGTGGAGCTTTGACAGCGAAGATATCTATACCGCAAGTGAACTGGTTGAAAAAGTGTGGAAATACCGCAACTATTGGGGCAAGAATATGGAAAAAGGCGGTGTTACCGTCAGCGGAGGCGAACCGCTACTGCAGATTGAGTTTGTTACTGAGTTCTTTAAAATTTTAAAAGAGCGAGGTGTTCATACTGCAATCGATACTGCAGGTCAACCATTCTCTGGTGATAAAGACTTTTTGACAAAATTTGACGAGCTTTTAAAATATACTGACCTTGTGCTTTTAGATTTAAAACAGTTTGATTCAAAAGAGCACAAAGAGCTTACAGGTTTTGATAATTCGAACATACTTGATATGGCGAAATATCTGTCAGATAAAGGTATTCCGATGTGGATCAGACACGTTTTGGTTCCGGGTTTAACCGATTCTGAAGAAGACCTTACAAATATGGCTCAGTTTATAAAATCGCTTAAAACTGTCGAAAAGGTAGAGGTTTTACCTTATCATACCTTAGGCTTGTTTAAGTGGGAAAATTTAAAGCGCAAATATCCGCTTGATGGTGTAAAAAGTCCTACTGCAGAAGAAATGAAAAAAGCCGAAGCAATATTAAAAATGTAATAATTAAAGCCGCCTGAATGTTAATTCGGGCGGCTTTTAAACAGTTTTTTAGTTAATATAAATTTTTCTGAAAAAATACAATATTTTTTAATTTTTTTGCTTGACAAACACTACTTTTGGTAGTATAATAAGTAATCGAGCGAGTGTGCTGGAACTGGCAGACAGGCACGTTTGAGGGGCGTGTGTCTACGACGTACGGGTTCAAGTCCCGTCACTCGCACCAAAAAAGAAAGAACATCTTTTGATGTTCTTTCTTTTTTATTTTGAAGGGACTTGAACCCTAAGAGGGTTTTTGCGTTAGGAAAAATAGTCCGGCGGACTGTTTTTTAGCAAAAAGGTGCGCAGGCGGGTACCAAAGCCTATGGCTTGGGTCGCCAAGCAGGCAGGATGCGCAGCAGCCGTGTCCCGTCACTCGCACCAGTCTGAGTGTTCGTAACGTATGTTACGGACACTTTTTCTATTTTGACACGTTGTAAACACTCGAACCAAGAGAACAGACATACCTTATGGTGTGTCTGTTTTTTTATATTCGTTAAATCATTATTCCCACCTCACCATTTCCCCCTCTTTCTCATATACTGTTATAACAGTAATTATATAGAGGTGAAGACTATGTATTTAAATCAGGTATCGTCGGGGCAAAGTGCAAAAATAATCGACATTAATTCACCTGATGATATAAAAAGAAGGCTAATGGAGTTAGGTATGATTCGCGGGGGAGTAATAAAGCCTGTTTTTTCGGCTCCTGCGGGAGACCCTGTTGCGTATGAAATAAAAGGAACGTTAATTGCATTAAGGGCAGAAACTGCCTCCTTAATAAAAGTGGAGGTGGTTTAGGGATGAAAGACAAAAAAACCGGCGATGCGGCAATAAAAGAAAGTGAACACGTTATTGCACTTGCCGGCAATCCTAACGTTGGCAAGAGCACAGTGTTTAACTATATAACCGGATTAAAACAGCATACGGGCAACTGGACGGGCAAAACGGTAGAAAATGCATACGGCAGGTATAAGCACAATGGCGAAAGCTATGTCTTAGTTGACCTTCCGGGAACATACTCAATGTCGGCAAGCTCTCGTGATGAGGCTCAGGCTAGGGACTATATAAAAGACGGACCACACGAAGCAGTAATTATTGTGGCAGATGCAACTGCTCTTGAAAGAAATTTAAATCTTGCATTTCAAATACTAGAAATTACGTCAGATGTTGTGTTATGTATTAATTTAATTGATGAAGCTAAAGCTAAAGGCATACATATTAATATAGATAAAATAAGCGAAATGTTAGGTATTCCTGTTGTTGCAACAAACGCAAAAACAGGGGAGGGAATTAATAAGCTGCTTGATGTTGTCTCTAGATGTGTGCACTCAGAGCATAAATATAAAAAAATAATTGTAAATAATGAAAATAAATATGAAAACACAATTGAAGAATACAACCTGATGGGAAGAGAAGTCGCAAAGGAGTGTATTAAGTACGATTGTGAAAATCCAAATGTGAGGGATAGAAAAATTGATGCCATTCTGACTTCGAAAAAAACAGGCATTCTGATAATGCTTGCGTTTTTAGCGGTAATTTTATGGATAACAATAGTTGGTGCCAATTATCCGTCACGTGTTCTTTCTGATATGTTTTCAGAGCTCGAAACAATTATAAGAAATGGGTTTAGCTATTTAAATGTGCCGCAGTGGGCAGAGGGCGTTTTTATAGACGGGATGTATCGTACATTAACGTGGGTTGTTTCGGTAATGCTGCCGCCAATGGCAATATTTTTTCCTATGTTTACGCTTTTAGAGGATATAGGCTTTTTACCCCGAATAGCATTTAATATGGATAAAAGCTTTCACAGAGCTTGTGCACACGGCAAACAGGCTTTAACCACGTGTATGGGCTTTGGTTGCAATGCCGTAGGAGTGTCCGGCTGCAGAATAATAGATTCTCCCAGAGAACGTATGATTGCTATATTAACAAATAATTTTGTTCCTTGTAACGGTCGTTTTTCTGCAATAATTCTGCTTTCTTCGGCAATTATAGGTGCAGGAGCAATGCCAATTGCAAACTCTTTGTTATCAGCCGGTGTTGTATTTTGTACAATAGTTCTGGGAATTTGTATGACACTTTTAACATCAAAAATTTTAAGTATGACTATTTTAAAAGGTATGCCGTCGCATTTTACACTTGAACTTCCGCCATATCGCAAGCCTAAAATAGGCAACGTAATTATACGTTCGGTATTCGACAGAACATTGTTTGTTTTGGGTCGCGCGGTTAGTGTAGCAGCTCCTGCCGGAATAATTATTTGGCTGATGGCAAATTTGAGCATTGACGGCACAAGCATTTTAAACCACACCGCTGAATTTTTTGACCCGTTTGCAAAAATTTTCGGTTTAGATGGTTATATTTTGTTAGCATTTATATTAGGTCTTCCGGCAAATGAAATAGTTGTGCCTGTTATTATTATGAGCTATTCAGCACAAAATGTGCTGACAGATGCAGCGGGAGCTGAATTTATAAAAAATCTTTTTTCAGATAACGGCTGGACACTTTTGACAAGTATAAATGTTATACTTTTAATGCTTATGCACTTTCCGTGTGCGACGACACTATTAACGATAAAAAAAGAAACAAAAAGCATTAAATGGACGTTTCTGGCATTTATAATTCCTACATTAGCAGGTCTTATGCTGTGCTTTATTACAACTAATTTGGCAAAATTGCTCAGCGTATTTTAGAGTGTTGTAATGTTTTTTTAATATTTTGATGCTTGCATATATGAGCAAAATATTGTATAATAATAAACGTAAGATATCAGAAAGGCGGCGAAGTTATTATGGAAAACAACGAGACACAAAAATTTCAGTTCGGAATCAACAGAGACGATTATATTAAAACTATAATAACCTCGGTTTATGCCGCTCTTGAAGAAAAGGGCTACAATCCGGTAAGTCAGATGGTTGGATATATATTATCAGGTGACCCGACCTATATTACCAGTCATAATAATGCACGTTCTTTAATCCGCAAGGTTGAGCGCGATGAACTTTTAGAGGTTTTAGTTAAAAACTATGTTGAAAAATGATTCCGCTAAAAACTAATACAGACGGGGTATCCCGTCTGTTTTCGTATGTAAAAATAGCTGTTTGCATTAAATTTAGAGCAAAATACTTGACAAATGTCAAGAATAAATATATATTATAATAAGATTATTAATTAGGGGTGTACATATGAACAATACAGATAAAACAATGGAAAAAATAGTGTCTTTGTGTAAAGGTCGCGGCTTTGTATATTCAGGTTCTGAAATATACGGCGGTCTTGCAAACACATGGGACTATGGTCCTTTGGGCGTAGAACTTAAAAATAACGTAAAACGTGCGTGGTGGAAAAGGTTTGTGCAGGAAAGTCCTTATAACGTAGGTCTTGATGCTGCAATTTTAATGAATCCGCAGACTTGGGTTGCATCCGGTCACGTTGGCGGTTTTTCTGACCCGCTTATGGACTGTAAAGAATGTAAGGCTCGTCACCGTGCAGACAAGCTTATAGAAGATTATATGCACGACAAGGGCGAAACAGTCGTAGTAGACGGCTGGAGCGACGAAAAAATGATAGAGTTTATTAAAGAAAACGGTGTAGTTTGCCCTAAATGTGGCAAAGCTAACTTTACCGATATAAGAAAGTTTAATCTTATGTTTAAAACCTTCCAGGGCGTAACAGAAGATAGCTCTTCTGAGCTTTTTATGCGTCCTGAAACAGCGCAGGGTATTTTTGTTAACTTTAAAAATGTTCAGCGCACAACACGTAAAAAGGTACCGTTCGGTATCGGACAGATTGGTAAGTCCTTCCGTAACGAAATAACACCGGGTAACTTTACTTTCCGTACCCGCGAATTTGAACAGATGGAGCTTGAGTTCTTCTGTGCACCGGGTGAAGACCTTAAATGGTTTGAGTACTGGAAAGCATTTTGTAAAGAATGGCTCTTAGCTTTGGGACTTAAAGAAGAAAATCTTAAATTCCGTGACCATTCAAAAGAAGAGCTGTCGCACTATTCAAATGCTACAACCGACGTTGAATTTTTATTCCCGTTCGGCTGGGGCGAGCTTTGGGGTATTGCAGACCGTACCGATTTTGACTTAAAGCAGCATGCTTCTCATTCGGGCGAAAACTTTGAGTATATGGACCCTGTTACAAACGAAAAATATATTCCGTATTGTATCGAACCGTCATTGGGTGCAGACCGTGTTACCTTGGCATTTTTAGTTGATGCATACGATGAAGAGCAGGTAGGAGAGGCTGACAGCCGCGTTGTATTAAGATTCCATCCGGCACTCGCGCCTGTTAAAATTGCAGTGCTGCCGCTTTCTAAGAAATTAAGCGACGGTGCTTTAGAGGTATTTGAAAAGCTTTCTAAAAAATATAACTGCGAATTTGATGACGCAGGTAGCATAGGAAAACGTTATCGCCGTCAGGATGAAATCGGAACTCCTTATTGCTTGACATACGATTTTGACAGTGTTGAAAAGGGCACAGTTACAGTTCGTGACCGCGACACAATGGAGCAGGTTACAATAAAAATCGACGAAATTTTCGATTATTTTGATGGAAAATTTGAGTTTTAATTATCCAAAAACAAGAAATTTTGTATGAAAAATTTACAATTATTTAATTTTTATATTGACAGAACGGCAAAAATTTAGTATTCTATAATATATGGATAATTGCTTAAAAGGTTATTTGGATAATTAAGAAGGAGCGGTATTAATGGTATCAAAAGCTATTGTAGTTCAGAATCAAGTCGGGCTTCATGCTAGACCTGCTACGTTTTTTATACAAAAATCTAATGAATTTAAAGCGAGCATTTGGGTTGAGAAGGATGAACGCAGAGTAAACGCAAAAAGCCTTCTTGGCGTACTTTCGTTAGGAATCACCAAGGGTACCGAAATTACGGTTATTGCAGACGGCTTGGATGAAAAAGATGCAATTGATGCGCTCGAAAATTTGGTTGAGTCAAATTTCAGCGAATAGTTGTTTAAACAATTACATGGGATGCCGGTTGGCATCCCGTTTTTTTGTTGTTTTTCGTAATAAATTTAAGAAAAGCAATAGACAAATTCTCAGTTTTGTGATAAAATAAAATATAATGTATTTATATATTGAGAATTTTTATATAATGATTTTAACAGAAAATTTAGATATATTTTCGGCTAAAAGTCGTTTTAAGAAAGGAATGACTGCTATGACAAAGGAAATAAATGAAATTGCAGAAAGAATAAAAGGTTTGCGTGAAGCATGCGGTTATACCCAGGAACAGCTTGCTCAGGAAATGGGCATTGATATTAAAACTTATATCGATTACGAAGAAAGCGGAGAAAATGTACCGATAAGTGTTATTTATGAAATAGCAAATAAATTCGGCGTTGATTTTACAGAAATAATTACCGGCGTAAGAGCTAAACTTGATACTTATCACATTGTAAAAAAAGATGCAGGAAAAAGTATCGACAGATACCCGGGATACAGATTTGAGGATTTGGCATTCCGTTTTAACAGAAAAATTATGCAGCCTCTTTTGGTTACTTTAGACCCGTCAGAAGCGACACCTGATTTAGTAACACATCCGGGGCAGGAGTTTAACTATGTTTTAGAGGGAACGGTGTGTGTCATTTTTGACGATGGTGAACATATTTTAAATGAAGGTGACTCAATTTACTTTAATCCCACACATCCTCACGGACAAAGATGCGTGGGCGATAAAAAAGCGAAGTTCCTTACAGTAATCGCTGAATAAATTTAAATTAAGGCAGGAATGAACATTATGTTATTAGATAAATATTTACCGCGAATAGATTTTGACTCATACAAAGATTTTAAAGAAAATTATAAGGTAAACGTACCCGATGATTTTAACTTTGGATTCGATATTGTTGACGGATGGGCAAAAGAAGAACCTGAAAAGCCGGCTTTGGTATGGTGCAATGACCACGATGAAGAAAAAAGATTTACTTTTACTGATATAAGCAAGCTTTCAGCTCGTGCCGCAAACTTTTTTGAAAGCTTAGGCATACATAAAGGCTCAGTAGTTATGCTTATTTTGCGCAGAAGATGGGAATACTGGATTTGTGCAGCAGCACTTCATAAAATCGGTGCAATTTTAATTCCCGGTACGCTTCAGCTTACCAAAAAAGATATTGTCTATCGTGCAAATGCTGCAAAAATCAATGCGGTTGTATGCGTAAATGATGATTTTGTAATTTCTCAGGTTGAACAGTCTTTAGCCGATGCACCATCAATCAAGCACAAAATAATGGTTGCCGAAAAGCGTGAGGGTTGGCTCTACTTTGAAGAAGAAATAATGAAATTTTCTGATGTATACGAAAGACCACAGGGCGAAAAGGCAACAAAGACTGACGATATTATGCTGGTTTATTTCACATCAGGAACAACCGGTATGCCTAAAATGGTGCGTCATAACTTTTCTTATCCTTTAGGTCACGTTGTAACAGCTAAATACTGGCAAAGAGTTCAGAACAACAAGCTTCATATGAGTGTATCTGACTCAGGATGGGCAAAATTCGGTTGGGGTAAAATTTACGGTCAGTGGATTTGCGGTGCAACTATCTTTGCTTATGATATGGACAAGTTTATTCCTGTAAATTTACTTGATAAAATCACTAAATATAAAGTAACAACTTTTTGTGCACCGACTACTATGTATCGTTTTATGCTGCAAGAGGATGTATCAAAATACGACCTTTCATGCGTTCAGGAATGGTGCTTGGCAGGGGAGCCGTTAAACCCCGAGGTTTATAATCAGTGGAAGCGTCTTACCGGTCATAACATTCGTGAGGGCTTCGGTCAGACAGAATCAACAGTAATGCTTGCTAATTTTGAGTGGTACGAGCCAAAACCCGGTTCTATGGGTAAACCATCACCGCTTTATAACATTCAGATTGTTGATGATGATGGCAACTGCTGTGAGGACGGTGAAGAAGGTCGCATAGTTGTTATGGATATTGACAAAGGTCTGCCAACAGGTCTTTTTACCGGATATTATCTTGACGAAGAAATGACAAAAGATAATCTGGGTGGAAAGTATTATGATACAGGCGATGTAGCTTGGCGAGACAGCGACGGATACTACTGGTTTGTAGGTCGTAGCGATGATGTTATTAAATGCTCAGGATACCGCGTAGGACCGTTTGAGGTTGAAAGTGCACTTATAGAGCATCCTTCGGTTGTTGAGTGTGCAATAACCGCAGCTCCCGACCCAATTCGCGGTCAGGTTGTAAAGGCTACAATCGTTTTGGCAAGAGGTTATGAGCCGAGCGAGGAACTTAAAAAAGAACTTCAGGACCATGTAAAACGTGTTACTGCACCTTATAAATACCCCAGAATTATCGAGTTCGTTGATGAGCTTCCGAAAACTTTGGGCGGCAAAATTAAACGTGCAGAAATAAGAAAAAAGAATCACGAGAGTAAATGATGAATGCAGAAAAAAATATGACTCCCAGGCTTTTGGCAATCGCTGATTGCGTAAGTGAAGGCAGCACAATAGCTGATATTGGAACAGATCATGCATATATTCCTATTTATCTTATGCAAAAAGGAATAATAAAAAAAGCCTATGCAATGGATATTAACGAAGGCCCCATCAGCCGTGCTGAAGATAACATTTTAAAATTTAAAATGGATGATAAAATAGTCACACGCCTTTCAGACGGTCTTAAAAAACTTGAGCTAGGCGAGGCAGACGAAATTGTTATTGCAGGTATGGGCGGCATATTAATAAGCGAGATATTAGATGCAAGGCAGGATTTGTGGAAAAATACAAAATTCGTTCTGCAGCCAATGACTGCGACAGAAGAGCTTAGAAAATATCTTGTAAAGAACGGATTTATAATAACTAAAGAAACTCTTGCTAAAGAAGATAACAAAATTTATCAGATAATTTGCGCAGAGCTCGGCAAAATGCAGATTGAGCGAGAGGTTGATTATTACATAAGTCCGTATCTTGTAAAAAATAAAATTAAGCTTACAGAGGAGCTTATAAAACTTCGTATTGGCGAGTTTGAAAAGATGCTTGCAGGGCTTAAAGCATCAAACAGGGAAGAAACAAAAGAAAAGCTTAAATATGTCGAAATGCTTTTAGATGAGCTTTATGATGTGCAAAAGGAGTGCAGTAAATGATAGCACTAAATGAAATTATAGCGTATTTAGAAGAGCTTGCGCCTAAACACCTGGCAGAAGATTATGACAACGTAGGTCTTATGGTGGGCGATAAAGAGGCTTTGGTATCTAAGGTTGTTATATCGCTAGATACCGACGAAAAGGTTGCAGATTTTGCGGCAAAAAATGGTGCACAGCTCGTTATCTCACATCATCCGCTTTTGTTTAAGCCTGCTAAATCAATAACAAAAAGCGACTGTCTTGGCAGAACAATATATAATCTTATTAAAAACGATATAAGTCTTTATGCCATGCATACAAACTTTGATTCGGTATCGGGCGGACTTGGTGATTATTTTTTTAAAACCGCCTGCGATGTAGAAGCATATGACAGCATAGAGGGAGAGTTTCCTGACGGTATTGGCAGAATAGCTGAACTTAGCAAAGAAATTACCTTCGGTGAGCTTATAGACAGAATAAAAAAAGGTCTTTTGATTAACTCTATAAGATATGTGGGCGATGAAAATATGCCTGTAAAAACCATTGCAGCCTGCAACGGCGGCGGAGCAGACCTTATATTTGGTGCATATTCTATGGGTGCAGATGTATATATTTCGGGCGATTTAAAATATCATCACGCACGTTATGCATATGAAAACGGTCGCTTTCTTATTGAAGTTCCGCATTATGAAGCAGAAATCATATTTTGCGAATATTTATCTGAGCTACTCAATAAAAAATTTAAAGAAGATTGCGAATTTTTAGTTTATAAAAATGAAAATCCGTGGAAAATAAAATAAATATAAGTTGTCCTGTCGGTAACTGGCAGGGCATTTTATAAAATTATTAAATAATTTATCGAATAAATTTATTTAATAGATTCACCAAAAAGGAGAAAGTATATGAGTGAATTAATTATGAAACGCACCTGCGATTTACCTATGATTGCAATCAGAGGATTGATTGTTTTTCCGGGTGCCTTAGTGCATTTTGATATGGTCAGAGAAAAATCCATTGCGGCACTCGATGAGGCAATGGCAGGTGATCGTCGTGCATTTTTAACTATGCAAAAGGATATAACTGTTGAAAATCCTACGTTTGAGGATGTAGAAAAGGTAGGCACAATCTGCCTTATAAAACAGGTTGTTAAATTGCCCAGCGGAATGGTTAGGGTGTTAGTTGAGGGCTTAGAACGTGCAAAATTAGACCTTTTAATAAAAAGCGAGCCTTATTTTAAGGCGGCAGTAAGCGAGTATGAATGCTTAGATGACAGTCTTATAAGTGATGCTAAACGCGAAGCGTTAGAGCGACGTGTTATTTCAGAATTTCAGTCATATTGCGCAAACAATACCAAAATAGGACCTGAGGCAGTACTGGCTTTAGAGGCGATTGACGAGCCGAGTGCCTTTACTGATTCGGTTGCATCAAATCTTCAAATTAAATTAAAAGACAAGCAGGATATATTAAATACATTTTCTGTTGCCGAACGTATGGAAAAGTTGATTGCAATTTTAGTGCGCGAAACAGAAATTTTAGAGCTTGATAATGAAATTAACCGCAAGGTTAAAGAGAATATTGAACAAAATCAAAAAGAATATTTTTTGCGCGAGCAAATGAAAATTATTCAAGAGGAGCTTGGCGATAAAGACGGAATAGGTCTTGAAATAAAAGAATATAAAGAAAAACTCGAAAAATCGGGTGCGCCAAAAGAGGTAGTCGAAAAATGTGAGCTCGAGCTTGACCGTATGCAAAAAATGCCGTATGGAAATCCTGAGGCTAACGTTATCCGTAATTATGTCAGCTGGATTTGCGACTTGCCCTGGGGGATTTCTACAGAGGATAAGCTTGATTTATCAGAGGCAAGAAAAATTTTAGAACGTGACCACTACGGTCTTGAAAAAATTAAAGAGCGAATATTAGAATATCTTGCAGTTAAAAAGCTGACTGGCTCTCTGTCAGGTCCCATTTTGTGTTTAGTAGGACCTCCGGGAGTTGGTAAAACCTCGATAGCTCATTCGATAGCAGAGAGTATGGGCAAAAACTATGTGCGTATATCCTTAGGCGGTGTGCGTGACGAGGCAGAAATAAGAGGACACAGAAAAACCTATATCGGTGCAATGCCGGGACGTATTATAAATGCCTTAAAACAGGCAAAATCAAACAACCCGCTTATGCTTTTTGACGAGATTGACAAAATGAGCAATGATTTTCGCGGTGACCCCGCTTCAGCTATGCTCGAGGTTTTAGACGGTGAGCAAAACAGCAAATTCCGCGACCATTATTTAGAGGTTGATTTTGACCTTTCGAAAGTATTGTTTATAGCAACTGCAAATACTTTAGATACAGTTCCGAGACCGCTCTTAGACAGAATGGAAATCGTAGAGCTTTCGGGCTATACGTCAGAAGAAAAATTTAATATCTGCAAAAAACATTTACTGCCAAAACAGCTTAAAAATCACGGCTTGATGGCAAAACAGTTAAAGGTTAGCGACAGTGCCATTCATGCGGTTATCGAGGGATACACAAAAGAAGCCGGGGTGCGTTCGTTAGAAAGAAAAATGGGCAAGCTGTGCCGAAAAGCTGCACTTAAAATATCTGAGGCTGAAAGTGAAGAACAAATTAAAGTTACAGCAAAAAATCTTGAAGACTTTTTGGGAAAACGCATATTTACTGCTGATAATTCTTCTAAGAAAAACGAAATAGGTGTTGTAACAGGTCTTGCATGGACTCAGGTTGGCGGCGATACCTTGTCTGTCGAGGTTAATGTTATGAAAGGCAGTGGCAAGCTAGAGCTTACAGGTCAGCTCGGCGATGTTATGCAAGAGTCGGCAAAAGCGGCAATAAGCTATATAAGAGCTAATACTAAAAAGCTTTCAATCGATGATGAATTTTATAAAAATACTGATATTCACATTCATGTTCCCGAGGGAGCAACACCAAAAGATGGACCATCTGCCGGCATAACAATTGCAACAGCTTTAGCATCGGCACTCAGCAAAAAGAGAGTTAATCACGAGGTTGCAATGACGGGCGAAATTACTCTGCGTGGCAGAGTTCTGCCTATTGGCGGACTAAGAGAAAAAACTCTTGCGGCATATAAGGCAGGAATTAAAAAGGTTTTAATTCCTATTGACAATAAAAAAGATACAGATGACTTAGAGCAGGTTGTAAAGGACAATGTTAATATAGTTTTAGTATCGACAATGGACGAGGTTTTAAAAGAAGCACTTTTATAAAAGCGGAGGGATTTGCGTGAAACTCAATACAAACAAAGTTGAACTTATAATTTCGGCGGTTAAAAAGGTGCAATATCCTAATACAACTGTTCCCGAGATTGCTTTGGTCGGTCGCTCAAACGTGGGTAAATCCTCGCTTATTAACAAGGTGCTAAACCGACGTAATTTTGCAAGAGTAAGTGCAACACCGGGTAAAACTGCCACAATTAATTTCTTTAATATTGATGATAAATTAACTTTAGTTGACTTACCCGGATACGGCTATGCGGCAAAATCTCACGACGAAATTAAAAAGTGGGGTGACCGAATAGGTGAGTATATTAACAGCCGTCACCAATTAAATCAGGTTATTCTGCTTGTCGATTCAAGACATAAGCCAAGCGTTGATGACGTAAATATGATGAAGTGGATAAGACAACACTCTGAATATGCAGTTGTTTTTGCCACTAAATGCGATAAAATTTCTAAAACAAAACTCGAAGAAAACTTAGAATTAATTATCGAAACTCTCGATTTACAGGACGGAGATATTTTGATTCCGTTTTCAACCAAAAACAGCGAATGCGTTGATGATTTTTGGGAGTACGTATATGGCTGTGTGCTTGATGAAGAAGAAACAGAAGAATAAATTATAAAATAAAAAATATTATGAAAGGATGTAAAAAGAAATGAAATCAATTTTATCATTGCTCGAAAAAGATGCTACGCTTTCAGCAAAACAGATAGCAATTATGCTTGGAATCAGCGAGGCAGAAGCCGCCGCCAGAATAAAGCAATATGAAGAAAGCAAAGCAATTTTAGGATATAAAGCAATTGTTGATTGGGATAAATGTGAAAATGAGCTTGTTTCGGCAATGATAGAACTCAAGGTCACACCAAAAATGGGTGAGGGTTTTGACAAGGTTGCAGAGCAAATTGAACAGTATGAAGAGGTTTCGTCTGTATTTTTAATGTCGGGCGGATTTGATATATGGGTATTAGTCGAGGGAAAAACAATGAAAGAAGTCGCCTTGTTTGTCGCCGAAAAGCTTGCTCCTATGGAGGAAGTTTTAAGCACAGCCACACATTTTGTGTTAAAAAAATATAAGGTCGATGGAATCATAACAGGCGAAAATATTAAAGACCCTCGAGAGGTGATATCACTGTGAATTATAATACCCTGCTTTCGGAAAAAGCAAAAAGCTTAGAGCCTTCAGGCATAAGAAAATTTTTTGATATAGTAAGTGAAATGAAAGACGCAATATCATTGGGTGTGGGCGAGCCTGACTTTGTAACACCCTGGCATATAAGAAACAAAGGTATTCGTGCCCTAGAGCGCGGAAACACGCACTATACGTCGAATGCCGGCTTAATTGAACTGCGTCGCGAAATAGTAAATTATTTAGAAAGAAGACTTGATTTATCATACCAACCCGAAGATGAGGTTATAGTTACGGTTGGTGGCAGTGAGGCAATAGATTTGTGCATTCGTTCGCTGGTTAATCCCGGTGACGAGGTTTTAATTCCTGAGCCGAGCTTTGTGTGCTACAAGCCGTGTACACTTTTAGCAGGCGGGGTGCCCGTGCCGATAGTTACAAAGGTTGAAAATAAATTTAAGCTTACACCTGAGCAGCTAAAAGCTGCAATAACCCCGAAAACAAAATTGCTTATTCTGCCTTATCCGAACAATCCTACGGGTGGAATAATGACGCGTGATGAGCTAGAAGAAATAGCTAAGGTCTTGCGCGGAACGAACATAATGATATTATCTGATGAAATATATGCAGAGCTTACTTATGGACTTGAACATACCTCTATTGCGAGCATTCCTGATATGAAAGAACGCACGATAATTGTAAATGGATTTTCAAAATCTTATGCAATGACCGGGTGGCGTTTAGGCTTTGCGGTAGGGCCACGCGAGGTTATGAAAACCATGCTTAAAATTCATCAGTATGCGATTATGAGTTCACCTACAACCAGCCAGTATGCGGCTATTGAGGCTTTAAAAAACGGTGATATTGATATTGAAAATATGCGCGGCGAGTATAATATTCGCAGAAGAGTAATAGTTGACGGCTTTAACAAAATGGGACTTAACTGTTTTGAGCCTGAAGGAGCATTTTATGTTTTCCCTCAGATTTCTTCAACTGGTCTTAACTCTAACGAATTTAGTGAAAAGCTTTTGTATAGCGAAAAAGTGGCAGTTGTACCCGGATGTGCCTTTGGAGACAGCGGCGAAGGGTTTATACGTTGCTCATATGCATATAGCATAAAAAGCATAAATCAGGCATTAGAGCGAATTGAACGCTTTGTTAATAACCGGGCGTGGGAAAAATAAGGAGAGTTAAAATATGTCAATGAATATTGTGTTGGTCGAGCCTGAAATACCGCAGAATACGGGCAACATTGCACGTACCTGCAAGGCTACGGGAAGTGTTTTACATATTGTAAAGCCGATGGGCTTTACAATTGATGACAAAAAATTAAAAAGAGCGGGTCTCGACTACTGGTACGATTTGGATATTCGTTATTACGAAAATCTTAAAGATTTTTTCAGTAAAAACAGCGGTAATTTTTATTTTGCTACAACAAAAGCAAAACTAAGATACGACGAACCCGATTATAAAGATGGCGACTATCTGGTTTTTGGCAAAGAAACAAGAGGTCTTCCTGAAAACCTTATTGAAGAGAACTATGACAGTGCAATAAGAATACCGATGGCAGAGGGCAATCGCTCACTTAATTTATCCAATTCTGTAGCAGTCGTCTTATATGAATCGTTAAGACACAATAATTTTATGAATCTTAAAGAAGACGGTGAACTAACCGGAAGAGAGGAAGCACCATGGAAAGATTTATAAAATTTTCATCCGAAGATTTTAATGCTAAGCAGATTTTTGAATGCGGTCAATGCTTCAGATGGAATCCTGTAGGCGAAAATTCTTACATAGGTGTTGCAAACGGCCAAGTGCTCAAGGTCAGCCAAACGGGTGAAGATATTATTTTTGAAAATATCAACCAAAACGAATTTGACAGCTTGTGGAATGATTATTTTGATTTAAAAAAAGATTATAAAAAGGCAAAAAAGCTACTATCAGACGGCGGAGTTATGGATGAGGCAATAAGCTTTGGCGGCGGTATAAGAATATTAAAGCAAGACCCGTGGGAAACTCTTTTATCATTTATTATATCGTCAAATAACAACATTCCCAGAATAAAAAAAATAATCGAAACCTTTTGCCGTCTGTTCGGCAAGCCAATTTTGGCATTTTCTGATACATATTATTCCTTTCCCGAGCCATCTGAGCTTTTCGGAATAGAAAAAGGCGATTTAGCACCGCTTTGTGCAGGCTACAGAGATGAATATTTAATAGATGCAATTAAAAAAATAACTTCGGGAGAAATAAATCTTGACGAAATTCATGATTTAGACTATGTATCTTTAAAATCTGAGCTTATGAAAATAAAAGGAGTAGGTCCTAAGGTTGCCGATTGTATCGCGCTTTTCGGATTTGCCAAAGAGGAGGCATTTCCTGTTGATGTATGGGTAAGACGGGTTTTGCATACATTATATAATAAAGAATATACGGCCAAAGAAGCGGCAGAGTTTGCTAAAGAAAGGTTTGGAAAAAACGCGGGGATCGCACAGCAATATTTGTTTTATTATATGCGTGAAAACGCATCGGCACTAAATGTTCAGGAGGGTTAATTATGGCAAAAGCAAAGAGCTTTGAGCAAAGCATTAACGAGTTAGAGGGTATAGTATCCGCACTCGAAAATGGAGAAACTACACTTGATGAATCGCTTAAATTATTTGAGCAGGGCATTAAGCTGTCAAAAAGCTGTCAGTCGATGCTAGATAAGGCACAGCAAAAGGTTACTGTCCTTTTGCAGAATGAAGATGGCGAAATAACCGAAGAAGAATTTGAGAATTTAGATGATTAAACAGACTTTGGGAGTTGATACTTTTGTTTAAAGAGGAGTTTAACCGAAAAATCGAGACGGTAAGCCTTGCTTTAGAAAAATATTTTGAAAAGGCAGACAATTATCAAAAAACTATATACGATGCAATGGCATACAGCTTGTTTGCAGGCGGAAAACGAATAAGACCCGTGCTTGCTTCCGCTTGTGCCGAGCTTTTTGATAGCGGTGAAAAAGTGTTGCCGTTTGCATGTAGCTTAGAGATGATACATACCTATTCTCTTATTCACGATGATTTGCCGTGTATGGATAACGACGATTTACGTCGCGGCAAGCCCACAAACCATAAGGTGTTTGGCGAGGCTATGGCAGTTTTAGCAGGAGACGCACTTTTAACAAAAGCCTTTGAGATCGCGGTAAAGTTTTCTGAGCTTTCGCCTGAGCAAACCCTTCGCGAAATCTTGGTTTTAGCTGAGGCAGGCGGAACAGAGGGTATGATAGGCGGTCAGGTAATAGATATAGAATCAGAGGGAAAAAAGGTTGACGAAAAAACCTTAGATGCACTTCATCTTAACAAAACAGGTGCTCTTATTATTGCGGCAGCAAAGCTGGGTGCGATAGCAGGTGGAGCAACTGATGAAGATATTAAAAATCTTAGTGAATATGCAAAAAATTTAGGGCTTGCATTCCAGATTAAAGACGATATATTAGATGTAGAGGGCGACAGCGATATATTGGGCAAAATGACGGGTGTAGATGAAATAAATGAAAAAACTACATTTGTAAGTCTGTATGGATTAGAAAAATCAAAGCAAATGCTTGATGAATATACGAAAAAAGCAAAAGCTTATTTAAAACCGTACGGAAAAAAAGCTGAATTTTTAGAAGAACTTGCAGATTACCTTTTAAAAAGAGACAACTGATGAAGACCAAAATTTGTGTTGGGGTGATATTGATTTGAATTTTTTTGAAGAATTATTTTCTAACAAAATGCTAATTGCTGCACTTATCGGGTGGTTTGCAGCGCAATTTTTAAAGGTTATATTTGTTTTAATGAAAGACAAAAAATTTGATGTTCGTCGATTTGTAGGTTCGGGCGGAATGCCAAGCTCACACTCTGCGTTTGTAATCGCTCTTACCACTTCGGTTGGCTATGAAGAGGGCTTAGCTTCTGCGGCATTTGCAATATGCGTTGTTTTGGCATTTGTTGTTATGTATGATGCCTCGGGCATACGACGTGCGGCAGGTGAGCAAGCGGAAATTTTAAACAAAATTATTGAAAATTTCGGAACCGAGAATTTAGAGGTAACAGGCAAACGATTAAAAGAATTGTTAGGGCACACACCTCTTCAGGTATTCGCAGGAGCTTTAGTGGGAATTTTAGTTTCTGTTATGATATATACACTTTAAAAAATGAAGAAAAACAGAGTTTGAAAGAGATAAACTTAAGAAATCAAGCAAAACAGCTAAAAATTACAAATCTTGGTTTGCAATTTGATTTACTTGCAATTTACTATTTTAAAAATTTATGTTAAAATATCATTTGGTGGTGCAGTATCCTAGTCGGTGCTTCTCGTTCCCAGGACGGGCCTAAAAATCCGTTGAAGGGCATATCGATGAAGTTCCTGGTGCTTGCTTTCGACGCCCAGTCGGGGGTTGGTGCTGGGAGTTAAGGTTTAGGGGCAGTCTGCAATGGCATGCGGATGCGACCCCTTTTCCGTGGAGACCTGTTCTTGTGCTTTTACGTGCTCTTGATAAGGCTTTTTGCCGAACAAGACATAAGAAAAGTACGAAACAGGATTAAACCTGCGTTGCGGTGCAAATTCTTCACAGTTTGCTGATAGCAAACGGTCTTTTAATGACATAGCCATAGGCTTGTGATTAAGTAGTGCTGTGTGCAGTGTAGCCTGCCTTGAGTGGGTATGGTGGATAGCGGATCAGACACGAAATCTTCGGCCAAAGGTTTTGTGTTATCGCTGCTTGAAACCATAGTTGCAAAAGAGGCTAAGAACGAGCTTGACCGTTTGGGAAAACCTCTAGGCTGTTCATATGAGGTGCTTTAGGGATTGCAGTACGGACTTAAGTGGCGATTCGGTTCTGTCAGGAGAAATCCGGCAGGCTGCGTTTAAAGGGAAACCGCCGATTTGGCGACGAATCGGTTGCGCATCGGGAAATCCTACCGAACCTAAACCGTAAAATTAACCTTTTGCATTACCACCCCCTTAACAGGGTACATAATAATAAGGGATTTTAAAACTTAAGGTTCGCTTTTTAGCGAGCCGTATTTTATACATATTTAAAGTTATTAAACGAAAGGCTTGGTGAATGTTTTGGACGCAGATGCGGGGAAACAGAATACAAAAATTAAAGTAAGGTCAAATAACGTCGGAGGAAGAAAAGTCAGCTATAGCTGGGTAGTAAAAATTATTATCTGGACATTTTTTATATCTTGCGTAATGCAGATGCTTCAGGCAGGACTTATGCGTAAGGTTAATATTATATGGGCGTTTATGATTTTAATTGGGTTTGTTTTAATAGGAATTATATTTGATATTGTCGGAACAGCCGTAACAGCGGCATCAGAGGTTCCGTTTCATTCGCTCAGCTCCAGAAAGGTGCGCGGCGCAAAAGAAACCATACGTCTTATACGAAATGCAGATAAGGTGGGTAATTTTTGTAATGACGTTATAGGTGATATTTCAGGTATCGTATCAGGTAGTGCATCGGGTGCAATTGTTGCGATGGTTCACATAATGATGCCTAAAAGTGATGAGTTTATCTTATCTGTTATTTTAGCAGGTATTGTCGCGGCACTGACCGTTGGAGGAAAGGCGTTCGGCAAAGGAATTGCTCTTATTAACTGTAACTCAATTATGTTTACTGTGGGAAAAATAATCAGCTTTATAGCTCCTGTTAAAGATAAAAAGACTAAGGATAAAAAAAGAAAATCTAAGGACGTGCAAAAATGAACGCAACTAAAGATACAAAGCTTTTAGGTGTTTTCGGAAAGCCTTTAGCTCATACATTATCGCCTAAAATACACAGCTATTTTATTGAAAAAACAGGTCTCGATATGGCATATTTAGCCTTTGAGCTTGAATCGGCAGATGATTTAAAACCCGTAGTAATAGCGGCAACAAAAATGAACGCAAAAGGCTTTAACATAACCGCACCTTATAAAATTGATATAATGAAATGTATTGATTTTATCGACCCCGAGGCAGAAATTATGGAGGCGGTAAACACCATAGTTAATCGTGACGGCAAATGGTATGGATACAATACCGACGGCGATGCTTTTGTTAAATCTTTAGAAGATTTAGTAGGCGATTTAAAGGGCAAAAAGGTGCTTATGCTTGGTGCAGGCGGAGCGGCAAGAGGTGTTGCATACAAGCTTGCTAAAAAAGAAATAGAGTCGATAACATTTTTGGCAAAAACTAAAAAAAGAGCCGAAATAATAGGCGAAATTGTTACAAAATATACTGATTGCCGCATTTTTTATGAATTTGATAAGCAAGCTAAATATGATATAATAATAAACACAACACCGCTCGGAATGCATCCGTATGAGAACGAAAATCCTTTTAGTGAGCATATGGATATGATTGATAAAAATACAGTTTGCTGTGATTTGATTTATAATCCTAAAAAAACTGTATTCTTAGAAGAAGCACAAAAACGTGGCGCAAAAATTTTAAACGGACTGGGTATGTTTGTGTTACAGGCAGTATATGCTTATGAGCATTTTTGCGATGTAAAGTTAGATGACGAAACGATAAAAGGTGCAATGGAGCTTTTGTCAGAATATAGTGTTTAACTAAAGGAGCAGGTATGATAGAACGTAAGAGAATAACGTTAAAGGATAAAGACGTTTTTTCGCGATATTTTTCGAATATCGATAATTCGACATACAATTTTACAAATATGTTTATGTGGGAAGGAAACGGTGCCATTACCTATGCCGAAGTTTGCGGCTGTATGGTGCTGTTTTTCCAATTCCGAAAGAATCCGCCTATGGTTTCATATCCTATCGGCTTAGGTGATAAAAAAGAGGCAATAAGGCTGATTTGCGAATATTTAAAAGGTGAGGGTGTAAGACCGCTTTTTCGTAACTTGTCTGAGTGGATGAAGAATGAATTAGAAAAGCTTTATCCTGATAAGTTTGAGTTTATTTATGACAGAGATAACTCAGATTATGTTTACGAAACAGAAAAATTAATAACATTAAGCGGTAAAAAGCTTCATCAAAAGAGAAATCACTTAAATTACTTTAAAAACAATTATAATTTTGAATATGTGCGTCTTTCAGAAAATGATATGTCCGAATGCAAAAAGCTGTTTGAACGCTGGACAGAAGAAAAGCAGAATGATGACAGCGGCGATAATGCACGTGGCGCAACCTATAAGGTTATTGATAATTTTTCGGCTTTAGGTGTTGTCGGCGGCGGAATTAAAATTAACGGGCAGTTAGAGGCAGTATCTTTTGCAGAACCGGTTACAAACGATACGGTTTTAGCACATTTAGAGTTTGGTAACAGTTCAATCCGCGGTGTGTTTAACGCGATAAATCAGCAGTTTTGCGAGCACGAGTGGAGTAAGTATAAATATATAAATCGTGAAGAAGATATGGGTTTAGCGGGGCTAAGGAAGACAAAGCTTGCCTATCGACCGATATATCTTATCGACAAATATGCAGCGGCTTTAATTGAAGATATTTAAAATAACAGATAAAAGGATGGAACAAATGAAAGTAACTGTAATTGGCGGTGGTCTTGCCGGATGCGAGGCGGCATGGCAGCTTGCAAAATATGGAATAGATGTAGATTTGTACGAAATGAAACCCGATAAAAAAACTCCTGCGCACTCTTTAGATGCGTTAGGTGAGTTGGTGTGTTCAAATTCGTTAAGAGCAGATACATTAGAAAACGGAGCAGGACTTTTAAAAGCCGAAATGCGACTTTTAGGCTCATTAGTTACCGAATGTGCAGATAAAACCCGTGTCCCTGCAGGCGGAGCACTGGCTGTTGACCGTGTCGGCTTTGCAAAAATGATGACAGAAAAAATTGAAAGTAACCCCAAAATTAATGTTATTCACGAAGAGGTAACAAAAATCCCTGATGATGGAATTGTTATTGTAGCATCGGGTCCTCTTACATCAGATGCTTTGTCAGAAAGCATAAAAGAGCTTTGCGATGGCAATCAGCTATATTTTTTTGATGCGGCAGCACCTATCGTTACTTATGAATCAATAGACCACGAAAAAACATACAGAAAAGCAAGATATGACAGAGGAACAGCAGATTATATTAACTGTCCTATGACTAAAGAGGAGTATTTGCGTTTTTATAACGAACTTATAAATGCCGAAACGGCAGAGCTGCACGAGTTTGAAAATCAAAAGGTTTTCGAGGGCTGTATGCCGGTAGAGGTTATGGCAAAAAGAGGAGAAGATACCCTTACATTCGGACCTTTAAAGCCGGTTGGCTTAGAGCACCCCGAAACTGGCAAGCAGTATTATGCAGTTGTTCAGCTACGTCAGGATGATAAAGACGGTACACTTTTTAATATGGTCGGTTTTCAAACGCATTTAAAATTTGGCGAACAAAAAAGAGTTTTCTCAATGATACCAGGACTTGAAAATATGGATATAGTCAGATACGGCGTTATGCACAGAAACACATTTTTACATTCGCCCGGATTTTTAAATTCATCGTACGAGGTAATAAAACGACCGGGTCTATACTTTGCAGGTCAGATTACCGGTGTTGAGGGATATGTTGAATCTGCATCGTCAGGCATTGTTGCCGGAATAAGTGCGGCACGTAAAATTTTGGGAAAAGAGCCTTTAATTTTCCCGTCGCTTACGGCAACGGGAGCACTTGCTAAGCACGTTTCGGCTTTCGAGGGAAAAGATTTTCAGCCTATGAACATAAATTTTGGTATTATAGATTCGCTTGATTACCGAGTGAAAAACAAAAAAGAAAGATATACAAAAATTTCAGAGCGAGCATTAGATGCAATGAAAAAAATAATTGAGGAGGAGCTATGAACTTAGATAGGTTTAATGATAAACAGCGTGAGGCAATTTTAACAACCGATGGGCCGATTTTAATTTTAGCAGGTGCAGGCTCAGGCAAAACAACGGTTGTTGTAAATAAAATTGCTTATATTTTAGAACAAGGCTTAGCTCGTCCTTATGAAATACTTGCTATTACGTTTACCAATAAAGCGGCAAACGAAATGAAAGAAAGAATAGAGGGGTTAATCGGTGAGGCGGCAGACGGAATGTGGATTCATACCTTTCATGCCTGCTGTATGAAAATTTTGCGCCGTAACATACATTTGCTCGGTTATGGCAGCGACTTTGTTATTTATGATACCGCAGATCAGAAAACACTTGTTAAAAGATGCTTAAAAGA
Source organism: Clostridia bacterium (assembly GCA_045595745.1). Lineage (GTDB taxonomy): Bacteria > Bacillota > Clostridia > UBA1381 > UBA9506 > RGIG1666. The sequence goes on along the minus strand of JAZOBB010000121.1, from coordinate 14,402 downwards.
GCTTGATATGGACGAAAAATATTTCCCCGTAAAAGGTGTTATGGCAGAAATATCTTCAGCTAAAGATGATTTAATGGAGCCTGATGCTTTTTGCGATGTGTTTGAGGGCGATTTCAGAAAATCGAAAATCGGAGAAGTGTATAAGCTGTATCAAAAACGATTAAAAGAGGCAAATGCTTTAGATTTTGATGATATTATTATGCTGAGTGTAAAGGTGCTTTCTATGGAAGAAGAGGCACTTAGATACTATCAGAACAAATTTAAATATATTTTTGTTGACGAATATCAGGACACAAATAATTCACAGTATATGCTTACAAGTATGTTAGCTGCCGGCAGAGAAAATATTTGTGTTGTCGGCGATGACGACCAGAGTATATATAAATTCCGTGGAGCAAACATTAATAATATTTTAGATTTTGAAAAAGAGTTTTCGGGAGCAAAGGTAATAAAGCTTGAGCAAAATTATCGCTCAACGCAAAACATTTTAAATGCGGCAAACCATGTTATTGCAAATAATATGGGCAGAAAAGGCAAAAACCTTTGGAACGATAACGGCGACGGAGAAAAAATTGATGTATTCGGAGCTCAAAATGAGTATGAAGAGGCAGAGTACATAGCAAAGCAAATAAATCTTGTGACATCAAATGGTGGTAAATATTCGGACTGTGCCATTTTATACCGAACGAATGCACAGTCGCGTATAATAGAGACAACACTTAGCGGGTACAATATTCCGTACAGAGTTTTGGCAGGCTTAAGATTCTATGACCGAAAAGAAGTTAAAGATGTTTTAGCATATTTGCGTTTGGTTTATAATCCTAACGACAACATAAGCTTAATTCGTGTTGTAAACGAGCCGAGCAGGAAAATAGGAACAACCTCGATAGAAAAAATTGCTCAGGCAGCTTCTGAGAGAGGTATAAGTATGTTTGCCGCTATGGAAATAGCGGAACAAATCCCTGATTTAGCAAAGATTTCTGACAAGTTAAAAGGCTTTACAGAGTTAATTCGCGCTATTCAGGCACAGTCAAAAGATGCACTTCCGTCGGCTATACTTGAAAACATTTTAGAAGCAAGCGGATACCGTGCAATGCTTATGTTAGACGGCAGTGTAGAAAATCAGACCAGATTAGAAAATATCGGAGAATTTATTTCTTCGGCATTTGAGTACGAAAAGGATACCGATGAGCCAACTCTTGCCGAATTTTTAGAGAGAACCTCACTTGTATCTGATATTGACAACTACGATGAAAACTCAGATACTGTTGTTTTAATGACCTTGCACAGTGCAAAAGGTCTGGAATTTGGCAACGTATTCTTGTGCGGAATGGAGGAGGGGTTGTTCCCCAGCAGTCGCTCTATGTTTTCGTCGGAAGAAATTGAGGAAGAACGCAGACTGTGCTATGTAGGCATAACTCGAGCTAAAAAACACCTTACAATATCATATGCACAAAGAAGAAATCTTTATGGTGGCTCACAATATGCTAATCCGTCCAGATTCTTAGGTGAAATTCCTGAAGAATTTACAAATATAATCGCACAAAAAACTGAACTTGCACACGAAATTGACAGTTCACCAAAGCAGAGCAAACAGGCATTGTTTAACGATATCTTCAACAAAAAAGCCTTTGATGTTCGCTCAAAGCCGGTTAATGTTGATTTTGCACCGGGCGATGTAGTAACTCACCGCAAGTTCGGTAAAGGTATGGTGTTGTCAGTAACTCCCGAGGGAGGAGATGTAAGAATCGAAATAGCTTTTGACGATGTTGGCACTAAAAATTTAATGGGCGCATTTGCGAAACTGACCAAGGTATAAAATACCGAAAAATCGGAAAAATAATAAATTATACGAAAAAAGCTAAAAAAATAAAAAAATAATTGCATTTTTGTAATTATATGGTATAATATACTGTGGTGTCCTCGTGAACATCAAAATTTGGTTAAAAATTGTAAGGGTTTAAAATTTAAATCTGAACAAAAGATATAGGAGGTTTCATTGATGGGTAAAAAGTATGTATATCTGTTTAGCGAAGGCAATGCAGATATGAGAAATCTGTTAGGTGGTAAAGGTGCAAACCTTGCTGAAATGACAAAGCTTGGTCTGCCGGTACCGCAGGGCTTCACAATTTCAACTGAAGCATGTACACAGTACTATGAAGATGGCAGAAAGATCAATGACGAAATCATGGATCAGATTATGGTTGCTATCACAGACATGGAAAAAATCACTGGCAAAAAGTTTGGTGATAAAGAAAATCCGCTTTTAGTTTCCGTTCGTTCGGGTGCAAGAGCATCTATGCCCGGTATGATGGATACAATCTTAAACCTCGGTCTTAACGAAGAGGTTGTAAACGTTTTGGCTGAAAAATCAGGCAATCCGCGTTGGGCTTGGGACTGCTACAGAAGATTTATTCAGATGTTCTCTGACGTTGTTATGGAAGTAGGTAAAAAATACTTCGAAGAGCTCATCGACAAGATGAAAGAAGAAAAAGGCGTTACTCAGGACGTTGAGCTTACTGCTGACGACCTTAAAGAACTTGCAAATCAGTTTAAAGCTGAATATAAAGCAAAAATCGGTTCTGATTTCCCGACAGATCCGAAAGAACAGCTTATGGAAGCTGTTAAGGCAGTATTCCGTTCATGGGATAACCCCCGTGCTAACGTATACCGTCGTGACAACGATATTCCTTATTCTTGGGGTACCGCTGTTAACGTTCAGATGATGGCATTCGGTAACATGGGCGAAACATCTGGTACAGGTGTTGCATTTACACGTGACCCTGCTACAGGTGAAAAGCACCTTATGGGTGAATTCTTAATGAATGCTCAGGGTGAAGACGTTGTTGCCGGCGTTCGTACACCTCAGAAAATTGACCAGCTTAAAGAGGTTATGCCTGAAGTATACGAAGAGTTCATCGGCATCTGCGCAAAGCTTGAAAACCATTACAGAGATATGCAGGATATGGAGTTTACTATCGAGGATAAAAAACTTTATATGCTTCAGACCCGTAACGGTAAAAGAACAGCTAAAGCTGCTTTAAAAATCGCTTGTGACTTAGTTGACGAGGGAATGATTACTGAAGAAAAAGCAGTTGCAATGATTGACCCGAGAAACTTAGATACACTTCTTCATCCGCAGTTTGATGCTGCAGCACTTAAAAAGGCAGAGCCTATCGGTCGTGCTTTAGCTGCATCTCCCGGTGCTGCTTGCGGTAAAATCGTATTTACTGCCGAAGATGCAAAAGAGTGGAACGAAAGAGGCGAAAAGGTTGTTCTCGTTCGTTTAGAAACATCTCCTGAAGATATTGAAGGTATGAAGGCTGCTCAGGGTATCTTAACAGTTCGTGGCGGTATGACCTCTCACGCAGCGGTTGTTGCTCGTGGTATGGGTACTTGCTGTGTATCTGGTTGCTCCGAAATCAACATGGACGAAGAAAACAAAAAGTTTGTATTAGCAGGTAAAGAATACCATGAAGGAGACCTTATCTCTTTAGACGGTTCTACCGGTGCTATTTATGACGGCTTAATCCCGACTGTTGACGCATCTATCTCTGGTGAGTTCGGCAGAATCATGGCTTGGGCTGACAAATACAGAACACTTAAAGTTAGAACAAACGCAGATACTCCGGCTGATGCTAAAAAAGCTCGCGAGCTGGGTGCTGAAGGTATCGGTCTTTGCCGTACAGAGCATATGTTCTTTGAGGGCGACAGAATTGATGCATTCCGTGAAATGATTTGTTCTGACACAGTTGAAGAAAGAGAAAAAGCATTAGAAAAGATTCTTCCTGTTCAGCAGGGCGATTTTGAAAAACTTTACGAAGCATTAGAGGGCAACCCCGTAACAATCCGTTTCTTAGACCCGCCGCTTCATGAGTTCGTTCCGACAACTGAAGAAGATATCAAAAAGCTTGCAGATGCTCAGGGTAAATCTGTTGAAAGAATTAAGGCTATTATCGAGTCTCTCCACGAGTTCAACCCGATGATGGGTCACCGTGGCTGCCGTCTTGCAGTTACCTATCCTGAAATTGCAAAAATGCAGACAAAAGCTGTTATCCGTGCAGCTATCAACGTTCAGAAAGCTCATCCGGACTGGAAAGTAGCTCCTGAAATTATGATTCCGTTGGTTGGTGACGTTAAAGAGCTTAAGTTTGTTAAGAAGGTTGTTGTTGAGACTGCAGATGCTGAAATCGCAGCAGCAGGCAGCAAACTGACCTATGAGGTTGGTACAATGATCGAGATTCCGAGAGCAGCACTGACTGCTGACGAAATCGCAAAAGAAGCAGACTTCTTCTGCTTCGGTACAAACGACCTTACTCAGATGGCTTACGGTTTCTCTCGTGACGATGCCGGTAAGTTCTTAAATGCTTACTATGATACAAAAATCTTCGAAAACGACCCGTTTGCAAAACTCGACCAGACAGGTGTTGGTAAGCTGATGGATATGTCCATTAAGCTCGGTAAGCCGGTTAACCCGAACCTCCACATCGGTATCTGTGGTGAGCACGGCGGCGACCCGTCTTCTGTTGAATTCTGCCACAAAATCGGTCTTGATTATGTATCATGTTCACCGTTCCGTGTGCCGATTGCTCGTTTAGCAGCTGCACAGGCAAAAATCAGCGAAATGAGTAAATAATTTAGTTTAAATTATAAGCAGACAGGATTAATTCCTGTCTGCTTTTTATATGTGGGTATGTTTTTTAGCCTTTGTTCATATATTGTATCGGAGGCGGATAAGCATGCGAAAAGGTAAAAAGTTTATATTAAATACAATCATATTGTCACTAACCTCGCTTTTTATGCGAACAGTTGGTGTCTCGTTTAATGTATATATATCTAATAAGCTCGGCGCATCTGGCGTCGGGCTTTTTCAGCTTGTTATGTCGGTATACACTTTTGCAGTTACCTTGGCAAGCTCAGGAATAAACCTTGCCACGACCCGATTAGTAACCGAAGAACTTGCAAAGGGTTCGGCACTAGGTGCTCGTATGGCAGTAAGACGATGCCTTGGTTACAGTCTTTTTTTTGGTAGTGTTGCGGCAATAACCTTGTTTATATTTGCAAAACCGATAGGAGAGATTATCCTTTCTGATGCGCGAACGGTAAAATCGCTGTATGCTTTGTCAATAAGCCTTGTTCCGATAGCATTATCGGCAGCTTTAAGCGGATACTTTACGGCTGTAAGACGGGTTATAAAGACTGCATCGGCACAGATTTTTGAGCAGTTTATTCGCATAAGCATAGCTGTTATAGGTCTAAGCATATTAGCTCCCAAAGGCATCGAATATGCGTGCCTTGCAATTGTTGCAGGCGGAAGTATAGCAGAAATTTTATCGTTTGTTTATGAGTTTGTTCTGTATAAATCAGATATTAAAAAGTGTAAAGGCAAAATGCCTGCCACAAAAGGTATGCTAAAACGTCTTATATCTATTGCAATGCCTGTTGCAATAAGCAGTTATGCCCGTTCCGCGCTTACAACGATAGAGCATATTTTAGTGCCGCCAAAGCTTCGGGAATACGGATACTCTAAAGAAACAGCACTTGCAAAATACGGAGTGGTACACGGAATGGTAATACCTGTGCTATTGTTTCCGTCAGCTTTTTTAACATCATTTTCGTTATTATTAGTTCCTGAATTGGCAGAATGTAATGCAAACAGAAACATAAGAAGAATACACTATATTATATCAAGAGTTTTTCACGTAACATTAATTTTTGCTATTGGCGTAAGTGGTATTTTCTTTGCGTTTTCACAAGATTTAGGTATAGTAATATATAAAAGTCTGGATGCGGGAATGTATTTAAAAATTTTTGCTCCGCTAATTAGTGTTATGTATTTAGATTCGGTCGTAGACGGAATGCTAAAGGGGCTTAATCAGCAGCTAAGCTCTATGCAATATAATGTTATAGATTCGTTTGTAAGTGTTGTTTTGGTATGTTTTTTAATTCCTGAATATGGAATAGGGGGATTTGTTGCAGTTATATTCACCTGTGAGCTTTTAAACGGATTTTTAAGTCTGAACAGACTGATAAAGGTTACTGATTTTAAAATAGAATATTTTAATTGGGTAATAAAACCGATTATATCAATTTTTAGCTCAGTAATTGCTGTAAAAACAGCGGTATGCTTTTTTGCAGAACAAACTATAACAACTACCGGACTATTAGTTTGTGAGATATCGGGAGCAATAGTGATATATGTTTTTCTTTTGATGTTAATGTCGTGTATAACAGGTGAGGATATAGGACTTTTATGTAGTGTTCTTAAAAAAGAAAGAAAATAAAAAACTTTTTATGACTTTATGTCTATAAAGATTGAAATTATACGCGATTTGTAGTAAAATTATTATAATAACAGTTTTGGAGGTTAAATATGAAACCAATTAAAAATATTATAATAATTTTATCAATTATCGCAGTACTTACAACAGCATTTATAGTGCTTTTAAAAACCGAGCCTAAAGACGAAACACCGGCATCGCCAAGCTTTGAACCAATAACTACAATTGATATGTTTAAAGCAGAAAAAGAAAATATAAAAAGTATAACAGTTACTAAAGATGGTAAAAGCTATACAGTCGCGACAGACGGTAAAAGCTGGGTTGTAAATAACGACCCTTCAATAAAAATCAGTCAGTCAAGAGCAAACACTTTGGCGTATGAGTGCAGTACTGTAACAGTCAGAGAGCTTGCTGCAGAAGGTGTAACCGACTTTTCGCCGTATGGTCTTGATAATCCTACAGCAGCTGTCGATATAGCATTTAAAGATGGAACAACTCAGGGCATTTTAATCGGAAATAAAACAATTGACGGCAGCTTATGCTATATAATGCTTTCGGGGGATAATAAGGTTTATACTAAGAGCTATTCAGGCACAGAAAGCCTTGTATTATCACTTGAAAAACTGCGTGATGAGGTGCTTTATAATATCAGTGAAGAAGATATTTCTGCAATTTCAATACAAAAAAGCGGCAGTAATAAAATTGTTTTGGTACGAGAAACTTTGCCTGCAAGTGAAAATGAAGAACAGACATATGAATGGAAAATGAAAGAACCTGTAATTAAAAATGCAAACGAATATAACCTTCAAGAATATATAATGCCTACTATTTTATCTTTGTCGTTTGACAGCGTTGCGGCAGATAATCCGGAAAATTTAACTCAATACGGCTTAGATAATCCCTATGCTGTCTACACAGTATCTGATACAGAAAAAACATATACAGTATATGTAGGAAAAGAAACTGAAAACGGCAGATTTATAAAAACTCCTGATAGCAAAGCGGTATATGTAGTGGAAAATTCAAAGCTTAAGTTTTTAGAATATAATTATATGCAATTGGTAGACAAGCTTATACATCTTGAAAACATTGATGAGATTTCAAAAGTAACCATAAACGGAAATGGCAAAAACTATGAAATGACAATTGAGGGAGCAGGGGATAATGCAGGATATAAAATAAATTCTGTTGCCGTTTCTGAAGATACCTTTAAAAATGTATATCAGGCAGTAATAGGTATATTGTTGGATGATTTTACTGCTTCGGCAGAATCTGCAGGAGAAACAGAATGTACGGTTACGTATCATAAAAAGAACGGAGAAAAAACTGTAGTTACGTATCACAATTGGGATGAGCGAAACTATCTTGTTCGTATAAACGGTGAGGGTAATTTGATTTGCCGTAAAAAACAAATAACAAGTGTGCTTGATAAATTAAATCAGACAGTAAGCGAATAGTCGGAGGAAAATATGACAAAAGAACAGTTAAAAAGAATTTTAGACTCAAATATTCTTCTGCTTTCTTCAAGAGCGATAAATAATGAAAATATATCCGAGTTTTACTTAGATGAAACAGAGCGCGGCGCAAACGTATTGTTTGCGCCTGATTTTAATGTTTGCGAAAATAACGAAGATACATTAAAACAGGTAATAAAGGCAGCTGATGAGGTTGCGTTTACAACCTGTTGTATTCCGCCGATAGATGGTGGACTTACACTTTATGGTGGAAAGAATACGTATGATGAATACTATAATCAAACTTTAAATGCGGCAAAGAAATGCTATGATGCAGGTGTTTCGTTTTTGATTTTAGGCGGATTTACAAATCTTACCGAGGCAAAATGTGCGGTTTTAGCGGCAAAAGAAGCTTGTCCGTTGCCTATTTGTGTAGGACTTTCATTTGATGATAAAATTAAACTGGAAAACGAAATTGACCCTGCTAAAGCAATAATAACACTTCAGGCTTTAGAGGTCAATAGCGTAGGTGTTTTGGGCGGCACAAATGCTGATGACACATTAGAGGTGCTTTCTCAAATGAAAGAGTTTGCCGCAGTACCGCTTTTTGCCCTTCCGACAGTTTCTGAATTTATGACACCTGAGGACTTTGCTGATTATATTCCCGAATATGCAGGCAACAAGTGCACAATCGTAGGAACGGCAAACGGCGGTCCTGAATATACAGCAGCAATAAGTAAAGCTTTGTGGCAAATCGAGCCGTTTAAGCCCGATTTTCATAATGTTCCTGCTGTTACGGGAATTAGCGGAATTTTATTTTATGATTTTAAAAATCAGGCGATTAGCGAAAATAAGCAAATACTTGAAATATCTATAGAAAATGAAAAAGAGGTAGAAAAAATTATAGCTAAGTTAATCGAGGCTAAATCACCGCCCGTGTGCTTTAAAAGCAAAGACTTAGATGCTTTAGAGCTTGCAATTAAACTTTATCCGGGTCGTCCGGCAGTAAGGTCAGATGAATATGGCGAAATTGCCGCAAAAGAATATGGGGCATTAGTACTGCCCGAGGAGGAATAAAAATGTATGCATTGCCGATAGCAAGATTAATTGAAGAATTTGCAAAAATGCCGGGAATAGGCAAACGTTCAGCAGAACGCTTGGCATACCATATTCTTCGCATAAGCAGAGAAGAGGTGCAAGGCTTTTCAGAAGCACTTTTAGCTGCAAAAGACCAGATAACATTTTGCCCTGAGTGTCAGTCTCTGACCGATTGCGTTCCGTGCGAAATATGCTCGAGTGAAAAACGTGATCACAGCATAATTTGCGTGGTTGAAAATCCTAAGGATATTTTGGCAATGGAAAAAACCCGTGAATATAAAGGTGTTTATCATGTTCTTCACGGTGCAATTTCTCCTATGGACGGAATTGGACCTGAGGATTTAAAAATGAAAGAACTCCTAAACCGTATATCTAAAGGCGATATAAAAGAGGTTATAATGGCTACCAATCCCAACATCGAGGGCGAGGCAACCGCTATGTATGTAGCAAAACTTTTGCATCCTTTAGGTGTAAAGGTAACAAGAATAGCACACGGCATACCCGTAGGAGGAGATTTAGAGTATGCTGACGAAGTAACCTTAACCCGTGCATTAGAGGGTCGTCACGAAATTTAAAAAAGGGTGATTATTATGCAAACGATAGGATTTGTCGGTACAAGCGGTACGGGAAAAAGCTACCGCTCGTTATATGTTGCACAACAAAATCAAATTAAATATATAATTGATGATGGTCTTTTGCTCGATGCTAAAAGTGTTATAGCGGGCAAATCTGCTAAAAGAGAAGCTACTAAAATTGCAAGTGTAAAACGTGCACTTTTTACAGAACAAGAGCATATAGACGAGGTTAAAAAGGCAATTAAAAAGAATGAGATTGATAAAATTTTAATTTTAGGAACATCTGTAAAAATGATTTCTCATATTGCAAATGCTCTTGACCTTCCTGAAATATCTCGATTTATACACATTGAAGATGTTGCAACACCTGAAGAAATTGCCTTGGCACAAAGAGTAAGAAGAGAGCAGGGAAAACACGTCATACCCGTTCCTACTTTTGAAATAAAAAAAGATTTTTCGGGATATTTTATAGACAAAATTAAAATATTCCTAAAATACGGAAAAAATCAGCAGGATACCTTCCATACCGAAAAAACTGTTGTAAGACCAACCTATAGTTATTTAGGTGAATATCATATTTCAAATCAGGTAATTTTATCTTTAGCTAAATTTGAAACAGAAAAAACTCCTGATGTTGCCCAACATTTAAAAACAACAGTCGTTTCAAGACCTGAGGGAGTGTTATTAACTATCGAAATTTCGGTAAATTTAGGAAAGCATATGGAATATATTGCGCAAGATGTGCAAAAAGCCGTTAAAAACTCTATTGAGCACTTTACATCTATAAATGTGCTTAAAATTGATGTTATTATAAAATCAATCGAGGTGTGCGATGGAAGTAAAAATAAAAAGCGAAGAACGCATTGAGGATTTGGGAAGTAATGTCAGAGTTATTCAGAATCCCGACGGATTTTGTTACGGAACAGATGCTGTCATGCTGGCAAATTTTACAACCGCAAAGCCATCAGATAAGCTTGTGGATTTTTGCACCGGAACAGGTATTGTTCCGCTGCTTTTGTCAATTGATACAAAATGCTCTGATATGACTGCACTTGAAATTCAGCCTGAGGTTGCAGATATGGCTCAGCGTAGTGTGATTTTAAATAACTTAGAGTCGAAAATAAAGGTAATTTGTGCCGATTTAAGAAAAAGTAAAGAGCTTTTTTCGGCAGAAAGTGTCGATGTTATTACCTGCAACCCACCTTATATGAAATGCAACACCGGAAAACAAAATGTTAACGATGCAAAAACCATATCAAGGCACGAGGTTTGTTGTACGTTAGAAGATGTAATAAAAAACGCGGCATATTTATTAAAAACCGGCGGCAGATTTTATATGGTGCACAGACCTGAACGCTTGGCAGACATAATGTTTTTGATGAAAAGCTATCGCTTAGAGCCAAAAAGATTGCAGCTTGTGCATTCTGATGTAAGTGCGCCGCCATCGTTGATTTTAATAGAGGGTCAAAAGGGCAGAAACAGCGGTATAAAAATTTTAGAACCTATAACAGTTAAAAACGTTAAAGAGCCGACAAAGGAGTAAAATTATGACAAGAGAAAACAAACAGTCGGGTGTATTATATTTAGTTGCAACACCTATAGGCAATTTAGACGATATTACATACAGAGCCGTAAAGGTGTTAGAAGAAGTTGATTTTATAGCGGCCGAAGATACAAGGCATTCGCTAAAATTGTTAAATCATTTAGGTATAACAAAGCCAATGACAAGCTATTTTGAGCATAATATCCGTCAAAAGGGTGAATACATAATTGACCGCATTTTAAACGGTGAAACGGCGGCTTTAATTTCTGATGCGGGAACACCTGCAATATCAGACCCGGGCGAAGATTTGGTGCGAATCTGTCACGAAAAAGGTGTCAGAGTTATTCCGGTTCCGGGTGCGGTAGCAGGCATAAATGCACTTATTTGTTCAGGACTTTCAACCTCGCGGTTTTCTTTTGAAGGTTTTTTAAGTGTAAACAAAAAAAGCCGTCAAGAGCATTTAATCAGTGTAAATAAAAGTCCGTATACACTTATATTTTACGAGGCCCCGCACAAGCTTAAAAGAACGCTTGCCGATATGTTAGAAAGCTTTGGCAACCGCAAAATAACCATTGCCAGAGAGCTTACTAAAAAATATGAAGAAATTTTACCTATGACTTTAGAAGATGCAGTTAAATACTATGACGAAAACGAGCCAAAAGGCGAATATGTGTTAGTTATTGAGGGTGCATCGCCCGAGGCGGCACAAGATGAAAACGAGCTTAACTCTTTAGATGTATTAGAGCATTTAGAGTTTTATATAAAAAGCGGAATGGATAAAAAAGAAGCTATGAAACGTGTGGCGCAGGACAGGGGAGTAAGCCGCAGAGAGATATATGCACAGACAATCAAAGAGTAATAAAATGTATTATTTTGGATAGAATAAGCATAAAAATCAGGAGGGGCAAAATGGAGAACTTAAAAAGCTATGATATTAAGCACGGAATAAGGCTTTTCTATATTCCTACAAAAAAATTTAAAACAGCAGCGATGAGTGTAAATTTTCATCGTGCATTAAAAAAAGAAGAGGCATCTTTTAACGCACTTTTGGCAGATGTTATGCGCAGAGGCTGCGCGAAATATCCTGACCAGGCATCAGTTATGAAGCTGCGCCAGGAGCTTTATGGTGCATATTTTGATGTAGATGTACGCAGAAAAGGCGAAGACCAGATTTTGTCCTTTTCAATCAGTGCAGTTAACGAAAGATTTTTACCAAAGGGCGAAACCGCATTTACCGGTGCGTTAGACCTTTTGTTCGAAATGATATTAAATCCGCTTGCGGCAGACGGTGCCTTTAAAGCTGAATATGTAGAACAAGAAAAAATCAATCTTAAAAACGACATTGATGCAATAATTAACGATAAACGTTCATATGCTACATGGCGTTTAATTGAGCTTATGTGCAAAGACGAGCCATACGGTGTGCACGAACTGGGAGATAAAGAAAGTATTGATAAAATAACCGCCCAATCCTTATATTCACATTATCAAAAGATTATGACAGAAGGACCTGTCGATGTATTTGTTACAGGCGATGTTGATATAGAAAGCATAATAAACGTGGTAAAAGATAAGTTTTCAAGCATCACACTTACCCAAACAGAGCTTCCTAAGGCAGAACTCCATAAGCCTGCTGAAAAAGAAACAGAGATTGTAGAAAAATTTGATGTTACTCAGGCAAAGCTCTGTGTAGGTTATTCCACAGGAATAATGCCAACAGACCCCGACTATCCTGCGCTGATGGTATATAACGGCATTTTGGGCAGTGGAGCACACTCTAAGCTGTTTAACAACGTGCGTGAAAAGCTTAGCTTAGCATATTATGCGGCATCAAGGCTCGACAGATATAAGGGAATGATGGTTGTATCCTCAGGCATCGAAATTACAAACAAGCAAAAAGCATTAGACGAAATTAATGTTCAGCTTGAAGATATTAAAAACGGCAACATTTCTGACTATGAGTATGATGCAACTATGAAAAGCATAATAAATGCATTAAGAGCATTAGGTGACGATATAGGATATTTAGAAGACTATTATCTTGGTCAGGCGTTAAGCGGAACATCGCTTAGCTTAGAAGACCATATCAAGTTAATTGAAAAGGTAACTGTTGATGATGTTGTTCGTGTTGCAAAACGCATCAAACCCGAAATGGTATATTTCTTAACAGGCAAGGAGGGTAAATAATGAAACTCGAAAAAATTTATAATGATACAGTAAAAGAAACCTTATACTGCGCAAAACACAAAAGCGGCTTGTCTGTTTATGTAATGCCAAAAGAGGGATACAGTAAAAGCTATGCGGTTTTCGGCACACACTTTGGTTCGATTGACAGAAAATTTATAACACCCGGGCAGAAAGAATTTACCGAAATTCCTGATGGCGTTGCACATTTTTTAGAGCATAAATTATTCGAGCAACCCGATGGCGGAAATGTTTTTGAAAGCTATGCCCGTCACGGCGCAAACGCAAATGCCTATACGAGCTTTAACCTTACTGCATATTTGTTCGAAAGCACACAGGATATTATAGAAAACCTCGGCATTTTGCTCGATTTTGTGCGTCAGCCTTATTTTACTGATGAAAATGTTGCAAAAGAGCAGGGCATAATCGGTCAGGAAATCGGAATGTATGACGATGACCCCGACTGGAGACTTATGATGAATTTTCTTTCATCTATGTATGCTGAGCATCCCGTAAACCGCGATATTGCAGGAACGGTCGAGTCAATTTCAAAAATCACAAAGGACACACTTTATAAGTGTTATAATACTTTTTATAATCTTTCGAATATGGTTTTATTTGTAATAGGTGACGTATCACCCGAGGCGGTTGCCGATTGTGTAGAAGAACACATTACCGAAACCGAGCCGTTTACAGAAGAAATTGTAAGAGATTACGGCAACGAAAAGCCCGAGGTGCTTCGCTCAGAAATCACACAAAAGCTTAGCGTATCTGTTCCTATGTTTATGTTTGGCTTTAAAGATACCGACTGCGGATATGACGGAAAAGCTCTTTTAAAGAAAAGCTTAGAGCTTTCGATTATAGCAAGAGCAATATTCGGAAAGTCCGGAGAGCTTTACACAAAGCTTTATGACGGAGGCTATATTTTAGGCGAATTAGGTGTGGAAGTCGAAAGCGAAAAGGATTATGGCTTTACAATGTTAAGCGGCGAAAGTAATAATCCTGCCGAGGTAAAAAAGGTCGTTTTAGAGTATTTAAAAGATGCAACTGTTAAAGGCATATCAAAAGAAGACTTCGAAAGAATAAAACGTTCAATCTGGGGTCAATACATTAAGCAGTTTAACAATATAAATGCGGTAGCGCACGGCTTTATGTCAAACATATTTAACAATATCGGAGTTTTTGATTTTGTAGATGTAATCGACACTGTAACCTTAGATGACGTAAACAAAAGATTTAAAGAGCAGTTTGTACCTGAGCTTTCGGT